>JBAZVT010000017.1:0-20579 GCA_041660745.1 Minisyncoccota bacterium | reverse complement strand
TATTTGAGATCAAAGACAGTGTGAGGACCTGCTCGATACAGTTTCATGGTGGTAGTATAGCAGAATCTTAAAAGGACCGCCTGAAGGCGGGGGTTTTACTCCCAAAGATGGACAACAAAAAACGGCGCCCATAGGGCGCCGTTTTCATATCTTAATAGATGAGTCCTTTAGGACACCTTATTCCACCGGAGTGAGAATTTTCTTAAAAAGAGACTTCGCAGGCGGGTAGCCGAGACTGAACAAAAATCTAGTAGGATTTTATGTGTGCTCTTTTTTAGAAAGTTCGAACGATTAGTATTCCCTCATCGCCACCTGTGCATCAATCTTCTTCAAGATATCAATAACTACAGACACAACGATAAGCAAGGCTGTACCACCAATAGCAAGCGCTGAGTTGTTGGTGAAAGCTTTCATAATAAGAGGAAGGACCGCAATAACGCCGAGGAACAAAGCTCCGACAAGTGTTAAGCGAGTGATGGTATTTGCAAGATGCTCTGACGTGGACTGTCCAGGGCGAACGCCAGGGATAAAGGCACCGTTCTTCTGCAAGTTTGTTGAAATCATGTCAGGATCAAACGTAACCGCTGTGTAGAAGTATGTGAAGAGGAATACAAGGGCAAAATATGCACCTGCATACAACCACTGGTTTGCAAGGAAGTTTGCAATCACACGAGCAATTGACTGGAAAATCTGATTATTCAAACCTGACAGGAATGTTGAAATCATCTGGGGGAACAAAAGAATCGAAAGCGCAAAGATGATTGGAATAACACCAGCCTGGTTCAAACGCAATGGAAGATATGTAGACACTCCACCGTACACTTTCATTCCACGAACACGTTTTGCATACGTAACAGGAATTGGTCGTTCTGCTTCAGTAATGACCACGACACTGTAGATAATCGCAAGAGCAATAGCTGCAAAACCAAGATACATCGGAAGGTTTGCCATTTCAAAAGAAAGTGCAAACTGTGCAATCATCTGTGGAAGGCGGGAAATGATACCAGCAAAAATAATGATGGATACACCATTACCGATACCATATTCACTTACTAATTCACCGATCCACATAAGGAGTATCGAGCCGGCAACAACAACAGTGATATTAATCAGCATATCAAAACTTGTTACTGAACCCAAGATTCCTTGTCTGGACAAAAGCGTGAGAAAACCAAAACCCTGCAATACCGCGAGAGGCACAGTGAGAAGACGAGAATACTGGGCAAATTTCTTGCGTCCCAACTCCCCTTCTTCTTGATACATCTGCTTGAGCTTTGGAATCATCATCGTCAACAACTGCATGATGATAGAACCTGTAATGTAGGGTCCAACACCAAGCATGACAATAGAAAGAGTGGAAAGTCCTCCTCCTGAGAAGATATCAATCAACCCGAAAAACTGGTTGTTTGAAAGAAATGACTTCAAACGAATCAAGTCAACTCCTGGAATAGGAATATTGGCAAGTAACTGAAACACCACGAGAGCACCTGCAGTAAAAATAATTCTACGGCGAATGCCCGCATCCCTGAAAATCAAACTAAGTTTAGCAAAAATCGTATTCATAATGTATATACTATACTTTAAATAGAGGGTTTAACAAGAGCGCCGCGGAACACGCGGCACCTTGATAATTATTTTTCTACTGTACCGCCAGCTTTTTCTATCTTTGCTTTTGCAGTTGCAGAAACAAGACATCCTGTAATAGTGAGCTTCTTTGAAAGTTCGCCGTCACCGAGGATTTTTACTGGAACTGCCATACCCTTTGGAATCATGACGATTTTCTTTTCGGCGAGAATTGCAGGGGTAATCACTGCTCCGTTTTCAAAAGCTGTTTCAAGAGCAATAACATTTACAACAACTGTTTTTGTTTGGAACGTACCAAATGAATAACCGCGCAACTTTGGAATGCGCTTGATAGCGTCTCTAATTTCAGGATATTTTTTGTGACCGGCGCGAGCATTCTGACCTTTGGTACCACGACCAGAAGTCTTACCACGCGTACCTCCACGTCCGACTTGTACGGACCGCTTGAGCTTTGTTTTTCGCTGTATATCGTGTATCTGCATGGAAGTAAGATTATTTGGTTGCTACTACCGCTGGCTGTCTTCTCATACGAAGATCCTTGAGTGCCTCGACTGCTGCACGCGCGATGTTAATTTTGTTTTTACTTGGTGAAAGAATTTTTCCTGCGACATCTTTTATGCCAGCAAGTTCCAACACGTTTCTGACTGAACTACCAGCAACAACACCGCGTCCTTTTGCAGGCATAATCATAACGCGACCACTTGAATACTTTGCATATACTTCATGGAGGATGGTCATGTCTTTCGTGAGAGAAATAGTAACCATGTTCTTCTTTGCTGAACGCATTGCTTTATCAATAGCGAGTGCAGTATCAGCACCCTTGCCGAGACCAACACCGACCATACCCTTGCGATTTCCTGCGACGACAGCGACAGAGAAGTTGAATCTCTTACCACCGGCGACAACGCGAGTAACGCGACGGATACTGATAACTTTGTGATCAAATTCTGGCTTTGGTTTTGGAGTGCGTGCTGAAGAGTTGCCACGGCGAGGTCCGCCACGCTTGTCTCCGAAGCTTGAGCCTGTTGCTCCTGTACCTCCACGATTACTTCCGCGGAATGGAGGTCTGGAACTGCCTACCCCACCTCGTGGAGCTGCTGCACCGGCTACTGCAGGTGTTGCAGGTACGGTTGGTGCTGTTGTTTTATTTTCTTGAGTATCCATAATAGTTTAGAACTTAAGCCCCGCTTCGCGAGCACTATCAGCAAAAGCTTTCACCTTGCCAATGTAATTAAAACCTCCGCGATCAAAGACAACCTGAGTGACACCCTTTGCCATTGCCTTATCAGCAATTTCTTTTCCAGCTGCCGCAGCTTTTTCCATAAAGTTCTTGCCTTTTACCGCTTTTGTCCAGACTGCTGCAAGTGTTGTACCGGTTTCATCGTTGATAACCTGCGCATACATAAAACGATTTGATTTGAAGACAGAAAGACGTGGACGTGCTTCGGTACCCGTGATTCGTGAGCGAATACGCGCATGACGACGATCTCGTTGTTCTGCTTTTTTCTGTGTAGTAGTAATCATAGTAGTTTTTATGTGGTCTTCTTACCCTGCTTACGACGGATAACTTCTGTCTCGTATCGAACACCCTTTCCCTTGTATGGTTCAGGTTTCTTAAACGAACGGATCTTTGCTGAAAACTCTCCAACCATATCTTTGTTAACACCTGAGATTGAAAGGATACCTTTATCCAAAACAACCTTAAGTCCCTGTGGAATCTGCAACTTGATTGTGTGTGAAAAACCAAGACTCAAAATGATTTCTGTTGGCTTAACATCAGCTTTGAAACCAATACCTTCAATAATGAGACGCTTTTCAAAGGCCTTGTTAACACCTTCGATCATGTTATTGATGTGTGATGCAACAGTTCCCCAGAGCGCTTTTGTCTGAAGTGTGAGTTTCTTTGGAACAACCGTAATAGCCCCTGCTTCGTTAGTAACAGTAATTTCAGGACGGAATTCACGCTTAAGTTCCCCGAGAGGACCCTTCACAGTAACAACATTCCCCGTAATAATAACTTCGGTTTTCGGAGGAATTGCTAAAATTTTCTTACCTATTCTTGACATAGTAGTGTAATTACCAGATTTTAAACAATGTTTCGCCTCCGACCTTTGCTTTACGTGCTTCAGTGCCAGTAAGAATGCCTTTTGGTGTTGAAAGTACAAGTGTACCTTGGCCCTGCTTTACAGGAAACACAGAACGAACACCAGTATAAACTCTTCGAGAATAATGAGAAACACGTTCTACATTTTTTATACCTGGATGTTCACCGTTGATCAATTCAATGTCTATAGTCTTTGTGACTTTCTTGCCTTTCTTGGCAACGGATTTGACATATCCTTCTTTACGTAAAAGTTCTGAAATCGCCCACTTCATCTCAGAGAACGGAATAGATACAGTTTGCTTGTCTGCAACTACTGCATTCTTGAGCTTTGTTATCATATTTGCAATTGGATCGCTCATATTATTTTACCATGATGACTTCTTAACACCGGGAATAACGCCTTGGTTTGCAAGCTCTCTAAAACAGATTCTGCACAAATCAAAGTCGCGCATATATCCGCGCTTACGGCCACACTTAAAACAACGTCGAACGATTCGCGTTGAAAACTTCGGCTTCTTTTGTGAACGGACTATAACTGATGTCTTTGCCATCGTATAATTTTGTTAATAAAAAATAATGACGCTTGCAATACATGATTCTATGCATACTTCGCAGTACACATAAATTAAAGAAACCCCAGAGTCTGATTAGAATCTAATCGCTAAGCAATACTAACGTAAAGCTTGCCTGCTAAAATGCCCAAATTTCGGCTCCAAATCACTCACTTCTCCTCAATAGGTCTCGACATACTTCGTCGAATTTCGTGATTTTCGCACGAAATTTGGGCATTTTTTCAAGGCATTAGATTCTAAAACAGACTCCTTCGGACTTCTCACAAACCACAAACGTGTTGTATTGCCGTACTCGCGTGGAAATGGACAGAATTGTCCATAGCTCTGGCTGCGCAAAGCAATAACTAAGCTGTAAAAGCTTGGATAGAATACTAGCAAGAAGATTGAGAAAAGTCAATGAAAACCAGCCTCGCCAGACCCAAATGGGGCTGGTTTTCAAGAATTATCCTATTTTGACTGAATTCCCAATATTACGGCCGCAGTATTATGAGTTTCTTTCACAAAAGTATCGAAAAACGAGGGTACGTTACTTAATGATGTTTCAAGAAGACCTCCAAGATGTACAAGCTCATTAACAGCCCTTTCTGCCACAACACCTACAGAAGCGGTCATGCGATTGCCTGAAAAACCAATGTCTCCCCTCTTTTCAAAAGAAGCTTTAAAGAGAGCAGTTTGCATAATACTTGAATCCTCTGTTCTCCAGAGAAGTGAAACAGCGACCAACACATCTTCATTACCAGAAGCAGTTGCTTCGCCAGTTGAGAGTGTACGCGTGATAAGATTTGAATCCTGGAATAGTAATTCCGATTTTTCAATCACATTCTTTATGCGTATAACTCCATCCTGAGAGACCACCCGCCCACGTGGCGATTCTCCAAAGCGAATTATTGTTAAAAATGGCTTATTGGACATAATTTCTACTGGAGAAATAAGAGAAATTGTACGTTCATATGAAGGATCTCCCTCACACGAAACATTTGTTCCATGAGAAAACACCGAAACATACTGACACGTTGAGGAAACGTGTTCGAACCGAACACTCTCCCCTTTTGAAAGTGCACTCACAACTTGAGAACGCTGACCATGTGAAAAATCTAAGGTTGAAAAACCAGATAGTGCCCACCCCGCACTTATGAGACAGAGCATCGCTACGGTAACTAGAATATAAAAATGTCGAGAGTGCGAATTCATGAATATAATTGTAACACAAAAAAAGAATTTGGGAGCTTAGTCTCAGTAGTTAAACAAAAAAACGGCGCCCAGAGGGTGCCGTTTTTTGTTACGCCAGCAGGTGATACCCGCGAGCGGTGCTATTTTTTAACGTCTTCTTTTTTAAATGGGAATCCGAGAAATTCGAGGAAGGCCTTTGTCGTAACACGATCGTGTGATGTTGTAACAACAGTGACTGCGAGACCAAAGATATCTTTGATATCTTCGTCTGAAGTTTCTGGGAAAATAGCATGTTCCTTGATACCGAGAGTGTAGTTACCCATTTCATCAATAGATGTAGTAGGAATGCCACGGAAGTCTTTTGTACGAGGAAGTGCGATGTTTACAAGTCGATCAAGGAAATCAAACATTCTCTGACCGCGAAGTGTAACCTGGTAACCAACAGTGTCTCCAACACGAGTTTTGAAGGCAGCAACGGATGTTTTTGCACCACGAGCAACTGCTTTCTGTCCGGTAATTCTTACAATTCTGTCTCCTGCGAGCTCTTTTTTCTTTGGGTCCTTAAAAGATCCGACGCCAACAGATACGACAACTTTCGTAAGCTTTGGAGCCTGCATAATATTCTTATAACCCAGAGTATCTTTCAAACCTTTGAAAGAATCTGCATTCTTTTCTTTAATGGATACAAATTTCATGTTGATTTTGTTAGCGAGTCTGCGAGTTTTTCAAAATCTACACCCTGTTAAATCCGCTTCGCGGGATCCGCCCTTAGGCGGATATTTAACAGGGTATGAAATTTATAATCGCTTCGCTCTTTAAATTTCTATAATGTTGAACCGCTTTTCTTTGCAACACGGTTCTTTACATCGCCGACAACTTTCGTGCCAATACGTGTTGCTTTCTTGGTCTCTGGATCTACGATCGCAACGTTGGAAACATTGATGGGCATACTCTTCTCAATAATCTGACCCTTTGAGCCAGACTTGCGAGCTTTCTCATGCACCTTGCGAACGCACACTCCCTGAACAAGAACTTTATGTAAAGCAGGAAAAGCCTTGGCGACAACGCCAGTCTTTCCTTTGTCTGCTCCTGCGAGCACTATAATATTGTCGCCTTTTCGGATTTTCATGATAGTGGTAGGTAGGTTATATTAAACGATTTCAGGTGCGAGTGAGACAATTTTCTGAAAACCTTTTTCTGAAAGCTCGCGAGGAATTGGACCGAACACGCGTCCTGCAATTGGTTCCAATTTTGTCTTTTCGACAATAACGACTGCGTTCTCGTCAAAACGAACATACGATCCGTCCTTTCGGCGGAATGGCTTACGCTGACGGACAACAACAGCTGTCAAAACATCTTTTTTCTTTATCTGCTTTCGTGGCTCTGCTTTCTGTACGGAAAGAACGACAAGCTCGCCTATTTCTGCATAGCGCTTCTTGGATGAACCAAGCACCTTGAAAATACGGCCTATCTTGCCTCCGCAGTTATCTGCTATTTTTACGATTGAACGTGGCTGTATCATGATTGATTTTATTAATGAGTGAAACGAATTTTTTAAAATCATCACCCTGTTAAATCCCATCTGATGGGGATCCGCCCTGAGCGGATATTTAACAGGGTAAGGTTATTTATATCGCTTCGCTTTTTAAATAACCTTAAAGTGTTTGTCTTTTGAAATCGGCTTACACTCCTCTATTTTAACGGTCTCACCAAGATGTTTGGTATTACCAGGATTGTGAGCTTTGAATTTCTTGCCTTTGGTCAAGTACTTACCGTACTTTGGCGCTTTTTGAAAAGTCTCAACAAGAACGACGACAGTGTCTTTCATTTTTTCTGAAACCACTTTGCCAGTCAAAATTCTTCTTGTTTTGTTTGTTGGTGTCTGTTCCATAGTGATTGATTTATTCAGTTGCGCGACCAAGGGCTGTTAATATGCGAGCGATATCTTTACGGAGAATCCCACCCTCTTTCACATTACGAACCTTTGAACCGGATGTGCCGAGGAGGAAACTTTTGAGCGCTGTGCGCTTCTCAGTAAGCAATCGAGCTAATTCTGTTGCGTCTATTTTTTTAAAATCTGTTTTTGTTTTCATAATAATGGAAGGAAAATATTAGCCGCGTGCAAGTATCTTAGTCTTGACTGGAAGTTTTGTTCCCGCCTTACGAAGAGCTTCGCGAGCTTCTACTTCGCCGATACCGTCTACTTCAAAAAGTACTCTTCCAGGAAAAACCTGAGCGCAGTAACCCTGCACATCTCCTTTTCCTTTACCCATTTTCACTTCGGCCGGCTTCTGTGTGTATGGCATATCGGGGAAAACACGAATCCAAGACTTGCCTGTCTTTCCAAGAGCGCGAGCAATAACCTTGCGGGCTGCTTCAAGCTGGTTAGAACGGATTCTTCCATCTGACATCGCTTTCAAACCAAAAGAGCCAAAAGAAATTTTTGTTCCACGGGTTGATACGGCGGGTTTGTTCGCATTTCTACGAAAAACGTGCCACTTTCTGTATTTTACTTTTTTTGGTACGAGCGTTGACATAGTAGTGTATTAAAATTACTTTGGCTGAACTTTCTTAAAGACCTCCCCTCTGTAGATCCAGGTCTTGATACCGATATTACCATACGTCATACGAGCTTCAGTGTGGTTGTAATCAATATCAGCGCGGAATGTCTGAAGAGGAACCTGACCTTTTTTCATTTTCTCACCGCGAGCGATTTCTGAACCGCCAAGACGGCCTGAAAGTTCAAGCTTAACTCCTTTAACATCTTTGTTTGCCATAACCTTTTCGATGGTCTGCTTCATAATACGGCGAAATGGCATACGCTTTTCAAGAGCTTCGGCGATCATCTGACCGACAATAGCTGCATTTGACTCTGGAGAACGAACTTCGCGAATATCAACACGGATTTCTTGTCCCACAACAAGCTTTTTGCGAGCGATTTCTTTCAAAAGTTGTTCTTTGAGTTTAGTTGCACCTTCCCCATTGCGTCCAATAACCATACCTGGTCGGGATGTTTCAATGATAACCTTGAGAGCTTTTGGACTTCTTTCTATCTCAACGACACTGACAAACGATGAGCGAAGTTTTTCTTTCAAAAACTCACGGATAACAATATCGCATCTTAATGCATTTGTGTAAGCATCTTTCACGCCAAACCAACGAGACTTCCAATCTCTGATGATACCGAGGCGATGTGCAAATGGGTGAACTGTGTGGGACATGATAATTATAAACGATTAAATATTATGCTTTAGGAGTCTTAGCGACTTTCTTTGCCTTTGTGACCTTTGCAGCTTCTTTTACTACTGGAGCTGCTATTTTCTTGGCTTTCTTATCTACAACAATTTTCTCATCAAGTACAAGATGTACATGACTTGAACGCTTGTGGATTGGTGATGACGAACCGCGAGCGCGAGGCATCTGACGCTTGAGGACAATGCCTGCATCTACACGAATTTCTTTTACGAAAAGATTCTCAGTTGCAATATTGAGATTTTTTGCATTTGCAACGGCTGAGAGAACGAGCTTTGCGAGAGGGTCAGTTGCCTTCTTAGTAGTGAAGGTAAGAAGAGAAAGTGCTTCAGAAACACGCTTGCCACGAATAAGATCCGCAACGATGCGAACTTTGCGTGGAGACTGTCTGTAGTTTTTTAGGGATGCTGTGACCATAGTAGTTTCAGATTATTTCTTAGCTTCTGTACTTGCCTTGGCAGCACTTGCAGCAGCAGCTTCAGCTTCTTTCTTCTTCGTCTCAAGTTCCTTCTGCATTTTACCGCCATGCTTCACGAACTTACGTGTGAGAGCGAATTCACCAAGTCGGTGTCCGACCATATCCTCAGTAGCAAGTACTGCAATATGTTCTTTACCGTTATGCACGCCAAATGTGAACCCAACCATTTCAGGAGAGATCTGACTGTCGCGCGCCCATGTCTTAACAATGCCGACTTGTTCCGGTTTCTTTCCTTCTATTTTTTTGAGCAAGCGCTCATAAACATATGGTCCCTTTTTCAGTGATCGAGTCATCTCTGTGCGTGAATACTACTAATAATAATTAAAATAGCTCCTGTTGAGCTTCGGTAATGCATCTTAACTGAAAGGAGTAGAAAAGTCAATACGATTCTAGGGGCTTTGGGCATTAGGCGCTGGACGGTAGCAAAAATATTGACAAAACCATAAAAAAGTGTATAATTATACATGGATGAACATACCCGAAAATATCAGGAAATTGTGAAAAAATGGTTTTCACACTGGTATCAGTAGAGTATTTTTGAAAAGAAGGAGTGCCACATGGCGCGAAAAATCCATACAATCTTGTTGCAGTCTTGCCCCCGGCAAGACTCGCTTTGCGCCCTCTTTCTGCTTCGCAGGGAGGGTGAGAAGAAGTACCCAGGCATCTCGACGGCGAAAATCGCCTTCTGGACGACGGGCACAATATCCCCTGATGGACGCACTTGGAAAGACTACCTGAATGAAGGGATATTCCCTATCGGTGTCTGTGGCAGCCCCTGGGACGAACATACGTCCTTAGAATTCGGGGACCGCAAGGCTGAGGGCAAGTCTACAACTTCCCTCGTTGCGGAAGAACTAGGCATCTCTGACCATCCACACTACAGAGAACTTGTTAAGGCGGTCACAGCGGCCGACCTCAACAAAGTGAGTGGGCTTGATATGAGCTCAATCATCAAGAATGCCTACCGAGATCCAGAAGCTGATTGGGAGAAGATCTACCGATGGTTGGAAACGGGCCTTAAATGGTTCATCAACAACCAGATCAGACTCCAAGAAGCATTTCGTGAGCTTAAGAGTAAAAATGCGGCCATTCGACGCAACAACTGCGGGGGTGAAGTCGTCGCGATTATGTCCGACAACCCTTCCATTTGTTTAGCGGCGTCACTCCTGAGATTTGCTGCCTGTGTACAGATCCGCAGCAATGGGCAAGTGCTCATTGCAGCAAATGGTCGCACGGACATCAGCTTGGAGAAAACGGTAGTAGCCATCCGCTTCGAAGAACTCGTCGCACAAGGTCGAGAAAAAGAAGCCCAAAAATCCACCGACTCGCTGTCAGTGACTGGGCAGATGCCTCTCGTCCCAAACTGGTGTTACCAAATGCCCGGCGACATGCTCCTTAACGGAAGCGAAACCGCTCCAGGGCTTGAACCGACAAGGATTCCCGCCTTGAAGATTCTGCAGACCGTCTGCGAGACGACCATTAGGGTCAACAAGAAGAATCCTGTAGCAACCTGACTACTACAACGATCCCCTAGGGGATCGAAAGCCCCCGCATCACGTGGGGGCTTTTTTATGCCCAAACTCCATATTTCACTAAGTAATAGCCCGGCCGCTGCGGCCGGGCTATTTAAACAACTTCTTAGTTTCTTTCCTATTTAATAAACCTTCTTCCAATATTAACCCCCATATACCCCACCCCGATAAGCGCAAAACCGGAAACAACAAGTGCCAATGGCCAACCCACAGAATCAGCAAAGTACACGCTCGTAAGTTTTAAAATATATCCCATGAGAAAAAGTGAACCAAAAACAAGCATCGAGCGACTACCGAACCATGTACTTGCATAAATAATTCCCGCAACAAGGAAAATAAAGATTGAATCCCCTACCACCCCACCTACTGCAATCCCGCCTCCGAGAAACGCAATTGTTCCGAGTGTAAGAAATGCACCAGAAAGACTTCCCAACTGCCCTTCTGATTTTGAAAGAAAATGTCCAATACTTAAATACGCGAGACCCGCAATCAATGTAATTAAAGAGAAGAATACTCGATCAGCAAACAATGGGTTCGATCCCACCATCCATACAAGAAAAGCAAAATATAACCACGTTGCAAATACTGTGGTAAAAATCATCGAAACGATTCTGCGAGTTAAAAGAAACAACGTCCCAAAAACCACAAGACAAATGAGGGCAATACTTGTTTGAAGAGCCACTCCGTTTGTTACGGTAATGTTCAAAACATGTGCAGAAACAAACAAACCCACAGGCAAAAGTAGTGCCGAGAGCAAAAATAATACTTCGGATAAAATACTTTTTTCTCTACCGTACGAAACAAGGAGCGCGGAAATAAGCATGAGAGCAGAAACACCCAAGGTAATCCCTATCTTAACCGTCCCACTAAAACCGCTCCAAAATTGCACAACAAGGGCAATAATACCAATAAACACGATGAGGGCACCTATTACCGACACAATACCAGACACGGATAATTTAAAGCGAGACATGAATGAGTCTGTGTAAGAATCTGAAAGACCCAAGGCCTCATCAACAACAGTCAATATTTCCTCCCTGCTAGCAGCCTTGGTGCCTGCAAGTGAACGAATTTGGTTAAGTACGGTTTGTTTTTCCATAAAAAATAGTTATAAAATTTATAAAGTTTAAAATAAGAACTCTTACTTTAGGAACTTTTACTTAAGCACCCACCCCACAAAGTAAAACTCATTGTAATATCCCCCGTATGGATTTTGTATTGGAGGTAAATCAACCTTGTGCGCGGTATTGCCCTTTTGGACAAAAACCGTGTTGTTATTTCCACGAGAACCGAATAACTCAAAAATACCATTATTATCATACTGGCGACTAACCACATATCCTTCCGGAGAAGTTTCTTTCATGATGAGTGAAGACAACTGCTCTGGAGTTACTATCTCCTGAATCCCGCTTGCAAACGAATATTTGTAGAACTTAGGCATTCGCATCCCAGCATAATTCTTTTTGCAATCTGCAATTTCTGTCGGGGCAAGTTTCTGGATACCTGCAGGCAGGGCCATAACAACACCTGCATTACAGACATCTGAATTATAGAAAAACTTTCCCTGCGCATCGATGCCATACAACGGACGTGCACCATATCCGTACGAATATGAATTACTTGGAATGTCTGAATAGACAAAATCGTATGTTGGTTTAATAGACATGCCTGGTACATACACAGCAAGAATTATTGCAACCACAGTAAGCGCTGGCAACGCAAGTCCAACAATAAGTGGGAGTTTATTTTTCATAGAATATGTTAATTAATTTATGTATATTCAGTATATCAGAAAATTCATGAAGAAATGATGTTAACACTCGTATTTTTATCAAGGTTTAACCTTGATAAAACCGTGCCCCAACTAAAGGATTAGCTACCTACACACCCCCATCTTCATCCCGCACACTTGATTTGCTTTGTTCATTGTTGCCTTCCCAAAGTAACCAGTTCCTTTTTTCAACCCTGAAGGAGTAAGAATATCTGACATGTATTTCTCTTGAAACTTAGTGATGGCAGATTTGGTGACTGGACCGAAGAAACCAGTCGTTTCAACGGTGAATCCTTCTGAGGTAAGCAGCTTCTGAAGAGATGCTACATCTGTTCCCTTCATACCCTGTTTCAATGGACGAAGAAATGGAAGAAGATTTGATGAATGATTGTTCTGACCTAAGAGAGCATTAAGTTGAGCTTGGAGTTCTGCAATCTTCTTCTTAAGGAATTCAATATCATACTGATTGTCGGAGGACGGGTTCCGAACTACAGCACCTGAACCCCCTTCTGTTGGAGTACAGGCGCTTGTGGTAACGATCACATCATTTCCTATAGCAAGAGCGGTACCGTCATATGCAAAGGCTTGATAATGGTAGGTGGTGTTGCAGGTGAGACTGGTGAGTGATTCAGAGAAAGAGCCGATTCCGAGTTCGCCTGTAGTGGTGGAGACTGAAGTGTAGGAAGAAGTGGTGCCGTAGTAGAAACCGTGGGAGGTTGAAGTGGCTGAAGTGATGATGCCGTTGAGAATAATGCTTGTTTGGGAGACTGATGAGGCGGCAGCAGTAACGACAGAAAGAGTTGAATCAGGTTCTGAAACAGAGCTGGGGTCATAGGTGAAGGTGGTGGAGGCAGCAGTAGAGCCAATAATATTTTCTCCTGTTATATACAGAGTGTTTTCACCGACTGCGGGAGTAGAGATTGCAGGAGTAGAGCCACAAGGGGTGAGAGGTTTTTTGTAATCAGACGATGTATATACATACAAAGAACCACCACCACTTACTATATACATACTTCCATCACTAGAATATGTCACGCTATCTATAGTACTCAAACCTTGAGCATTTAAAAATTCCTGGATTGCCCATGTTACACCACCATTAGCGGAAATGGAGACGGGTCCGTAATAATCCGCAGCAATTACTTTTGTTCCATCGGCAGAGACTGATACGGACTGGACACCGCCACTTGTTGTAAGCGTAGATGTCCACGTTATGCCACCATCTGTTGAGATATACAAAGAACCGTTATAATTATAGTCACCGATTGCCATCACCCCACCGTCAGCGGACATGGAAGCTGTGTATAAATCGCCACCAGAAATTCCTGCCTGAGTAACCCATGTAACACCACCGTTAGCAGAAGTCACGACACGACCATTATATGTTCCAGCAAGAATTTTCATTCCATCAGCAGAAATAGCAATAGATTCCCAATCATCAATCCCGGCATCAGTCATTGGATTCCATGTTACACCAGCATCGTTAGACATATAGATATATCCGCCACCATCAACGGCAACAACTTTTGTAGTACTTGCAGCTCCAGCTACAGCATACCAATTCTTTACCCCTAGAGATTCTACAGGACCCCATGTTGCACCAGCATCATTAGATATATATAAATAATCAAAATTACCAGAAGCTATTACTTGTGTATCGTTATTAAAGAAAGAGGCTGCCCACCAATCAATTGGACCTGTATTAGGAATAACATCCCACGTAGCTCCTTTATCTGTAGAGAGGTATGCACTACCACCATTAAACCCTTGCTCAAAAGCTATTATTCTTGAGGCATCTTGAGTCGAAGCCATTGCAAACCAATCATTACTCTCAACATTTTTAAACTCATTGTAAAAATCAGACTCCCATGAATAATAGCAAGCATCTGCATTTGTATGAGTATACGAAAGCTGATTCCACTGACTTTGATTTACAGTATTGCCGGTACGGGGAAGACTAATAGAAATAGAAGGAGGAGTGCCGTAGATAAATGTTGTCGAGGTAGCGAGGACATTAAAATCATTTTCTCCCGCAATGAATAATGTATTTGCCCCATCCTGAGGCGGTAAAGATATTTCGGAATTATTAGAGCACGAGGACAATTTAGTACTACTTGTTACGGAAGCAGTCTTTTCCCAAGTTAAACCCATATCAGAAGATATGTAGACATAACCACCAATAGTAGGAGAAGGGCTATTATCCGCAACAATAAGCTTTGAACCATCGGATGATAACTTAATAGAAGTAAAATTACCATTTATTCCAGTCCTTTTACTCCATGTGTTACCACTATCACTTGATACATATATATTATCAGCTATCACGGCCATCTTTATACCATCACCTGATACCGCAACACCGAACCATGCGCCATTTACATCATCTGTTTTATTATTCCATGTCGTACCGCCATTGGTTGAAACATAAAGGTAACCTTCTTCTGCACCGACAATAATTTTTTGTCCATCATCAGACATTGCAGCACCCTCCCACCTTTTTTGACCCAAGCTCAACTGAGGTGTCCACGTAACACCACCGTCAGCAGAAATATAAACATACTCGCTACCACCACCTACAACCGCGACTAAGGTCATTCCATTGGCGGAAGAAGATATTTGATTCCAATATTTTGAACCGGAACCATTTTGTTTATTCCACACAAGACCGCCATCCACAGAAGTATAAATGTAACCATTATTCGTTGTAGCTGCCATACGCATCCCATCGGAAGAAGTTGTTACATATGCAAATATCTTATTACTTGGAGGATCATTAACAATTGCTTTTGTCCACGTAACACCACCATCAGCAGAAATATACATAGTTGCATAAGCAATCCAATCTGCCCCGACAATTCTTTGCCCATCATCAGACATTGCTACAGACTCCCAACCCCAATCCTGCCCCCCTTGTCCTGTTTGCGAAATCCAAGTTGCGCCACTGTTAACAGAAGTAAAAACATGTTCGTAATCTGACACTACCAACTTTGTCCCATCCGCAGAAATATCCGCGGCATACCAAAATCGCTGCATGGATTGAATGGGCGACCACGAATAGTAACATGCAGTAGTGTTTGTAGATATAAACTCAGGCGAATGCCAATCGCTTGGTGTATGTATAGCACCCTCAACAGGATACGTAATAGAAACAACTGGAACTGGAGGCATATACTGAAATGTTACCGAGCTTGATTGGACACTGGAACTATTTGCTGCAATTATAGTAAGTTTGTTATTTGTATTTAAATGTGGAGGATTTAAAATTTCTGAGGCAGAAGAACAGGAAGAAAGTTTTACAAGTGCATTACTGTCATACTGCGGCGCCAACCTCAACACAAACGTAGTTCCGGAATCAATCGATGTATAAATATAATCACCCGCACTAGAACTACCAGCAACCGCTACAAGTTTTGAACCATCAGCAGAAGAAGTGATTGAATCCCAATAATGTGAACCACCCGCAGTCTGTTGTCCCCATGTAATGCCAGAATCAACAGAAGTGTAAATATAATCACTACTTCCAGCACCAACCACCACGGCAAGTTTGGTACCGTCGGAGGATGAGGTGATGGACTGCCAGTTCCTAGAACCAGCATTTGGCCTCTGTGTCCATGTCGTACCAGAGTCAGAAGAAGTGTAAATATAACCAAAAGAAGCTGCTGCAAGTTTGGTGCCGTTAGAGGAAGATGTAATAGATGACCAACTGTTATAACCTAAGGCTGTCTGCTGTGTCCACGTAACACCACTATCGGTGGATGTATAAATATAACCACCATTAACACCCGCAACAAGCTTGGTACCGTCGGAGGATGAGGTGATGGATGACCAACCCCGCACACCTGGACCTTGTCGTTCGGTCCATGTGACACCACTATCGGTGGATGTATAAATATAACCACCATTAACACCCGCAACAAGCTTGGTACCGTCGGAGGATGAGGTGATGGAGTACCAGTTACGAGAACCGGAGTTTGGCCTCTGTGCCCAGGTCGTACCAGAGTCAGAAGAAGTGTAAATATAACCACTACCCACGACGGCAAGTTTAGTTCCGTCAGAAGAAGAGGTAATAGACTGCCAACTTCTCGAACCAGCACCAGTTCGACGTTTCCATGTAGCGCCAGAATCAGTTGATGTGTAAATATAATTATTAAAAGCAACTGCGGCAAGTTTCGTGCCATCACTATTTGAAGTAATAGATTTCCAATTTCTCGAACCAAGATCGGTTGCCACTAAAGGATTCCACATGTAATAACATGCGTCTGCATTTGTTGTAACAAATTGAGGAGTTTGCCAATCACTCGGCGCAATAACAGCATTACTCACCGGATAGGTTATAGAAACAGCAGGAATAAGTTGGAAAGTAACACTTCTCATTGTACAACCACCAATATCACACCCTCGAACATCCAGCTCATTATTTCCGCTTGCTGGTGCTGGGATATCAGAACCATTACCTGCACAACTCACGGCATGCCATGTAGAACCAAAATCGAAAGAATATTCACAGGTATCATTGCCTATGCCCCAAGAAATATTTGGCTGCCAAGAACTAATGGCAGAACCTTGGGATGGAGAGATAATCTGAATTATCCCATACCCAAATACTTTACCCTGCTTTACACCTCCTGCGATGACCATCCCCAACAACAAAACTACAAAAAATAAAAATGAGATGCTTTTTTTCATTATACTGTATTCCCTATATCTATTAATATATGTATGCAATAATATTACCATGATTTCTTCATGGAAGAACTATATTCAGTGGATATCTCTCTCCTGCATAGCACTCTACTCAGGCATACTACGTTTTTACCATCTCGGCGCACAATCTCTATGGATTGATGAAGGTTTTAGCATCAATGCAGCACAAGCAGTTTTAAAAAAAGGAGTTCCTATATTAGATTCTGGCTTTTTCTATTATGTTCACATCGACAGCACATATCTAATAGCATTCTGTATGAAATTGTTCGGTTTTAGTGTATGGAATCCGTGGTCTGCACGTCTACTTGCTGCAATGTCTGGCATAGCGTTTATCCTAGTCATATATTTTGTAACAAAAAAATTAACAAAAAGTGTCCTTGCCGCATTAACTTCCGCATGTATTTTTGCATTATATGACTGGCAAATCGCATGGTCACGCCAAGCACGCGGCTACATGCTGGCACAACTTTTTTTCACTATTGCACTTTTCTTTTTTCTTAAATGGATTGAGGGTTTTCGAAATAAAGATGCTTTTTATTGCCTCCTTACACTTTTCCTAGCAACTCTTGCTCAGAGTTCTGTCGTTGTTTTTATACCAGCATTTTTTATTGCCGGACTGATACATCTTACTACACACAATAAGATTACTAATAAAATTTCTGTCATACTTTTTATACTGACTATTATAGGATTTTTAATAATTCCCTTCCTGCCCTTTGTAACCATTTCGAATTACTTTTTGCAATACGCGATTTTGATATTTAACCATATACCAGTTCTCGTTGTCGGATTATGTATAGCAATTATCCTTGGGTTATTTTTTAATGAACAAAAGATTACTCTTGCGGGAATCATTTTGATTATTTCATACATATTACTCTCAAAATACTCCCCTGCACTCCAACTGCGCTATATAGTACCGCTCATGCCACTCATCGTAAGCTTATATGTTTATACTTTTTTTATACTAAGCAGACTGTTTATTCAAAATATAAAATCTCTTGACGGGGAAAAGACAGCCCTGATAATAAAAGGGATATTTTATACTGTCGCAATTATTCTTCTCATGCATCATATTGTTATAAAACCACGTGACACATACACACTCGAGTTTGGATCCCCTCAACCAGATTTTGCTGCAGCCTATTCCTATATTCAAAAAACATCGAGAACATCTGATGTAATAATTTCAGAATACCCAGTACTCACAAACCTATATCTCAACAAAAAAGGCACATGGTTACCCATAAGTCTTACTGGAAGACTTGAAGAAATTAATGAAAAAACAATACATGGTACGGATAGATATGTTGCTGCGCCACGTATATATTCGGCAATCGATTTACAAAACATACTAACACAACAAAAAGGTTACGTGGTTTTTGATACACTTGCTTTTGCCCGCCTATCGCCAGAATACATAAGTCTTATACGTTCAAAAACGGAAGAAGTATATTCTGCGCGCTTTGATGATTATGTGGCTTCTGTGAGAAAATTTCCTCCAGTAATAAAATGAAAACTAAAGAATTAACTATCATTATTCCCGTATATAACGAGGAAGCAACCATGCAACAAATTGCTTACGAGATTTCGCATGTTTGCAATTCACAGAACATACATCACGAAATTATTTTCGCAAATGATGGAAGTACAGATGCGACTTTGAAAAATATTCAAGAAACTATGATACATGTCCCCGAAGTTTCTTATGTTAGTTTTGAAAAAAATACAGGCAAAACAGAGACAATCGTTCATGCACTCAAAAAAGCTTCTGGAGAAAAAATTATTATTATTGATGGAGACCTCCAAGATGATCCTGCAGATATTCCGCGAATATATAATAAACTTATATTGTATGATTATGTAAGTGGTTGGAGAAACAACCGTCAAGATTTACTCACAAAGAAACTATCCTCAACAATAATTAACTTTCTAATCAGAAAAATATTTACAACAACTCTTCACGACCACAATTGCAGTATAAAAGGATTCAGAAAAAATTTAGTACAAACCTTCACCCACATGAAACATGATGATCATCGCTTTATGCCAATCATCGCTCACACTACTGGTTTTACTATATCTGAGATACCAACCAACCACGACAAGCGTTATTACGGCATAAGTAAGTACGGCACACACGGATTTTCAAGACTTAAAAACACCATAATTAGCATAATAAGAATCAAGAAAAATGCCTCACATATTTAACAAGGCCGAACAACTATGGGTACTATTTGGTTTCATTGCGCAGTTTATGTTTTTTTCTCGATTTTTCATTCAATGGTATTACTCAGAAATACACAAAAAAACGGTCGTGCCACATTCATTTTGGTACCTCAGTATTATCGGTGCGGGGATGACGCTCGTGTATGCAATCCATCAACACGATCCTGTATTTATGATTGGGTATTCTTTTAGTATTATTCTCTATATCAGAAATTTACAAATTGCCAGAAAGGAACGGGAGTCTGTGTGAGGTAAAGTTTTTCTCTTAAGAGAAGTAAGGGTTTAAATATTTAATATCATAACGGTTTTAGCAAGGTTTAACCTTGCTAAAAAGGCTAATCCCTCAAAAACCCTTGGTATACCTGTTCTGCCGTCTAAGACGACGGCAGTGAGGTGAAATCCTCTGGACTCAATGCTTGAGCGAAGTAGTGAGTAGCTTTCTTTCGTTTCAGACGGTATCCATTCCCATCCTAGATTCACTTTCAGGTTTGGTTCTCGTGCAGCGAGAAGAGTCTCTTCACCGAGATGTGTAGCGTCAAAGATACATACGACAGATTGAGGAACAATCACGGTACTTGTTCTCACGTGAGCTTTGTCGAGAATAGTACGAATTGTCTTTTCACTTTTTTGATACGTGATTTTTAAATCTTGTATCGTTTGTCTTTTCCACACATGGTCATGCCATACACTCTTTTCAAGCGCATATGGTCTTCTTTCATTTTGGAATTGTTTACCGCAATCAGGACATCGGTAATGCTGTATGTTTCGTCTCTTTCCATTCTTCTTTACCTTTGTTTTTCCACACTGAGGACACTTTTTTTAGACATGCTCTGTAGTTTTTAACTGTTCTATCCATACAGGCTAACACAGAAGTGTGGTTTCGGACTGCTTAGATTACCATTAACTCCAAATTTAACACCAAGAAATTGTCTTTAGCCCGACAAATTTAATTTCACCAGAAAATCTAATCCTGGATTGCTTCGCCCTGCTCGCAATGACAATTCGAAAAATATTACAAAGTTGAATGTAAACTACTACCGGCTGGAAGGCCGGTAGCTTTGGATAAGACTAAAGTCATTAGTTACAAGTCGAGTATGGTGAAATCAGGTCTAATACAAATAAATAGTTGCTAATCTTCTCCTCCAAGTATCTCTTCAATCGTTTTGTAACGTCTGTCTCTTCG
>JBAZVT010000016.1:5346-21577 GCA_041660745.1 Minisyncoccota bacterium | reverse complement strand
TGTAATTGTGTGTAGTTTGGTACTCCCTGGTTCTTTACGTAGTTTTGTATCATCTTTAGGTTTCCATACTGTCCAACAGTGTTTATATAGTATCCCATTGTCCATATGTGCCCTCCCCACAGAAATTTCTTTACCTCAGGGTGTTTGTGGTATATCTGTTTAGCTGTAATGCTTTTTATTATCTTTACCATATTTGTCACAGACCTGTGTGGAATTGTTTGAATGAGAAAATGAACGTGGTCATCATCTGTTCCTATTTCAAGAAAACTTATTTCGTACCTGTTACCTAATTCCACACAGGTCTGTTTGAGTGTGGTGGATACCCCTTCGGAAAAAATTTCTTTTCTATACTTAGCTGGGCAAACGAGGTGATATATGATTAGTGAGACGTTATGTTTCTTGTGGATATGTTCCATTATCTACACATACTAGCATAATGGACCGATGCAGAGCATCGAGGAATTCTTGGGATTAAAAATCTTTAAATTCTAAATTATTGGAATTGTCCTGAGGTGAGGCAAACTCTGTCTGTCCTACAAAATAGCCTATTTTTTGTGTCTTTCTTTCAGCAACCCTCTCAATCGCCGAGCGAATTCCCTTTTCATCCAGTCCGTACTCTTTCCATAATTCTCCGGTTGTTCCAGATTGACCAAACACATCCTTCACCGCAACAAATTCTATTGGTGCAGGACCGTGTCGAGCAAGCAATTCAGCAATAGCCGATCCTAACCCCCCAGCCATCTGATGCTCTTCCACCACCACAAGTGCCCCAGTTTTTCCTACCAACTTTAATATGGCCTTCGTGTCCAAAGGTTTAATTGTTGGCATCGCAAGCACTTCAACATTCACATGTTCTTTTTCTAATTCGCATGCGACTTTAATTGCCGTTCCAAGTAACGCACCCGTCACAACTATTCCCACCTCAGGACTATCAGTCGGTTCAAAAGCCGTCCATGCTTTACCGATTATAAGAGGTGTCTCGTCAGTTGTTATTATAGCCGTCTTTTCTCTGCACAACCTCATGTATACCGGCCCTTTAAATTCTGATGCTGCAAGGGCCATTTTACGCGCTTCAATAGCATCACAGGGCGATAAAACAGTCATATTCGGCAATACTCGCATAAGGGCAATGTCCTCTAACATTTGATGGCTACCGCCATCTGGACCAACAGAAAGCCCTGCGTGTGAACCAATAAGCTTTACATTTGTGTTGTTATAACAAATCGTCGTACGGATTTGTTCCCACGCCCGCCCGGGAGAAAAAACAGCGTATGACGCAGCAAAAGGAATCTTCCCCATTGCAGCCATACCAGACGCTACTGTTACAAGATTCTGTTCCGCAACACCCACTTCAACAAATCGTCCAGGAAATTTTTCTGCAAATTTTTCCATCTGAACCGATTCCCGTAAATCTGCACACAGTGCAACCACATCTTTATTTTTCTCACCCGCAAGGACAAGGCCCCCACCAAAGCCCGCACGCATTGATGCAAGCTCCGGCTTATCTGTAAAAATTTTTTGATTAATATAAGAAAAATGTTTCATGGAAATTATTTCAAAACCTCAAGAGCTTTTTTTGCCTCCTCTTTTGTCGGCGGCTTACCATGCCATTCGAACTTTCCCTCCCATTCTTGAACTCCTTTCCCGGGAACCGTACGAGCCAAGATAACAGTTGGAGCCCCTGTGTGATCTTTTGCTTTTTTTACCGCCTCTGCAATCGCAAAAAAATCATTTCCATCTATATTTATTACATTCCAATTCCAGGCGCGCCATTTATCAGCAAGTGGTTCTAGGGGCATTACATCCGACACATTTCCGCTGATCTGAATATTATTAAAATCAACGATCGCAATTAAATTATGCAATTTTTCTTTGCCCGCGAGCATGGCTGCTTCCCACGACTGCCCTTCCTGTAATTCTCCATCACTCATCAAACAAAAAATTTTCTTTTGAGAATTCTCATTATCAATTCTTTCCGCAAGTGCCATCCCAACAGTCTGAGAAAGACCCTCTCCCAAAGGACCAGAACTTGTTTCAGTAAAAGGGAAAAATTCTCTGTGCGGGTGTCCTTGCAATCGCGCACCAAACTTGCGCAGCGTCTTTAATTCTTCCACGGGAAAATATCCGGCATGAGCGAGTGTCGCATAATACACGGGACAAATATGACCGTTGGAAAGCACGAGTCGATCTCTATCCATCCACGAAGGCTTCTTGGGGTCATGCTTCATTAAGCCACTGAAAAATAACACTGTGAAAATATCAGCCATCCCGAGAGCTCCTGCCGTATGCCCAGATCCTGCCTCTGCGAGCATTGTAATTATAGACGTACGAATATTTTTCGCTTGCGTATGGAGAATATTAATAATGTCTCTATCTAAAACTGGCATTATATATTTTGTAATTCTTTGATTGCTTCTGCAACATCCTCACTTTCAAACACAGCTGAACCCGCAACAAGCCTGTTAACCCCAGCATCTGCCAAATCTTGTGCTGTATTTATATTTACCCCACCATCCACACTGATAATCATGCTTGGGTATGCCTCGCGAAGCATTCTAATCTTGCCTAGTGCCGTATCATTAAATTGCTCTCCCTGAAAACCAATGCGTGAGATCCCCATAAACTGTACAAAATCTATTTGATCAACAAAAGGAAAAATTTCTTCGATGGGTGTCTCGATATTCACTGCCATGCCTATTTCAGTTTTTATAAGAAAATTATCATCAGAAGTAGTATACGTTCTCATGACACGTAATAATTTTTGAAAATCTTTTGTACTTTCTTTATGCAACACAAAACGCTTTGCGCCCGCCATCACCCATGACTCAATAATAGACGCCGGTTCAGAAACCATTAAATCTACTTCAAAATCAAGCGTTGATTCATATGGGAATTCCCGCTCACCCGAAGTGACCTCTCCAAATTCACCCTCGTCACCTATATAAGGCCAAGATTTATTCTGGACAAAAACACCGTCCATGACGTCAATCTGTAAAACAGGAACAAGCCCAGAAACTTGGGACATTTTTTCTTCCAAATCTACAAACGAACGCGGCATTACTGCGGGGAGTATTTCCATAAAATTAGGCCCTAGGCGTTAGCTTATTAATCATAACATTTTCGATTTTTTCTATTCGTCGGACATGTCTCTCTTCTTGTGAAAACGCTGTTTCTAGCCAAATTTTCACGGCCGCTTTTGCCTCATCGGCATTGAGAAAACGCGCACCAAGAGAGAGTACATTTGCATTATTATGTTCTCGTGAAAGTGAAACTATTTCCAACGGACCGCCATAATATAATGCCGAACGAACGTTTGGAAAACGGTTTGCAACTATTGCCTCCCCCGTTCCAGAGCCACCAAGTACGATTCCCATTGATTCATCTGGATTATGAGAAACTTCTTCTGCAACAAGCTTAATAATATCTGGATAATCATCATCTTGATTGCAAGAAAATGCCCCCTTATCCACAACCTCAAACCCGAGCTCGTGCTCAACAAAAGAAACAAGCTTTTCTTTTAATTCATATCCAGCGTGATCTGAGGCAAATAGTATGCGCATAATAAGTAAAACGTAATTAGAATAATAAATTAGTAATTATTTATTTCTTAACATTGTATGTAATAATTTCATCACCTCATTCAATAAGTTCTTTGTATTAAGATAATCATTAGATTTTACATAACCAAGTTTTTCTGCAATATCCAACTGAGTTTCAAGCTCACCTCCGGAACCGAAAGAATAGGTCAGAAAGTGATGGAATTCTTGCTTACCATATCTCCTGTACCCCTCAGCTATATTTGATGGTATAGAAACAGCACACCTACGCATCTGAGAAGATAATCCGTACAACTCACTCTGGGGAAAATAATCTGTCAATTTGTAAACCTTAATTACAAGATCCATAGCCTTATTCCATACGGCCATTTTTCTGTAGCCTTGCAATCTGTCTGTTGTTTCAATTACTTTATTACTCATTATTTGAATTACCGTATTGTTTCCCCTGTCTTTATCACATGTTCTACAAGCGTATACGTATACCCCATCTCATTGTCGTACCATGCAAGAACTTTTACGAGATTGCCATCCACAACACGTGTAAATGAAAGATCTGCAATAGAGGCATGGGAATTACCAACAATGTCAGACGAAACAAGCTGTTCTTTTGTTGTTATGAATACTTTGCTCCAACGGTCGGTCTTTGCGGCGTCTTCAAGAATTTTGTTTACCTCCTCAACTGTCGTACTTTTCTTTGAAATAAAAGTTACATCTACAATCGAACCAACAACTACAGGTACACGGATAGAAATACCATCAAATTTATCTTTCAAATCTGTAATAACTTTTGTGACCGCAATAGCAGCACCTGTTGTAGATGGAACAATATTTTGTGCAGCGGCTCTTCCCTCGCGGAAGTCTTTCTTGTTTGGACCGTCGACGATTCCCTGACTTGCAGTATATCCATGAACAGTGTTTAGAATGGCTTTTTCAATACCAAGAGTCTCATGCAATATCTGAATGACAGGCGAAGCTGCATTTGTGGTACACGAAGCATTTGAGCTGATAATGCATGTGTCGGAAAGTTTGTCCTCATTAATTCCCATGAGCACAGTCTCGGTCTTAGGACCCTCAGCACCGTCCTTTGCAGGGGCGGAAATTACTACTTTCTTTGCACCAGCAGTTATATGCATCTGAGACTTTTCATATGAAGTGAAAAGGCCTGTAGACTCTACAACAACATCAATATCCATCGCTTTCCACGGAAGCGCTGTTGGATCTTTTTCAGACAGATAAGCAACAGAAACACCGTCGATAATTAAAGTTTTTTTATCATCGGCAACTTTGACATCAAAAGGACTGACGCCGTATGCAGTATCATATTTCAATAGATAGGCAATATTTTCAACAACAGCCAAATCATTCATTGCCACAACCTCAAGCTCAGGTCGTGCACTAGCTACTTTATAAAACGCTCTTCCGATACGTCCAGCACCATTGATTGCAACTCGTATTTTTTTCATAACAATATAAGCCTAAAAAATAATATATACCTATTATTATACGCCATAATAGCTGGAAAACAAAAGCGGGCGGCTGAGTACAGCCGCCCGCTTTTGTTTAAATATTATTGAACCACTGATCCAGTTAGTCCGGTGGAACTGGAAGGTTCAGACGCGGGCGCTTCAGTGTTCTCTGTGATTTCTGGTTCAGTGGCTGGGTCGAGCCGTTCTGTAAATTCACCAACCTCAGCCTTCGAAACTTCGCCTGTTTCAGATTCTGTTGAAGGAGTCGGTGTAGGTGAGTTTACTTCCATACCATCGGTAATATTATCAGCCACAAGATCTGATGTTGTTGCTGTTCCTGAATCTAGAAGGTCATCGCTAACTGGTAGGGTTGTTGTTGATACAGTGTCTCCATTCTCAACATTATCATCTGGAGTACTGTGATTGTCATTTTCTTCTTCCGTTACCTGGAGTGAACAATCCCCGGGCTCGGACTCCATATTACCATTCTCGACAAACATACAAATCTTCTCGCCAGTGGCTCGGTCGTACACCACTATACCACTTTCTCTTTTATCATCTGGGGCAATTTCTATACTTCCAGTTTTAAATGTTTTTGTAACAACCGACGCAATTTGTGCAGCTCCATCTTTAAACAAAATCCCAATCTTTTCTAAAGCCTCCGTTACAAAACCAAGTATTCCATCTGAAGATGGTGAAGCATTTGTTGTAGATGCAATAAGCTTTTCTATATCGGATATTTTTATATCCAGTTCTTTGACAGACTCCGCAAGATACTGAGTAAGCTGAGCATATAAAAGAGACTTATAACCATTATCATCAGTGAGAACAAGTTCGGGGATGATTTTCTCAACATCTTGAGCAATAAAACCAATCTGTTTACTATCTATGTCTCCATCTATCCAATTAAACGAAACTCCCTCAAGTTTTGTTATTTTTTCTAAACTGTTTGTGAGAGTGTTTACATTTTTCTTGAATCGAGAATCGGACGTACATGACCAGCCAGTACCGGAAACGACTGTGCATTGCGTTGAACTGGATCCCGCAAAACGAGCGACATTTGTCGTAGAAGTATCGGATACGTTAAGTTTGTACGTGGGGTTGGTGATGCCGATGCCGACATTACCACCATCCTTAGCGAGGATGATATTGCCATAACTAAGATCAAACATACCTTGGCCTGTCGTAAGAAAGATGTCTCCTGCAAAACCAGCATTACCACTACCTGTATATAGGTTAATATCTCCACTATCCATACTTACCGAACTTGAGGTATATATATTTACATTACCACTTGAACCTCCAGAACTAGAAACAGCTGAATATATAGACACATTACCCGAGGCTTCCGGAAAAGATCCACTTCCACTTGTAAGAATAAGATTACCGCCAGAAAAAGACGATGCCATATCTGCAGAACCGGATGAGATAGTAAGGTTCCTACCTGCTGCACCTGTGGGAGCTGCTACGGTAATAACACGATCTGAAGAACTTGCGAGGGTAATATTACCAACACTACTCAGTGAATACCCTGCTCCCCAGATATTTGATGTCCATGGGGTTTGGGAACCGGAGACATTTCCAACACACACGCCACTGATTGCAAAACACCCAGAGGTAAGATTGATACCCCCTGCAAATGTTGATGTACCAGTGCCGAGGATGGAGAGAGTGCCAGTTGCGGTGATATTGCCACCGAAGTAGCCGTTACCAGTGACGGTGAGTTTGGAGGATGGAGTGGTGGAGCCAACACCAACAAAACCAGTACTTTGGATTATATTCAAATCTCCAAAACCAGTTGAGGCACTAACATTTGAGAAAGCAACTTTATTATCTGCATAGAAGGCGGGATATGTATTAACTGACTTCATAAAGAAACCTCCTCCAGGTGCATAAATTACAGGATTTCCACTTGTTGTATTTAAGGTTAGCCAACCATTAGTTGAATCGCTTGTTATATTTAGACCTCCACCATACACGTCCAATTTAGACCCAGGGGTTGTGGTTCCTATTCCGACATTACCACCAGACAACGGAGCTGATGATTGAGTATTACTATTATAAATACCCGTCGCATAAAGAACATTCCCAATGTTTAATTGAGTTGCTGCAGAGTTGATAACTCCATGGCCTATAGCAATACTATTTGAGAATCCACCCGTACCTGAATATTTACCAATAGCAATCGACGTTCCGTTATTGACGGTATTGTTAACCGCATCGTTATATCCTGAATAACTACCCAGAAAAATACTTTCTCTTGCCATTGTTGCACGATACCCAGCATTAGTACCAAAGAAATTTGAATGCGAGGCACTGCTTGCCTCTGTACCTGCTTGGTAACCAAAGAAGTTTGAAGAAGATGCACTAGTTGCTAAATCACCAGCGTAGTAGCCAAAAAAGTTTGAGTAGGGAGCGGCTGTAGCTTCATCGCCTGCATACTGACCAAAAAAGTTTGAATTTGAAGAATTAACTGCACCCCAACCCGCAGCTGAACCAAAGAAATTTGAGTACGATGCATTACTTGCGCTATACCCCGCACTTACACCAAAAAAGTTTGAATTTGATGCGCTAGTTGCACTTGTGCCAGCACTATTACCAAAGAAGTTTGAATAATTAACCGGATTTCCCGCACCCGCACCAGACAAGGCATCCGCAAGCGAGTAGTTAAGCCCGACAGATACTCCATTAGAAGCAAAGAGTTTTCTACTACCAGGATCAATTGATATTATTGGTGTACCAGCATTATCTTTAATTCCAGCAGTAAATCTGCCTGTACCAAATGTACTTATGCCTGTAGACGTAATGTTTTGTGAACCTAAATTAACCGCACCTATCGCTCCTGTATACGGAAGATATATTGAAGCAGCTGTGGTAGTAGAAAGCTTACCCGCCCACTCCGTTGTACTTGCCGTCAGTGGAATACCATATCCAGAAGTAAGTGAGAATATTCCAGTTGCACCAGTATAGGTTAATCCAGTTGCAGAAGATGAAACAGCTGCGCGAGCAAGGGAGTCCGCATAGTATTTGTTGGTGACGCCTTCGGTGAGGTTATCAGTGGTTTTGGTAGTGAGCCAGGAGTCAGTAGAGGTAGTACTAAAACCGATATCAATACATACTCCATTGACTGCATAGCAGCCGGAGGTGAGGTTGATATCACCAGCGAAGGTGGAGGTGGCGGTCGAGGATACGGTCAAAGTACCTGTCGCGGTCACATTTCCTCCGAGGTAGGTGTTCCCTGCTACAGACAGTTTTGCAGATGTAGTGGTGCCAAGAGCGAGTCCGCCAGACGAAGTGAAAAGTGCGTCTCCACCAGAAGATGAGATGTGGAAGTAGTCGGAATCGTCGACAAAGAGGGCGCGGGAGGTGGAGGTGTAGGTGGTAGAGTATGTGTAAATTGAAGCATTACTATCATCGCTTAATGCTGCTATTTTAGTCCCGTCGGAAGAGGAGACGACATCGGCCCAGTACCTAGACCCCGCACCTGTCTGTTCATTCCAGGAAACGCCAGAATCAGTAGATGTGTATAGATATCCAGGAGAACCAGCACCGGCTATTATAATAGACCCGTCTTCTGAAGAACTGATTGAAGACCATCTTCTTGCACCTCCAGCCGTTTGCTGCGTCCATGTACTACCTGAATCAGAAGACGTATATATGTAACCGTTGCTTCCGCCCGAGTATACCGCTGCAAGTTTTGTGCCATCAGAAGATGAAGTAACTGATGTCCAGTATCGAGAACCAGCAACAGTTCTTTGTGTCCAAGTAACCCCAGAATCGGTAGATGTAAAAATGTATGAACCATAAGTCACTGCCACAAGTTTGGCCCCATCAGCCGATGAGGCAATTGATCGCCATGTCCTATTTCCCGCAGCGGTTTGCTGTGTCCATGTGGCACCAGAATCTACTGATGTGTAGATATAATCAAAAGCATCATCACTTCCAACAGTTGCAATTGCAAGCTTATTACCATCAGCAGAGGATGCAACATCTTGCGGATCAGTAGTATCTAAACCAGTTCTTTGAGTCCACGTCACACCAGAGTCAGTGGATGTAAATACTTTACCACCACCCATACCACTATAGGCTGAAATCGCGACAAGTTTAGTGCCGTCCGCGGATGATGCGATTGAATACCAGTAATATCCCGATGCAGTTAAGCTAAATCTTTGTGTCCATGACTGACCACCGTCTGTGGACGTATATATATATTTCCCAGTTGAACCATCTAATGCTGCTAGTTTCATCCCATCTGCTGAAGATGTTATATCAACCCAATCACGAGTTCCTCCACCAGTAGAATTTGCAGTCCAATTAGAACCTTGCCCAGATGGAAGAGATGAGATTGTCATTCCGCCAGCAGCTGTGTTTGAATCCTGAACAACAGAAAACTTGCTTATTGGATTACTAGTTCCAATTCCTACCTTTCCCCCAGCGTTGTAATAAATTCCATTCGTGCTCAACTGCCAACTATTTGTCAAAGAATTAAACCTAACCCAGTCCGAAGCAGACACATAGCCTCCAGAACTTGCATTTGCTTGAGAAATCGCAAGTACTCCACTTGAAAGTGAGAGCGGTGATGTGGCAGAAGAGATTCTGTTGAGGTATGCAGTATTCCAATCTGTCGTACTCGCAGTCGATGGAATATTGTATCCAGAAGTAAGTGAGAGCACCCCTGTTGAAGTTGCATAGGAAAGACCTGGTGCAGTTGATGAGAGAGCTTCTCTGGCACGTGCAGTAGTGAAGTATTGATTAGCACCTTCAGCAAGGTTTGTGGTGGATTGGATAGAGAACCAGTTATCTGCTGATGTAGTAGAGAATGAATCAGATGAACCTGAACCGATACAGACTCCGTTGACGGAGAAGCAGCCTGATGTGAGGTTGATACCGCCGGCGAAGGTGGAGGTGGCAGTGTCTGTTGATGTGATGTATGGAAGTTGAACTTCGCCCGATGGAAGAATGGTAAGTTTAGCAGAATTTGAAGGACCAAGAACAAGAGAGTTGTCGATTGAATTTGTGAGATTGAGACCAAAAGCAAGTGCATTCTCTCCGGAAACATCGTTGAAATATCCAAAAGCACCAGAATATGTACCGGAAGCAGTGTTCCCATAACCAAACGCGGATGAATTGGCAGCAGAAGCAGTGTTTCCATGACCGAATGCTACGGAATCATCTGCATTTGCGTTGTTGGCATAACCAAACGCCGCTGCCCACATCCCACTTGCCGTATTAGAATACCCAAAAGCAGAAGAATTAACTTCGATAGCGTTATTGTTCCATCCGAAAGCCGAGGAATTTTGCCCAAATGCGTTATTGGATACACCTACAGCCGAAGCAGAATTGGTACTTGATGCAGTATTGTTGTAACCTAGGGCAAAAGAATAATCACCAAACGCATCATTATTAAGACCAAGAACTGTTGAGTATGAAGAATTTGTAATCTCATTACCGTGCCCATATGCAAAAGAGTGATCGCCACGTAAGTTGTTATTAAAACCAGAAGCAAGTGACTCTAAGCCATTAACAGTATTCCAAGCACCTAACGCAAAGGAGGTCGTGGCTGAAGATAAAGTGTTAAGCTTGCCAAAACTAAGCCCTTCGTTTACCTGCCTTAATCCTAGACCTCCATTAAAAAGAAGATCTCCAACAAGAACAACATTAGCCCCCACATCAATATTTGATGTGACCTGCAAACCGCCATCAAAAATTGCTGCGTAGCTACCCGTACTTCCGATAACCGAAACGTTATCAACCCATACAGTATCTAAACCTGCACTTTCTGAACTGTCCTTACTGTATTCAAATTTAATATCATGATTACCTTCGGTTATGGCATACGCAGAATTTGACCACGCGACTTCCCCTGAGAATCGAACCTGCTCCACATCATCAATATAGAAAATTAAGTAGTCATACCCTTCTTCGCTACTAACACGCTTATCAAATGAAATATGAGTAGCGTCCGATGGAACAGACATAGTAAAAGAAAGTGTAGAAATTTGCGAGTCAGAAAGATCCTCTGAGTGAGCTGAAAGTGTGCCTCCGTTACCACCCACAGAGCTTCCATCTACAACCCAGGATACATCACCTCCCGCAACACCACCTTCCAAATCACCACTTTCAAAAGTAATGGCTGAATAAATAGTTCTGGAAGGAGACACGTGCAACGGCGCTACAGGGTTTGTCACTCCAATTCCAACGCTACCATCATTGTAATAAATACTCGATCCATTCGTTGTCCACTGACTAGATATTTTATTACTCCACTCCGTCGTACTTGCCGTCAGTGGAATACTGTATCCAGAGGTCAGAGAAAGAACACCGGTTGAAGTTGCATAGGAAAGACCTGGTGCAGTTGACGAGAGAGCTTCTCTGGCACGTGCAGTAGTGAAGTATTGATTAGTACCTTCAGCAAGGTTTGTGGTGGATTGGATAGAGAACCAGTTATCTGCTGATGTAGTAGAGAATGAATCAGATGAACCTGAACCGATACAGACTCCGTTGACGGAGAAGCAGCCGGAAAGAATATTTAACCCACCATTTAAGGTTGACGTTGCATTAGAAGTGCCGATGAAATTTTCAGCGCTGATAGTACCTACAACAGAAAACTTTGTATCAGGAGTTGAGGTGCCAATCCCAACATTTCCATTATTAAGTATACTCAGAGTATTTATTCCATCACTATCATAAACATCAAAAATCTTAGAAACGGAGGATGTTGCAGAAATCGTCAGCATTGATTCTGTGGTGGTTGTACCAATACTTACCCGGTCTTTCATGATTGAATATCCGGCGGCAACCTCCAAACCCCAGTTTTGCAAACCCTGATCAGCCCACCCATACAAACCAACATTTTGAAAAGCACCAAGACCATGAGCAGTTCCATTGACTGCAATATTTCTTCCCTGAGTTTTCAGAATCATGGATTTAACGCCCTGTGTTGTGCCAAGCGAGTCCTGTGCTTCAGGATCATTATCATCAATAACAACACGAAACTTCCCTCCTGGACTAAATTCTGTGGAAGTACCCATGAGAATATTGCCAACAAAAGTAGACGTGCCAACACCTTGTGCGTGAATTGTACTGGTAGAGACAATATCGCCAGCAACTGTCAAAAGTCCCTGCGGAATACTTGTACCAATCACGACATCCCCAGTCTCATAGAGTGCAAATTGCCAACCGTTAGAATTAGCATTTAATATAAGATAATCAGAAGATGTTCCGGAACGACTAAAGTAAGAAATACCACTTGCAGCACTTGTTGGTGACATACTTAGAAAAGAACCACCGCAGTCACCATAAGGAATACATGTAGGATGGATATCAACCTTATTGTAAGAAAAAGGACTAATAATTCTAAGGCGTTCTGTCAGACTCCCACCATGAATACTTCCTGGAAAAGTACTTGTTCCAATACCCACCTGACCATGTGAGTTGATTATCAAATGTTCCGAAAAAGGATCCGCTACCGTACAATTCTCCTCTCCTGGAGCACAGTCTGGATTAAGTGTGTCTCCTGGATTATATGGAGCAACACGTCCTGCAGCATATACAACAAAACTACCTACGACGAGTAGAGTTAAAGCTAAAACTATGAATATCAGGGGCTTTCGTGAATGAAATATTCGTCCGTGTATACTCATAGATTAATGAACAGTTTGTTCTAAAACAACACGTTCTGCACATACCAACTGACCTGTTTTAGATGAAGTTATTATAGCAGGAAAAGTACATAAGATGTACAAGAAATGAGTGTGAAAAGTGGGGATAACTTTCCGACAAATAAAGTAAAATATCAAAAAGTAAAAAGGTGGCAAAATAGAAACAGCCGGTGCACGAAGTGCACCGGCTGTTCTTTTTTACTTAATTGTTTTATTACTCTTTACACTATTACTTTCTTTTTTACTTTGCTGTAACTTCTATTTCACACGTTCCACCAACGCACGCAAGCTCTTTAGCTCCCTTTGTTTCATCCTCTTTTTCATATGTCATAATCTTTGCAAAATCAATTCCCTTAAAACGCTTCAGCATTTCGTTGTAGGTTTTTTCATCAATTTCTTCGTATGGCGCCAGCTTGTAAACATGGTTTGAACGTGGGAGGAATGAGAGCCCGCCGATTTCATCCCAATTTGCATATACCCAGTTTGCCACACCAATCCACTCATCATCACTAACAGAAATAGTTGTTGAAGGATTGTGTTCAGTGTAATTCATCTTCACCATCTTCCAGAAATCGAGCTGTTGCTGTGCCGTCATGTCGTCTTTGAAGATTGAACCGTCTGGGGCCTTTACTGGGAATTCCAACACGTATGTATTTGCATTCTCCGCTGATTGTCCTACCTCTGGGAAATATGGAACGCCTTGATCTTTCAACATCTGAAAGAGTGCGTCTGTAGTAGAAATGCGAACACGGCGGATATAGAACTTGGAGTGCCTAGGGTGCATACCTGATGCAGAGTCAACCATCTGAGAAACGGTGCCAGACGGCTTCACACACGTAACCGCTGTAGACTGATTTACTTTTATTTTCTTGGCATACTCTTTGTTTACCTTTACGGCCTGATCACGAAGCTTTTTCAGCACACTCTCATCTCGAACTGCAGGACAATCCCACTGACCAGTCAACGAAACACCGAGTAATCGTTCTGCTTCACAGTTATCTTTCCACTCCTTTGAAAGAAACTTGAAATTTGTCAGGGATGACTGATATGTGCCAATGATTGTTGCCACACGCACTTTTTCCAACAATGTCTTTTCTGTATCTTCAGCACGACAAACAACCTCTGTAAGATTACAAAACTGTTTTGAACGTAAAATGATTTCTCCACATGGATTTGTCCCACATGTTGCAGCGTGATCTTTGAAAACATTCCATCGGCGCTCCGGAAGTTGTTTCTCAAGTGAGCCACGATTGAAAAGACCACGTTCACCTGACTGAGATTTCATGAGGGCAACCCACTCATCGAGAAAATCTGTGTTTGTTGGCTTTTCGTTATATACAGCGGAATTGTTTGCCATACTGCGCTGACCTTCTGTGAGATAAAACTGCCCCTTCTTTGCATCGCGCATTTCGTTGTCATCTAGATCAGATAGCGAGATAAGCGCGCTGCGACGAACACCCCCAGAGACAACTATCTCTCCAATTTTACAGACAATATCGTGCACATCAATATTTGAAAGACGCTTCCCCTGTTTGTTTAATATTTTAGAACGTGCAAAACGCATAAGCTCCATGAGGGGTCCCGGACCGGATGCTTTCCCACCCATAGTCTTGAGCTTGGCGCCCATTGGACGAATTTGTGTGTAATCAAAATCAAGATCTTGACCACCAAACCACGCTTCAAGTCCAGCAATAAATGCCTCTGCCCAACCATACTTACTATCGGCAACAACATGAGTTGCAAGTTTTTTACCAGTTTGTCGTTTTATCTGAGGGAGCTCTTGTACATTCTGACTCTCAGCTGCAAACCCAACACCAGTACCACACATGGACAAATACATTACTTCACCGAAATCACGAATCTTAGAAGGTGCAATAAAAGAACAATTGTATCCACACACATTTGACTCACGAGCCGCAGCTCCAGCACTCCACATGAGACGCATTGAAGGCATCACCTTTTGAGAAAGAATGTACTCTCTAACCTCCTTGTAATCTGGTTCTTTTAATTTATCTCCCATGTTTTCTTTCATGAAGTCCATGTAGCGATCAACAGTCTCCACCCATGTCTCGCGACGACCCTCGGCATCAATCCATTTTGAATACGAACGATAGAAAATAAATTCTCCGAGTGGATTTTTGAAATATTTTTTACTTTCATCGGCAAGCTTCTGAACTTTCTCAGAAACAATCACACCGTGTGTACGCAATTCTGATCTTTTCTGACGGTAAATAATATATGACTTTGCAGTACTCACATATTCGGACAACATCAATTCTTTTTCAACAGAATTTTGAATCCCCTCAACAGTTGGGAGAAAATTAGGGTGTTTTTTGGAAATTCTCACAAGATCAGCAAACACCTTATTGGCCACCATTTCTGCCTCTATTTCACTTCCCTCATTTGCAGCAAGCATCGCTTTATAGATAGCCGTTGCAATGCGAGAAAGTTCAAAAGAAGATATCGTTCCATCACGCTTCTGAATACTCTTGATAAGAGTCTGGGTCTTTGGTGCTGCTTTCTTTGCGTTTGGCATAGAGAAATGAATAATTCCTAATAAATAATTGTGTCCGTATATTGTACATCAAACAAATTAAAAAAGAACAGCATTTTCTCATTTTTTTACGCCTACAGAATAAATAAAATAGCATGTAAAGTCTGTCGCGAAACAAAATCAATTAAATGTCGCTTCTCAGGGCTTTTTTTTGATAAAAAATACATTCGCGATAAACATGTGACATAGCCAAAAATCACTATGACACTATTTTAAGATTATTGTAGCAATGTCCCCTATTTTTACTCCTGTTTTTGAAAAAGAGCCGTCAGGAATTTCTAGGACATAGAGTGCTAAAGATTGTGGGACAAAAACTTCCGGGTAAGACTCTGGGGTCATATGTTCTTTCACTCCGACAATAACTCCGGCACCATCAAACCACACGACATCAATTGGAAAATTCATGTCTTTCATCCAAATTCCCCACATGGACTTTTTTTCAAACACAAAAAGCATCCCGGTTCCCCCTTCAAGTGTTGTTCTGCCAGACAAACCACGTTCACGGGCACTATCCGTATCAACAACTTCAACGTCAAAAGAATGTTTACCAAGAATAACCCTATTCTGTGTTTGATTTTTGATTACTATAGGTGTTTTTTCCACAACAGGCACCGAAACAATAGGTTTTGTATTTAGGAAAAGTATCACAATTACACCCACAATAATAATTATAAAAACAGTGATATATTTTTTTATAAACATATATGAATTTAATGATATCAAAGTACGGATATTTAACATAAGTTAGAGTGGTAAGAGATTTGAAACTTACAGTTTTAGTACACCTTTCGTATCGTACTCGCTCCGAGGTCAAGCCACGATTGTGCTTAATCGTCCGTGCGATATACTCATGATCTTCAAATCTCTCTTTAAAACTTCATTTTAAACTCCTGCGGAGGGTGAGAGATTTGGTCACAAGTTTCTAATTCACTTCGTTCATAAGAACTCTCGACCCCGACTCGGCGACAAGCGCTCGCAGACTCGTCTTGTATA
>JBAZVT010000016.1:3431-5336 GCA_041660745.1 Minisyncoccota bacterium | reverse complement strand
AGACGTTGGTATAAAGACTAGTGGAGCCCGCCGTCGGTGCGGGGGACGGCGGGCGGGGCGGCAGGAAATCCGCCTTGGCCTGTGCGGTAAAATCAAAAAGTTCAGCCCAATTGGATGAAAGTGTTTTGTCTTTGAGAATGGGGTTAGAGTCGATTTTTTGGAAAAACTCTTTCCAGGCTAAATAATTGTCGCCTTGTTCCAAAATAATGGCTTCCCTCAAAGATAAAACGAAACTCCGCAAGGGTTCGACCCAATTTTTTCTCTGTTGGCCAAAATCTTTAAAACTTTCCTCAATCTTTGCTTTCTGACGAAGGAGAAGGTCTTTTCTTTGTAGGTAAATTTCTCGTTCAATGTCGCCATCAAGATAAACGGAAACAAGTTTGTCTAATTTCTCCTTCGTCTCTAAAAGTTTGGTTTTAAGATTTTGGACAACACTGCCTCTTTCAGAAATTGATTCTTTTTCCCACAGATCGATTTGCTTTTCCATGTTTTCAATTTCGGAAAGAGGAAGCGACACTTTTTGAAGCAGTGAATGGATTTGGGTGGTGAGTGCGGAAGCGGACAGATACGGCTGATGACAAACACCTTTCTTTTTAGTGTATCTATAATAGGTATATGTAGTGCCAAAACGATTGGTGGCATATTGAGCCGTAATCATACTTCCGCACTCACCGCACCTTGCAAATTGTGCAAATGGAAAATGGTTTACTTCTTTTCGTTTAACTGGTCGTGATTTTTTCGCAAGCATTTTCTGCACTGCTTCAAAAAGTGTTGGAGAAATAATTGGCTCAAAGCTGCCGTCGTAATATTCGCCTTTGTGACAAGTAAAGCCGAGATACACACGATTCCTGAGCATTTTTGCGACTGCAGATTTGGCAGGTGGCGTGCCTTTCGAAGTAACACCGTGATCCGCCAAAAAGTTGGCGATACTGCTAAGTGTATGTGTCCCTTTGGCGTATTCTTCAAAAGCTCTGACCACAATACGTGATTTGGTTGGATGAGATTCAATATTTCTTGTTTTCGGATTGTTCGCATAGCCAAAGGGAGCGAGTGTTAGCCACTCACCGCGTCTAACTTTTTGGCGGATGCCACGGGTAATATTTTCTACGAGGTTGTCGCTGTAATACTTGCTCTGTCCGAACGCCACCTGCAACATAAACTTGCCTTGCGGAGTTGGCTCAAACCAAAATGTCGGAAAGCGCAAAGAAACTATCTGCTCGGTATCTACTAAATAGACAACTTTGCCGCCGTCAACACTATTTCTGGCTAATCGGTCAGGATGCCAAGCTAAGATACCGAGCGGAACTTTGCTGGTCTCAATCAAGGTCATCATTTTGTTAAATAATTCACGACCGGGTTTCTTTGCGCTTTTTGACTCTTGAAATTCCTGAAGAATTTCCAGATTTTCTCTACGCGCATATTCGTGCAACTCAAAAAGCTGTGCCTCGATAGACATTATTTGATGATCATCGTCCTCCGTACTCTTACGAGCGTAGAGAAAATATTTTGGTTTGAGTTCTTTCATCCAATTGGGCTGAACTTTTTGATTTTACCGCACAGGCCAAGGCGGATTTCCTGCCGCCCCGCCCGCCGTCCCCCGCACCGACGGCGGGCTCCACTAGTCTTTATACCAACGTCTCTTTGGGTGGTGCTATTATATCATTTGCTCGAACTTATTTTCAAAAGAAATTCACAGAGTAGCGCACGCACTACACGCGTGGTAGCTTGCAACCACCTCATACGCTCCACGTCCCACTTTTCTCTAACTCTCGGTCTCGGCAAAGCGGAAGCTATTATTTGGGGATCGGATTCCGCTTTGCCGAGTCTTTCCTAATTTGGCTCTGGCTTTTCTTCCCGCCCGCAGGAGGGGTTTGGGGAGGAATGCGGGCGGGGCTTTGGGGTGGG
>JBAZVT010000016.1:0-3421 GCA_041660745.1 Minisyncoccota bacterium | reverse complement strand
TAGTTTTTAAATAATCTTAATGACTCAATATATACTGTCTAGTTTTTTGCCCAAAATATCCCTCACTTGGAGTAATACCGTTCGCCTTCTGAAACTTGATCAAAGCCGCTTGCGTCGCTGGTCCAAAGAGGGTGGTCTCCTGCCCACTTGAACCGACGCCAGTAAGGGCAACGGTAAAACCATGAGTGTTGAGGTAGATCTGCAGAGCTTTAACGTCCTCTCCGGTCATTCCCTTCTCTAGATCGCGAGTGAAAGAATAAACTGTGGAAGTAGCTGGTCGAGATGAGATTGGTGTAGAAGTCTTGTTAAGAAGTGCTCTGGTACGCGGTCCAAAGTCACCGATGGCCGGTAGGATATTATTGGCCGTTTGGAATTTAATGAGAGCCGCTTTGGTAGCGGGACCGAAGTAAAGGGTTTCGTGGCCTGGGGAGCCGGCACCAGTAGTGGCGATCGGAAAGCCATGAGTGTTGAGGTAAATCTGCAGGAGTTTAATATCAGTGTCGGTGGTGCCGGGGGAAAGGTTACGAATAAAGCTTGGTGAGGACGCAGTCGTGGTTTGAATACCTTGGTTTGGAAACTGAGCAGGATATTGCTTCATCAGGGCTTCAGCGGCCTGCTGGTTGCCAATGGAGAGCAGATTTCTGACTCGGGTTTGGACTGAGGATCCGCTGGAGGATTGTGAGACTGTCGGAGTGACCGGAGATGCAACATCTGGAGTTGCTTGCGCCACGAAAGTGGCAGAAATAGTGTGGTCAGTTGTAACGTTGGAGAAGGTGTAGGTGGTGGATGTGGAGATCGGTGAACCGTCGACAGTGAGAGCGCTGACTACATAACCAGAATCGGGAGTAATAGTGAAGGCTTGATCGGCAGCGTCGTTAACTGAAACTACGCCAAGCGGTGAAATGGAACCGTTGGAGCCAGCAGATGAAGTGATAGTATGAACGAGGATCAGTGTTGTCGTAGCGTAATCAGTTGAAGTACCCGTACCTGCCGAATTAGTGGCAAAAGCCTGAAAGTGGTACAAGGTATTCGGCGTAAGACTGATGATTAGCTCCGAAAACGAACCTATATCAAAAGTGCCTGTTGTTGAAGCGACCGAACCGTATGCAGTAGTAGTGCCATAGTTAAAACCTACTACCGTTGAGGACGCATTGTTGTTGGAGACGATGGTACCATTTAGTGTTGCGGTTGAAGTGGAGACTGGGGAGGCAGCTTGGATGGTGAGGGTTGGCGGAGTGACAGGAGAAGAGGCGGTGTATGTGGTAGAGGAAGCATCTGTCCAACCTTGAGCATTGGTGAAAGTGAGAGTTTTGACTCCAGAGGAGGCTGGGGTGTATGTGAAAGTGAAGGAGGTGGCACCGTTTGTGGGAGTGACCGTAACAGAACTTGAACTAGCAGAGCCAACAGACGGAGTAAAAGTCCCACCTTCACTACCATCGGAAATTGTTATAGTTTGTAAACCCGTGAACGTCACGCCGTTTGCAATAGTTACAGTATAATTAGTTGACGCTTGTCCTGATGTCCCTGAAGTTGGGCCTGTAACCGTATATCCAGTGTCGGACAATAATGGGACAGCCCAATTGACGTAGCGTTGTACACCTGCTGGATTTGGATGTACATTATCAGAAAAATAGCTACTAGATCCTAACACACCATAGGGATTAAAAAACTTTATATTTGATGAAGACTGTGCTGATACTGCTGATGACTTTGAAGAATTCCACGTTGGGACTTGGTTATCAGTCCCTTGACCAAATGTATTTGTTAAACCCATAGAATATACTTTCATTGATGGGTACGTGGTTTTAATAGTACTATATCGGCTTTCTACGTAGTTCTGATATTCTGAAGAAGTCTCAGCACCTGCAACTTGAAAAAGATCATTGATACCCCAGTTGTCAATCGAAGCATCAAATGATTTTGCAGCTAAACTACTTAAGGTAGACGCCCCGCTGCTTTTCATAGAGGTTCCTGCAGCAGCATTATTCCAAATATCCCAATTTAAAGCAGTGGTTAAAGCCCACGCAATTGTTTGTGAATTATTAGATAAACCTGTACCCTGAAAGATTGAATCACCATTCATTGCTACAGTTAAAACTGGTGCTGAATAAACATGTGTAGATAATGATCCACCAATGAACATTGCAGAATTTACATATAATGATTGAGCGGGTTGTGCAGAAAGTAAAATATACTCACGTGATGTTGATCCATCTGATCCTGGAAGAGAAATATCTAGAAAATCAAATGTACCAGAATTCGAAGCAGTAACGGTTGATGTTGCCCCATTAATACCATCTGAGTAAAGGATGAAAGATTGACCTTGTGAAAGCATCCACAAACGAACTGTTGTTGCTGTAGAATAAAACCATAATGATGGAATTTTTCCACCAATGACACCACTTGCGTTTGTAATAAGATTAGAATACCCAGTACCAACAGCGGCATTTTGCCATCCACCATACCTTCTACTATTTGATGAAAGTGTCCCTGTATTCCAAAGTAATTCAGATGAATATCCAGTTGGAGCAGAAATAGATGATGAGCTATCAATAGTCACTACTCCAGAATTATCAAACCAGATAGCACCTGAATTAGCTCTTTTTATTCGAATAGTATGACTCCCTGTACGAGCGGTATTATAAAGAGAAATAGAATAGAATGTTGAGTTTGTGGTTGATAGTGTTTTTTCTTGTACACCATCAACATAAATTGTGACAGTTCCATTAACCATATAATAATTCAAAATGGGGTTTGAATCATTAGTAACAAATTCAATCTGACTTCCCCATGCACTTGGTGACTCAGCACTACGCCCAGTAGCAGTATCCGTCTGAAAAACACCCATATACTGGAGGGCTGGATTTGTGGATGTAATTTGAACCGAAGAAAAAGAACTTCCATTTGTGACTGAAATATTTGTCTGACCTTGAGCAGTATTACTACTACCATCAGTTAAATTGCTACCTGAAGATAAATCAACTGTTACAGAAGCCCCTGAACTAATCCTTGCTGAAGTTACTAAAGTTACAACAGAGCCAGAAGATGTGGTAGTTGTAGCTGGGTATGTATTCCCTCCCGATTTAACAGTAAAACCAGTTACTCCTGTGGCAGGAGAAAGAGAGCCACTAACTCCTGCTATATTAATTGTCATCGTTTCCCCATCAGTAGCTAATGTTGCAGAAGAAACAGTCAAACTCGCGGAAGCTAAAACTTTATTTGAAAAAAGTCCAAAAGAAAAAATTAGTAATACAAGAGTTAAACAAAGACTAGAAAATACCCCCCCACTTTTTTTTAGCAATTTAGATTGAAATTTATTTAAGTACATAAAAACATTTTCCGTTTGTTATTTTCTACTTACTTATTGTATCACACGCACGGGCAAAACTTGTCCACACCCCAGTTTTTCTGTTCCCAATTT
>JBAZVT010000015.1:0-23006 GCA_041660745.1 Minisyncoccota bacterium | reverse complement strand
GTATCACACGCTCCCAAGTACTAATGAAGCCCTTTGTTCCTCTAAATTTATTGAAAATGCGCATATGAAAACTCTAATTAAAGAGTCTCATATGTTTCTGAACTTATGCAGCCCTTATATATAATCATTCTTATCAGACCACAGAAATACAAAAATAACGTCCAATTTCCCAACATATAGAGTTGCAAGAGAGCGGCAAAAAATAATTTAAAAAAGTAGCGATCGTACTCGATCGCTACTTTTTTTAAAATCCCAAACGAGTATTTAACTCTTTTTCTGCCACTTTTCCATCACCACCAAGAGTGGTGATGCAATAAATATTGAAGAATACGTTCCGGCAATAATACCCACAAGAAGCACAAACGAGAAATTACGAGTCGCCTCTCCACCAATCACATACAATGAGAGCAAGACCAAGAAAATGGTAAGCGAAGTGTTGATTGATCGAGCAAAAGTCTGAGTGACGGAAGCTCCGACAATTTCAGTAAAGGTGCTTTTGTTTTTTGTCATGTGAGAAAGTTTCAAATTCTCACGAACGCGATCAAACACCACAATAGTGTCATGCACGGAGTAACCCAAGATTGCAAGCAGAGCAGATACAAACAACATGTCTATTTCTCCTGTACGGAAATGTGCATAGATAATAAAAACTCCTGTTGGAATAAGCACATCGTGAGCAAGTGCGATGATAGTTGCGAGACCATACTTCCAGGAAGCTACAGGCTGAGACACCTTACGAAAGGCGTACGTCACAAACAAAACAATACCCAACATAACCACAATAATAGCTGTAAATGCTTTAGTACGCATATCCTGGCCAACAGCAGGACCCACAGTGTTAAATCTCTCTTCGGTAACTGGAGAGGCGCCATTGAGAGAAAGGGCTGTTTTAACAACTTCTTTTTCTTGTTGGTTCAATTCACGAGTACGAAGGACAAAGTTCTTCTCCCCCACTGGTTGCAATGTGTAGCCACCGATATTAAGAGTATCGATCGAAGAACGGAGTGCTGTAATGACAGGACGACCTGCAGGATAAGAAACTTCCACGATAGACCCACCCTTGAAATCAATGCCAAAATTTAACCCGTAGTGGAACATTGCCCATACTGACAAACCGATGAGTACCACCGAAAGTGCGAAGAATACTTTTCTAAATTTAATGATAAACATGATATATTTTCTTTTAAATGTGAAACCCGTTACTAAACAAGAATCGTGTGAATCGATTTGTGTGCTTGTATCTGAGTGCAAACAAAAATGTTCTAGATGCAGTGATTGCAGTGAACATACTGATGAGGACACCGAGACCAAAGGTCAAAGCAAATCCTCGGACAGCTGCTGTTCCGAGCCAATAGAGAACCACCGCAGTAATCAAACTTGAAATATTTGAGTCGCGGATAGACAACCATGCACGAGAGAAACCTTCTCTCATAGCGTCCTGGATTTCTCTCCCACGCTTCAATTCTTCCTTCAATCTTTCAAAGATAAGAACGTTTGCATCAACAGCCATACCGATAGAAAGAATAAATCCGGCAATACCTGCAGCAGTAAGCGTAACTGGAACAAGTTTGAATATTGCAAGAGAAATCATTACATAGAGGACAAGTGCGACAGACGCAACAACGCCAGGCAATCTATACCAGAGAATAAGGAAAAGAATGAGAACGGCGAAACCCCAGAGGCCTGCACGGAGACCAGAGAACAACGCATCTTGTCCGAGTGACGCGCCTATAGTCTGTGTACTAGCAAGAGTGATTGGTACTGGCAATGCCCCATAATTCAAATTGCGAACGAGCATCTGAGCTTCTTTAGTGTTAAAACTTCCAGAAATCTGGGCAGTACCCTGACTGATTTCCTCGCGAATAACTGGAGCAGAAATCACTTCCCCATCAAGGAAAATAGCGAGAGTGCGGCCAACGTTTTCACGAGTAATTTTTGCAAACAATTCACGGCCCTCAGTATTGAATGCGAGAGACACAATTGGTTGTCTGGTCGTCTGATCAAATTCAACTTGAGAATTCTGTAAGAAACGCCCAGTCAAAGCTGTATCTTCAAACAAATCGGCTTGTGTTGATGATGCATTATTTTTCAAAATCTCCGCAGCATCTGCTTTCTGCAATTTGAATTCTAGAACAGGAGTTTGTCCGATGACCGTTATAGCATCTTGGACTCTTGTGACTCCTGGGAGTTCTACAATAAGTCTATACTGTTCTGCACCATTACCGAGAACACCGGCATTCTCAATCTGGACAGTTGTCTCTCCTACGCCATTTGGATTAACACGACGCTCAATAACATCACGAAGAGCATCCAACGATCCCTTAACATCATTAGTTTTTACTTTTGAAACATCTGCTGTATAGGTCAGCTCCGTGCCTCCAGCCAAATCAAGGCCGAGTTTAAACGGAAATTGGCTCATCCACGAGCCTGACTTGAATTGAGATGCGTAGTTAAAATAACCAACGCCCACCAACACAAGAACGAGAAACAATGCGTATAGTCTAGTCTTATTCATGGGTAAATTATACTTAGTAAATACAAGGCTTATTATAGCCATTCCTCATGAATAATCAATACACCATATTATTATGACACACGCATTAAGGCTTTGAACTGCAAATATGTCTCTTATCTGTCATTGCGAACAACGTGAAGCCCACCCGGATGAATCCGTTCGGACGGGCAATCCAGGACCTTAACTTTTACTCCTCAATAAGCGTTTTAATCCCTGCGTGATACACATCATTCTTCACGATTTCACGACGCTCTTTTTCTTGAATATGACTTTCGTCACCCACTGTCTGACCTTTTATTAAATTATCAGAAACATAGACAAGCGCAGCAGCCGGAACATTAAAATGTTTGGAAACCGAGAACACTGTTCCCGTTTCCATTTCTACTCCAGAAAAACCGCTCTTTGACCACTCTTGCACATCTTCCCACGTTTCCCCCATCATGGCCTGGCACGACATGATTGGCTCACGCCACACCCTATACTGGGGTGAAATTTTTTCGCATAGACTATCGCTTAATTTTTTATCAGCAAAATGTTTATGATCAATCACCTCTCGAGCATAAATTCTCGTCGTACTTTCGTTTGCAAAACTCCATTCTGGAACAACAAGGTCCAAGGAATTCATTTCGAGCGCTAATCCACCACAACTTCCAATATGAATATTTTTCTGTGAACCAAACAAGCATGCCAGATGAACATACTCCGAAAGCATTGCCCCGCCATACGCAATTGCAAACCAATATATTTTATTGCCAATTGTAAATTCATATATGTGCTTCAAAAATCCATCAAGTTTTCGAGAAGTAAAATTGATGCTCAAATCTTTCAAAAGCACGTGTATTTTATTGAAGTGTTTTTCATCATCCCATGCACCATACGACAAAAAACCAGACACTTTATAATCAGCCGGCAGCTTAAGAAAATTTTTAAATTCTGAACCTGTAAAAGATTTATACATAAAATAAATGATTATTTTTGCACCTCTAATATTTTCTTCTGAATCGCATCCAGCTCTTCGTCAGACATCTTAGAACCTTCTACAGTAGTTAAATAACCAACATACTCCGGATAGAATTCTTTGTGAGTACTCCACACATCAGTTTCTCCGGCAAGCTTCCCGTGTAGCGGGTACAACTTCACATGAACATATGCAACACCTGTACCCTCAAAAACAAGAGCTACTCTCGGTGTCTGAAAAGTCTTTTCAAGAATTTTTGCGACTTTTTTTGCTGCTTCCATAAGTCCTACATATTCTTTATCATCCAAATTAAACACGTAGTCACCCACATTCTTTTTCGGAATCACAATAGTTAATCCTGGAGTATTGGGAAACGGTGTCAAAAACGCGAGGTACTCTTCATCCTCCCATACTTTCCACGACTTCATTTCTCCCCTCACTATTTTATCGAAAATTGTGTCAGACATAATTTTAGTTTATTAAATTATTTTTTCAATCTTTTACTCTCCAACCATAGAGGTACGGGGACAAATGTGGCCTCTGGCCAATTATCAACTTCTTCTTCCGTCACATCGTAATGTTGTATGTAAACATTTTCCACGCTTCCATGAATAGCGTTCGCGATATCCAAACCCAATGCAGTGCAGGCTTTTTTAATCTCTTCTTCTGAACCTGCTTCAATTTCAACAAACGTTGGAATCCATGGCCATGTATCAATGGTGATTTCGGCGCCACCAAGCTTCCACGCTTCCCTCTTTGTCTCTTGATACGAAACAAATTTTAATTGTGTTGCTTCTAGGAATCTACATGCCTGATCAAAATCAGGAACGGTATAAGAAATTTCTTGAGTACCGTATAATGTTCTATCATTGAGTTTTTTGTAACTCATCGTAATCTTTCCACCTTCATCCCTCACGCGAAACCAATCATTCTGTTTATTCGTTGGATGTTCATATACTTTTCTTTTCATTAAAATTTCTGGGTGTACAAGAACCGCACCAGCCTCAGTGAGCTTCTTTCGGAATTCTTCTGGGTTAATGTCTGTAAATTTTGCCTCAATTTCTATGTCCATAATTTTAATTCTTTTTATTGTTCTTCATCCAGACCAACGTATCATATCCATTCATCACTCGATCTTCCCTCTTAACTCCAAGAGTCTGCATAAAATCAAATATTTCACCCTGAACCTTCTCTCCATCAGCTTCATCAGACATTTTTTCAACTTCAATAAACGAACCGAGCTCATTCACTTCGTCCACACATATTTCGTATTCATTATATTGTGTCTTTCTTCTCTTTTTGTGAACCTCAGCAAAAGGAACATAACCCATCAATTCAAATATATCAATAAGTATTTCTCCATTATTCACATCAATTTCTCTCTCGATACAATCTAATTCATTGCTTCTATTTTTCTTCAACGTAAATAAATTTCTATCTCCCTGTTTTCGTAAACGCAAAACTGCATGATTATGTATGTCCTCATACACAACCCCTTTTGGAATATAAATATAGTCGTCTTGGATAATCGGCTCAGACAAAACACAACCTATTTCTTTTAATTTAGAAATAAGCTCATTAAAATTACTAACTTTTGCCTTAACCTCTATCTCTGATTTCATCTATAAAGTATATCACTTTGACCAAAATAAAGGATATAAAACCCCAGAGCAAGCTCTGGACACATACAGTGTTCGCTTTGCTCACTCTGTACCGCTCCAAAGAGCGGGGTATTTACCCTTTGATGCCTTCCTCGGCTCAGAAGTGAAAAAGTCAGAACTTTTTCACTTCATTCGCTCTACGTCGGCAATAAATAAGAATTCTGACATGCCGACTTGTCCCGAGTAAAACCAAAATCAGCAGATACACATACTTTTAATTTACTCTTTCGACAATACGTGAGGACAAAAACATTACACATCCCTACAGGGTCACCGCAAGAAAATTCTACTCAAGAATCTTAGTCACACCCTCAGCATTACTGATTACTAATATATTTTTCTGTCTAACGTAATCAACTATTTGTTGGAGTATTTCAGGAGTTGTGCTGTAGAGAACTCCACTATGATCAATATCGTGAAGCTCAAGAATAAGCCACGATTTTGTGAGTATAGCTTGGTCAATCCATGATTTAATTTGTTCAATGCTCGTGTGTGCCTCCACATGTTGATCATTAAGAGAAAATGGATCCGTGTTCTTGTTATTAAAACCAGAATGAACTGAACGAGCCCCTTTGAATCCGGCATTTTCAACTTCTTCCACAATCATGTTATTGAAGTCACCATAAGGATATGAAAAAGTAGTTGGGTTATACCCGAATCTAACAAGGTCAGCCTTTGATCCATCTATTTCTGATAATAATTCAGCCGAATCTAATTGCGTTAGGTATGGATGAGTGCGAGTATGAACTCCGATTTCATGTCCCGCATCAGCAATCTCGCCCAGCTGCTCCGTTGTCCAGTATCCAGACATATTGAGTGCTTCAGTAATGACATATTGGGTACTTTTAATACCCGCAGCATTGAGAATAGGAATAGCATTTTGATACACACTTTCTAATCCATCGTCAAAATTGAATGAAACCATACCTTCCGAGAAGGCACCTGAGGATAATTTTTTCAATACATAATTATCTGTCGCAAGTGTCCCCACTCCTTTGAGAACATGTAGCACGGTGAGAGAAACAGCATTGGGAGGAATCGTAAAAGTACCCTTAGCCTGCTTCCATGTTGCAGAACTTGCTAGAGGAGTAAGATCAAGATATTTGTATGTACCATCGTCCATTTGAAATTGAACACTCAAATAACTTTGAGCTGTTGATTTGAAATAATCTGAGAAAGAATAATCATCCCCAGGATTAACTGGTACGGACTGGAAATACCATTTTGCCCCCGCACCACCAGAATAATCGGTAATAGTAACCTGCATTGCCCTTGAAGAGTTATAGCCCGTCACTGGATACATAAACTGGGACACTGACCCCGCAGAAGAAGAACGAGACCAAAATGCAGGAAACGAAGATATTGTACCCGAAGGTGTCTCAACAGATGGGTTAAGGATGGCATTATTTGGATCAATCGGCGGAGGAGTATACGTTGAAAGCGAATAATTATCAGTGCGAAGCCATCCAACAGATTCTATGACGTGAAAAACTGTCATTTTAACGACGGGTGAAGAATATGTTGGTATGGTAAATATGAAAGAAACTTGATCCCACGTAGAGGTAGCTGGTAAGTGTGATAAAACCACATACTTAAATGTCCCATCTTGGAGCTGATACTGAATATCAATTTCGCTAGGAACATTTGATTTGTAATATTCTGAATATGTGAATAGTTGTCCAGTAAAAACTGGAACTGGCTGAAAATACCACTTGGAATCTCCGCTCGTGTAGCTTGTTATTTCTGTCTCAAGTCCTCTTACCCCCTCTTGAGCATCATTACCATGTGTGAGTGTACGCGAGTTAGCTCCATATCCTCCTTTATACCAAGCAAGGGGCACCGAGGAAGGACTTGTTGATGACACCTCAACCGACGGGTTAATAATAAAGTTAGATGGCACAGGTGGCACAGGTGGAATGTCGTCGTTGGTGATAGTACATACTTTATGATCACCGTTATCCAAGACGACATTTCCTAACTCATCACAGTCTCCGGAAATAGTTGTGGTGTAATTGGGATCAGTTGTCTCAGAAACTACATGAGACCCGACAGGAAATGTGGCTGGTGCTCCAATGATAACACCTTGAGTATCAACTGCAGGTGCGAAATCTTCGGGCTGTTTTGTGCCGTCATTATCATTGATTACCACGACATAAACAGTGATTGTTCCTTGTGTGGGCGGCACTGGTGGGATGTCATCGTTGGTGATAGTGCATACTTTGTGATCACCGAGAGCCAAAACGACATTTCCTAACTCATCACAGTCTCCTGAAATGGTCGTTATGTAATCTGGATCAGACAGCACGGAAACAGTGTGTGTGCCAACCAAAAATGATGTTTCAGCGCCGATGACAATACCCTGAGCATCAACCACGGGTGCAAAATCCTGGGGTGTTTTTATCCCACCATCATTATTAACGACAACCATATTCACCGTAATAGTTCCTTTTTCTGGAATTGGGGGCACAGATGGAATATCATCATTTGTTATAGTACAAACCTTGTAATCTCCATCAGCTAAATTAATATTTCCGTTGAGATCACAATCTCCCGATATAACTGTCGTATAGTTTGAATCAGGTGCTTGAGATACAACATGTGCTCCTACAGGAAATGTAGTTGTTGCTCCAGTAACAATACTCTGAGCATCAACCGCAAGCGCAAAATCTCCAGCTTGTTTTGTTCCATCGTTGTCATTAATAACTACAACATGAACAGTAATTGTTCCTTGTGCAGGTAGGATCGGTGGAATATCGTCGTTAGTAATGGTGCAGGTAGTTGTCGTTCCAACTAGAACTGTTACAACTCCCTGGTTATCACAATCTCCAGAAAATCCCGTTCTAGAATATCCATCAAATAAACCTTCCTTGACTGTATAAATCCCGGGCTGAAGAATTAATTCCTTTCCAGCCTCACTACCAAGAAAGGGACTCCCCAACACCTCTTCTGTACTTGTGCCATTGGTAACCCGAAGATTAAACTGGGAAGACGTTGCAATGCCATTATTATCATTTATCACATGTTTTCTAACTATAAGTATTCCTGTGTTTTGTGTGGGGTGGTTTAAAACATCTACCTGAATAGATGATGATGTGGCAGTATTTCCCGAAGCATCACGAGCCCGAGCCAAAACAGTATGCAGCCCATCAGACACAGTGGTTGTGTCAAAGGAAATGTTATAGGGGCTGGTCATGCTCTCGCTACCCACATCAGTACCGTCTACATTAAAACGAACGCCAGCAACTAAAATATTATCACTAGAAGTTGCAGAGAGTGTGATTGTGCCTGAGACAGGTTGCCCGACGACTGGGTTTATAGAAACCAGAGGAGGAATCGTATCTACAACTTCATTTTTTTGTATTGAATAATTATCTGTGATAATCCAACCCGTTGATTTTATCAGATGAAAAACAGTGAGATTTTTAACGGGTGACGCATAATTTTTCGGTACCGTGAAAGTTTTTGTAATCTTATTCCAGGAAGAAGCTGCTGCTGGATTGGCAATATCTACGTATTTAAATACTCCATTTTGAAGCTGATATTGAACAGTTACATAACTTGCCTTTGACGATTTAAAGGAATCAGAAAATGTAATCTTGTCTCCCCCAGAAACCGATATTGGTTGAAAATACCATTTAGCATCCCCGCCCGTGTATCTTGTTATTTCCGTCTTTAAACCCTTAGTATCATCCTCACCAAGAGCTGGGTATGAAAGCAGACGAGTATTATCACCATATCCTCCCTTAAACCACCCCATCGGCAGTGTGGCGGAACTTGTGGAAGTAATTTCTACTGCTGGATTAATAATCAAATTTTCACTGTCCGCCCGCACCATACTAGCTTGGAAAAAAACTATCAGTGCCAGAACGCAACCCCACCCGCTCATTCGAATAATTTTATGCATCATTAAAGATTAATAAAGTTATAAAAAGCTATTACTATAGAGTGTAATATCGCAACAAAAAGATATCATGAAGACAGACTCATGAATCATGAAAGCCTCAGACCGTAAGTTTGAGTGAAATTGAAATTCATGTATAAAAAACAGTCCGCGTACACACGGGTACGGGACTGCTATTGCTTCTCCTTGTCTGGAATCAGGAAATCGCCGAGGCAATCTCCTCGATAGTTCGCATGACTGCATCGTAAGGGTTCTCGGCCTGAACAATCGGCCGACCAACCACAATGCGATCTGCGCCGGCGAGAATGGCTTCCGCGGCCGTCATTGACCGTTTCTTATTCTGGTCATCACCTTTGACGGCGGCCCACTTTGGACGAATGGCTGGGGTGTTAAGTGTGAACAACTCCCCAAATTCACCACGCAGCATTGCTGCTTCCGTCCCGGCCGAAACGAAACCGTCAATCTTCGCATCTGTCATACCCGCTGCAATCCGAGTCAGTCGCATGACAGCCTCTTCGGCTGAACAAACGAACATGGCTTTCGTATCCTCATTCTTAAGACTGGTGAGGACCGTGACGCCGAGTACTTCAGTATCCGGCAATTTAATCTTGAGTGAACGCATTGCGCCCACACCCGAAACACACATAACCGTCAGAAGTTCGGGCTTGGCCTCGCGAAGGTAGACGCCGTCCGTAGACAACGTCTCGCCAATATCGATGAGCTTGAGATCTGCAAAAACTCGGAGTCCTCGCGCATGAATCTCATCGATCAGATCATAGCCGCAGGCTCGAAGAGCGGAGTTCACTTTGAGGCAAACCCCTGTTCCCTTCAAGCTATCAGCAAGTGCAAGAACCTGGTTCCTGACCCACCAACGAAGGTGTGGCCCCTGCTGGTCGATTGGAGGCTGTAGACCGTCCAGCGGCCTGAAATCCGCGGCAACAATCAAACGTTCCGCAGCTGTAAGTATTCGACGCATAGTTGCACTCCTTTTGGTTTGAGACTTGGTTAGTACGTCCCTGTCAAACGTGCCCAATTTTCGGCCGGCTGGCGAGGACGAATTGCCTCGGAACCGACCGCACAGAGTTCACATGTATCCTTGCCGGGTGACCAGATTGGCATGGGACGGTTGATGAGGGAAATAATCTTCTTACCACTCACTTCGTCCAACCCAGAACGATTCACCAGAACGACGACAAACGGGAGGACAGTTGCTCCAGCGCTGACAACGGCCGACGCTGCAAGATCAACACTGCCGCCAGTCGTGAGAACATCCTCACAGAGAAGCACTGCTTCTCCAGGCTGAGGAAATTTCTCCGAATCAGTAAAGACCATCTTCTTGTCTGGCCCCTCACCAACCTTCTCCGGAGACGCCCAAAGACACTTCCCGCCGTTGTTGTTGATAGCGACGTGAATCGCCTCAGCAAGCTTGGTTGCTCCCGTAGCTGGACCGGCAACGCGCTGAATGGCACAGAAATCCATGCGGCCTGCAAGAGCAATCACAATATCTGAAGCCGCATCAGCGAGAAGCTGCGCATCCTCAGTCACGAGCTTGCTGTTAAAGAAACCGCTAGAATGCATGCCCGACGTGAGCAGTGCGTGGGGACGCCCCGGTTTTCCATCATGGATCCAGAGAGCACCCTTTTCCTGGTACCTACGAATCCAATCCTGCTGAGTTCGCCGCGACATAAACCTTCTCCTTTCAAAGTCCACTTTTGCACACTTGAGGCCGTGCAATGGCCTGTCGAGAAATCGACTCTATTTACAACACTACAGAAAAATATCAAAAAAGCAACACGAGAGTGTATTCTATTTAAATGAAACATTAGATGAGAATCTTGAGCAAAGTTGAAACTAATTTTGTAGACACTTATCTAGAAACATTTTAAGGCAATACTCTCTTATTTTAGGCCACTTGTGCATACGAACAATAAGCCAACCAAGACGCAAAAATTCAATTTCTTTTTTATACTGAGAAACTTTTGGCAACCCGTACTTTATATAGACCTCATCTAACTCATCGAGATATCTTTTTTTCTGGGCTGGTGTGAAGGAATATAATTGATGGAACTCATAATCCCCTCGTTTGGGAAAATAATCCATATGAAAAATGTTTGTGAACATGTCATAGCCAAGCGGTGCCCAGAATAAATCTTCCAAATCAATAACCCCCTTTTTATATACATTAAAAGGGCAAAAATCACCATGACTTAACACGAGTGGCAACGTTCTAATTTTCTTAACTACTTTTTGATATTGATCTTCAATAGCAACAGCATACTGAGGCAATGCCTTCTTCAGTTTTGCGATAAGAATCCCCTGTTCAAACTCCGTTTTCAGTGTCTCAAAAGGAACAGCTGAAGCGAGCTGTCGCTTGGCATACCTTTTTGAGACTGTTAAAAACGATGCGAATGATGGCTCGGACACACAGCCATCTTTTTTCATTTCTTTAATGAATATTTTTGCCAAACTCTTTCTCCCCAGAGAAGATTCTATATAAAAATGGTTGCCCTGATAAACGCCCTTGCTCAAAATTTTAGATACTGGAAAACCGTACTTCGTAAACAAGCCGTGATTTTGAATGTCTTTTTCAATGAGATTCTTATCTCCGATTCGTAAATATTTATTTCTACCTCGATAAACAGCAGCACCTATGCGAGACGTGACATGCTCATATTTTTCTTTTTTAAACACAAACGTATTTTGCGCATCCATAGAAAGATATTACACCTTATTCAAAGATGAATCCATAAGATGACCTTTTAGTAAAAAGTTGGAACCTTAACTCAAAAAGAAATAGAAGCCAGTGACTATTATTATCTGAATTAAAATCGTAAACATAAGCCGTTTAAAATTGCTTAGTTTTTCTGATGGGGTAAATAAATATACCGGCAATGATAAAAAATATACGATTATTGCCGCCACAGCAACTACTAATAAATTTGGACCCTCAGGATCATTGAAAAACACAAACATCATCCTGGAGAATATGATAGATGTAACACCCAATATTAGTAACTGAGTCTTTTTTGATTGGAAATACATGTCTGTACTTATACTAGAAACTTGTGTGTCAACATTTCAAACTAGAACCGTGGTCGACCGACATCCAAACACGCTTTGAGCTCTGTTGTTTCAGTCCAACCACACTGCCCCGTGAATTGTCTTTCGCATGTTGCATTTTGGTAACATACGTATTCCTCGCGATACATACAATCAGAAGCCATATCAGGTTGGTCGGTGCACAGTTGAGCTGAGCAACCTCCTACAAAACACTTTCCTAACACAGGTTTAGTTGGCGTAGTTGGTGTAGTAGTTGCTGGCATTGACGGGGTGGGAGTAACAATTTGACCATCAATCATAGTCACAGAAAATATTCCCTGCACATCATATTTTTTCCATTGATTAGTACTGAGTCTCTCAATGGGAGTTATCACTCCCGAAGCGCTAAAACGAACACCTGTTTGAAAATCTACAGGAGGAGTCTGTGACATCAGATTATAATCGAGCACGTAGTGCTCGCCCGCATCAGTCTTGAGACCAAATGAACACTCCAGAGTCTGAGGACCTGCTGTCTCTTTGTGAGGAAGGCATACTGTAGTACCAGAAAGAGTTCCTCGATATGGTTCAAAAGTAGGGGCCTCACCTTGCTTCTCATTGTAAATAAATGTATTAAAAGCAAAGAAGCCTCCAACAGTAAGTAACAGGATTATAAAACCAATTGCCCGACCCATAAAGAATTGTTTAGGTGTCATGACCTAAGTATAACAAACATACCACTCAACCGCCTTAAATTTGAATTGTTTTTTGCTGAACATTTGGTAAAAAGTAAGAACTTTTTTCTGACAGACAGATTGAAATACTAATCATTACGTGATTCTCCCTCAAAATCTGGCTCTACTATACCCCACTGCATATGTGCAGGATCGAGTTTCAAATAGACACTCTTACCTATCGAAGGTTTTGCAGTCATAACTTCACTCGGAGCACGGTCTGCATAATTAAATACGATGACATATTTATGACGTGGATTTTGGCTAATGTTTGTACTTTGAGGCGCTATTCTGTCACCTAAAAAGTATCCATCTGATCCCACATAGCCACGATCTGTATTAAGCGCCGCCACGCCATAAAAGAATAATCCGGAACCGCCACGTTCTTGGGTGAGGATAAAGACAACATCTTCCCGACCATCGCCATTCAGATCAGTTTTCAATTCATTGCCAAAATAACGAGTAATTATTTTCGACGCCGAACCAGGAATCTCAGTTTCTGCAATACCGTTTTCAAGTCTCACCCGCTGACCTTCAATCAAATACTCGGCATCCTTGTAATCAGAGATAGCAGTGTCGTTCGTCTGGCGGGAGTAATTAAGCACAATGAAAAAACTGAAGATGATGATAGCGACAACAATAACTACTATAAGTTTTTTATTCATAGTTTAATTATATCAGAGTCAAAAGATTGGCTGGTCACATGTACGAATTTTGAACTAAAATTTTAATCAGGCAGCCAATATTATTCATGTTCAGTTCTTTATCGGAACCATCTTCTCTTCAAACAATCCGCTGTTTTGACAAAAAAGCTCATATTGAAAGAAACTGGACATATTTAATATGATATGGTATTATTATTTATAGTTCTTTAACTTCTTCAGGAGGCCTTTATGGTCAAAATACCGAAAATTGTTGTCAGTGTTGAGTTGGATTCGGACGAGAACTCGTACTACTCACGTGAACTCATTCTAGGATTCATCCCATCGAAAGGCATGATTCTTAGTCTCATGATTGGCGGCGAAAGCGAAAGGATTATAATCACTGAGGTCCGGTATGAGGAGCAGGAATTGCGCATCGTTCTCGAGGGCAAAACTGAATATAAAGAGATGAACGATGACGTTCTGCGGGAAATGAGGCTCCGTTTCGAATCCGACAAGAAATGGAAGCTTGAAGTGCTATAACGTCACACTCGAGAAAAGTCGGGCCGATTGCTAATACCAATCGGCTCTTTTTTTAGTCTAAAAATAAATAATTTTAACCACTCCTGACCAGATATGGTGTCAGAGTCTCCTTAACCTGTATAAGATTTTCGCACTAGCACATATTGACTGGCCGTGTACGATGTTGGGACTATTTTTTCCAGCGCGGGGCAAAACCTATCATCCACGTAAATAATTTTGCTTTGATACTGTTCATTCCTTTTGCCACCATAGCCTCGTACGAACGTTTTTTGAATTCATTTACGTCGTTTCCTTCATAAGTAAACCTGCCATCCTTAAAACAGTAACAGCAATATTGTTCGGATTCCCTATTCCCGGAGTCTTTACTAAAAGGCATGAAGCAACTTTCGCATTTATTATTTTTCATAAAAATAGTTGAGTTATTTTTAATATTTTAATTATACTAAATAGCTTCAAAAAAACGAGCTGGCCTCCTCGGATTCGGAAGTTTCGCAACCTTACCCCACAAGGCTATTTTAATACTTTTAATCTTATCACTTTAACCCTCTTCGGAATAGGTCAAAAGCGACAAATGCGACACCCCTCATGCTTATCTGGTTTTCCTTATTCCAGTGCGGTTTAAGACTGTCCTGACCCATATAAAAGAAATTACATAGATAATGAACAGGATAAGATCAATCCAGTCTTTGGCGAATACTTCTGGACCAAATATCAAACCAATAATAAATAGAATTCCGTAGTAGGTATAGGTATACAAGACACTCCCTAAATTTTTCCACAGACCTGTAATTAAATAATCAACAAATGAAAAAACTAGGACACAAACAAGTATGGAAATAACCCACATTAAGTTTTGTGTTAAAAAAGTTATGAGAATGCCCCACGCCATATGATAAGTTCTCACTGTAGCGTCTCCAAAGGCCTGAATTATTTGTTGAATAAGGGCTTTCAGAAACTCTGGTACGGGCGGAGTTGTTGAGGAATTCATGTATTAATATAGCTCCTCTTCTTTTTCCTTAAAGGTGAAATAAATTCCAGCTTCACTGTCGGTGACGTTAAATTCAACCTTTGAGTATATATTAAGAAGAACTTTGCCTCTAAGGTAGGAATCTGAATCGATTTTATCTTCTAACCATTTAGGTTTATCATCGATAATTTTTTTTCTCTTTTCCTCATCTAAGTTTAAGTCAATAATCTTAAACATAAATATGTCTTTTTGGAAATCCTTATCGCCGAGTTCTTTAATGGGAGGATACTGGGTCAAAGTTCCAATTCTATTCATATCAACCAAGCACGCATCTCTCTTCGTATTATCTCCATTAATAACTCTAAATATAGGTATTCTACTCGTCTTAAAATCAAGGTAACCAACATAAAATGAATACTTATTTAGCCCCATATGGTCTTTTCTGTTATCCCAGCCAGCAACAAATTTTTCTGAAGATCTAAGTGTTTGCATCTCTAAACTATTAGCAAACGGGCTAAATAGAATAGGCTTGGTAAAACCATCTTTACTTATTGTTTTTTCCACCTCTGGTATCAAATCAATGAATGAGATATGTTTTTTATTTGATAGGTTTTCGGAAATCCTCTTATAAATTAAACCGTCCTCTGACCTAGCAAAACCCTCACCATATTGTTGCCCCCAACCTCCATAGGAGACGTGCCAAGACTCGAAGAAAGCCTCCTTTCTTTCTATTTGATTATAACCCCACAATTGAACAGGTGATATATCCACTCCATGAGTTTTGTCCTCAAGTTTACCTTGATTTACAAACAATGACCTGAGAGATGTGTGGCCATAAAACTCTTTCAAAAACAATTTTATGAATTCTTCAACTCTGTTTGAACTTATGGACTTTTCCATAATTTCTTTTCTTTCTATTTCCTCTTGGTCCTTTCTAGCTTTTTCTATTAAAGATTTAAGTGCTTCAGTTTTTTGTCTAGCTTGTACTGATATGAATTGATCAAAGTTTGGAATAATACCAAGATCTGATAACTTTCTATGTATAGAACTATTGTTTTCTGCCATAGAAGCCAACTCTCTACTAGGAGGAAGAGTGATTACTCCTATCTCTTCTGGGGTTTTATTCTTTAGTGACTCAAGAACTAAGAAAATGTAAAAAGATTCAATGTCATCACTGAAGTTCATCATCCTCACCTCACCGTCAGGTATTATATCCCACCAATCCCAACCAAAGTAACTTTGGACGTCGTGGTCAATCACTTCAATAAATAGATCTGTTATTTTAGAGATATCAGTTGGTATTAAGGTTCTCAATTTTTCAAAATACCTCTTTTTGTTTTCTATATCAAGGTTGGACTTCCGTATTTTTTTAAAAATCCATGAGGTCAGACCAAAAATGAGTTGCTGTTTTTTTGTTCTATAATTTTTTTCCAGATTTTCAAGTTTCTGTTGAATATCCAACCTTTCTTTTATATCTTCTTTTTGTTTTGGATCCTGCACACTTTTGAAGTCCATCTCTAAAAACGTTGCATTTGGATACTCTTCAGAAGGTTTAAATCTTTTTAACAAGGTATTATAAACATCTAATGCATGCTCAAAACTATCGAAGTCATTCTTATCGAAGGAGTGTTTTATAATATTTTGAAACTGAAGAAGTAGTTGGAGAGCAAATTGAATTTTGTTCGGTTCATTTTCTAATTCTGGCTCAACATAATAATCGTTTACTTCTTTTAACCAAGTAATACTTCGTTCAGAAATATCTTTTTTTAGAGTCTCGCTGCCTTCTAGTTCAAGAGCTTGATAGTGCAGTGCCTGCGCGTATTTTATGAACTTTTGGAATAAAAAGTGATCATTTTTTCTTACACCTCTAATAGCAACAGAAATAGGAATGTATGCTACTTTGTAAATCATTTCTTTATCCTTTGTCTTTAAGCTTGCAAGAAAAACATCTCTCAAATGATCGTCGAGCCAAAAAATTTCTGACCAACTGTTGGAAAAACTAGACATTTCCTGTTTAGCTTGTTCAGCTGTAAAAGTACCGCCACACTGACTAATTAATTCCAAAAAACTATCTGCAAGTGAAAGATATACGTCCTTAAAGTAATCTATTTTTGTAATTTTTATTTGTTGAATAGCTTCAACAAACTGATCTCTTAATGTTTCTAATTCGAGTTTAATTTCTTCAGAAGAGCTACTGGCTTTCCCCGTCACTAATAATTTATCGAGTAAATTATTAACTTTTTCCTCAAATACCTTGCTTTCTCCAGATACTTTTTTACTGATAATTAAAACATCATTTGATTCTGGTCCCAAGCGATCATGATAAAACTTTGTTAACCCCGCATCCCATCTTTGGAGTTTAATATAATATTCAACTTCCCGAGGAACTCCTGCTTCTTGTGGTGAAGAAACTAGTGGTTTTGATTTTTTTTCGAAGAAACTATATCCATTTTTATTTGCTTCAGCTTCAACAAAATCTCCTAACAGCGATAGAATCTCCATGTTTATATCTTTTACAATTCCAATCTTATTAATTTTAAATATTATGTATTCTTTCTTATCTTTTCCGCCAAGATAGCCAGCTTTGATAGAGAAATTTTCAGCACCCAAAAATTTATGGAGGATATTGCCACCAATCCTTTCATTTATTGCCTCGTTGATACTTCCACTAACCCTATCAGTCAAGAGTGTTAAACGTTTTTTTTGAAATTCAAAAGAACTAAGAAGAATCTTCATTAATTTATATAAAGAGTATGACGCTAGAAGTCCAACAAAAAATACCGGAATAACTGCGAGCAGATTTTGGTAATTGAATTCAACCAAAGCTAAAAAAGTAATAATCTCTAAAAAAGTTAATGGGAACAACATGCTTTCCTTCAATAAAACGCTCGCTCTATCTTTTGTATCATCCCTAAGACTTTCGGCAACAAAAATTAATAATGCAAAAATAATTGCTCCAATGCCTGCATGTATTGCAATTAAGTTACTAAAATAACTAGCTGCATCTTTTGGATCAATCGAGAGGAATATTTTAAACCATGGAAAATAAAAAGCAGGAAAATTTATTAACAAACCAAAAGCCACAATCACCATCGCCGAAATAATAGATGGATTATAAATCCTAAATGAACTATGCCATTGCCAACCAGATGACTTACCCATGCTCAGCCTCTTTCTTTCATAGAAAATTTTTCTATTTAACGATCCTTCTATGAAGCCAAATCGCGAAAAGATAATGGGGCTATAAAATAAAGAAATTATTAGGGCAGACCATATAATTTTTTGATAAGTAGGCAATTGACTCTCTAAAACATAAATACCACCAAAAAATAAACACGCTAAAAACAAGAAAAATAACTCTTCCTTTGTGATTAATGCCGATTTCTGGGGTTTATTATCCATACTCCCTTACTATTTAAGTAAATACGGCCTCATTCTAGCACTTTTCGGGTCGTTTGTGGACAAAGTGATAGTTTTGTAGCAAAACCTAAAATATCGGATTAAATATTTTGGTTTTTCAAGAAAATTTTTGATGCCTTGAAAGTTCCTGGTCGGTTAGGAGTCGTTTCTTAGAAAATATTTTTAACAAATCCTCCTCCTTTTCATAGGCCTTAAATCTTCCCTCTATCATACCTAAACGGTAAACTACACCATCTGACATAAGTCTCCAATTCGTATCCGCCAGCATCCTGTTCAAAAGTTTTTGCAAATCCTGACAAGACTCCCTGTCTTCTCTTCCTTGTTTAACGTCGTGAACGGTAAAAGATACGATAACATTACCTGTTATCTCTGGATTCTTAAAATTAAGTCTCACATAACTTGCTTCTTCCAAAACTGGGTTGATCAGCTGTTCCAGTTCAATGATTTTCAATCTCTTCACCTTAGCAATGGCGTCGTACAATTCTTTATTGTTTTCCTTTTCTTTCTGCTTATCGAGTATTGCAGTTAACTCATGTGCCGTTCGCATCCAGTCCACATACTTCATTCCTTCTTTGTCTGAACAAAATCGTTCCCGATCTTTTTGGTAATTAAGATCGGGAATTTCTTTTTTTGTTGCGGCTTTTTCAAATTCACAAACTTCTACATTGCCACAAGCAAGACATGTGGAAGTGGACTTCCACATTTTATCAGTATCCTCATCAACTCTGTCTATGGGATACTTACATTTTGAACAAAGCGGCTTTATATATTTCCACTCCTCTCTATTATCATAGAATGCACGTCTCGGAAGATGCCCCGACGTACATTCAAACATAAATAAAACTCGATCTGGCTTATCCAGGGAAGTTTCAAGGTTCTTGTTTATTACAAAAAGATCTCTGCCACAAGCAAGACACTTAATATCTTCGGGTCCTCTAGCGTTTTCGTAAAATCTATCATGTCCTTCATCCTCCGCTTTCCATCTCGCAATCACTTCATCTTTTTTTGAATATCTTTCACCAGCCATAAACCATACATATAAATTATTGAAAGCAGCAGAAGCTCTTGCCAATCCTTCCTCGTTTCTTTTTTCTTTATCGTACTTCTTAACAATTTCAGGAGTAATGGAACTTTCTGACCATCTACATCTCTCGACTGTTATGCGATCATATCGATCCACATATTCTTGATCTGTCTTTAGATAATTCATTTTAAAGATATAGCACTGTTCAATTTAAATTAAATCTGAACAATATTTCTATTTTTACATTTTGGGCACGCCTCATATTTACTTGCCATTCTCCATACAGAATATATCAGTCCAGGAATAATAAAGAAAATCCAAAGAAGTATTTCAACAGCTATGTTGCCAGGCGCGACTACCGCAGGGATACCTTTCCAATTGCAATTAGGGCATTGGAATTGTTTTCTTGTGAGACGGTTTAAAGTGATACTCATTTTATTTATTTATTATTTTTAACAAAACTTCCTTCTCTAAAAACTTATGTTTCTTGAAATCATTACACCGAGGACATGCAAGGATTAGGTTGCCGATGTAATTTGAACCCCAGCTTTCAGTAGGGACCTTCTTTCCTTTTTCTGCACACGTTTTGCGTATCTTTTTATTCAGCTCATTTGAAGAGAGAGGAATAACATGATCAACCACAAGATCGCTTTTTTCTTTTGAACAATCTGGATGAATTTTTAAACTACAACCAAAACCGTCACGCTTTATTAGCTCGACGTAAAGTTTGTTTCTCATCTGATTAAACTCTTCTCTTTTTAAATCTGGAGATTGAAAATCAAAATAGTCTTTGAACTTCGATAATTTACTATCATTTCCCCCACATAGTAATTGGGCAAAAAAGTCCTGATATTCAGGATATTGAAAATTAAGCATAAGCACTCTAGCGGGTTGTGCATAGCGAGAAAGCAGTTTCGAACAAAAGGCTCCTCGCCATCGCGATCTGACCTTTCGGCCAAACCCATATCCGTTTCCAGATATGACCCGCTAGAGTGACTCTGACGAGGAGTCCTTTGTTCTCTAGCGGGGTTTTGACCATATCCTAAGAAATCAAAGATTTCTTAGGGGTTAGGTCTGCCTTTAATATTTAGTTGTGAATAAATGATACCACAAATAGCATCTAATGTGCACCATATACTACCCAAAAGGTTCTGCGAAGCTTGATTTTCCCCAGAAATGTATTATAGCCATGTTATGAACTTGTTTGTTTTTCTAGATGTCCGATAATAGAAACATAGTTCTTATACAGAAAAAGAATCACTTTACCACTTCGGTGGTAGAAACTCCTGCTTGTGGTGGTCATCGTGCCATAAAAACCAAAAACAGGGATTTCGAATGGAGTGCGAATTAAACGGTTAGTCGCTATCGGCCCTCTTTGTAGGAATCTGGCGAAGTAACATAGAGATCGCAGTCGAAGGCATAACAAATTATTTTTGTTATTTCTTTGAGTGCGATTTTTTATTTGGAAAAATCAATCTCTCACATAAGAACTAAATTATTAATTTAGTTTTAAAATCATGAGCGAAAAACTCGAAATAGATTATATCGGCACAGTTAGTATTAGGGAGAATGGGTATAATCCAAAAAAATTTTCAAGGGCGGCGTTGGATGGAATTAAGGAAAGCATAAAAAGGTTCGGTTTCGTTGATCCGTTAATACTCAACAAAGCTCCAAGCCGTAAAAATATTCTCATCGGGGGTCACGGTAGACTTATTGTCGCCAAAGAACTTGGTTGGGGTATAGTTCCTGTTGTTTACGTAAACATTCCAGATATTGAAAAGGAAAAAGAGCTGGCAATTCGTCTACATAAAAACCAGGGAGAGTTTGATTTTACACTTCTCGGGAAATTCAAAGAAGGATTCCTTGAGGACATTGGTTTTACGAAAGATGAATTAGATATTGTCTTTGGTGACATTGATACAGAAGACGATAACTTCTCGGTTGAAGAAGAACTGAAAAAGATCAAAGAACCGAACGCAAAAACTGGTGATTTATATAGGTTAGGTCTCCATCTGCTACTTTGTGGCGATTCAACTGATCCCAATGCAATCAAAGCGCTTATGAGGCACGAAAAGATAAACATGATCTATTGCGATCCTGTTTACAATATTAACTTAAATTACAAATCAGGTATTGGGGGTACAAAAAACTACGGCGGTTCAGCAAAAGACTCGAAAACTGATCAGGAGTATGAATTATTCCTGCAGAAGACAATGGAAAATGCATTGTCAGTTGCAGAAAAAGATGCTCACATCTTCTACTACTGTGATGAGACGTATGTCCCTATGGTTGCAAGATTGTATGCAATACTCGGTATAGATTTTCGACGAATCTGTTTGTGGCTGAAAGGAATTGCGAACCCTGTTCCTCAAGTGGCGTTTAATAAAGTATACGAACCATGCGTATATGGGACTTTAGGCAAGCCATACTTGTCTCCAAACCATAAAAATTTTGATGAGGTCCTAAACAAAGAAATTGGCACTGGTCATCAAATGATCGAACAATTTATGGATATGATAAACGTTTGGGCTGTCCAACGATTACCAGGTAAAGATTACGAGCATCCAACACAGAAGCCAATTACCTTGCATGATAAACCAATCCGTAGATGTACAAAGGTTGGTGACAACATCCTCTCTCTATTTGGTGGAAGTGGCGGTGAACTTATTGCAGCCGATCAGCTTGATCGAAGATGTTTTATGATTGAAAAAGATCCAGTCTTTGTGGATCTCATCATCAGGCGTTATGAAAAATACAGCGGCAGAAAAGCGGTTAAGATGCACTAACTTATGAAATATAGCCCTGAGATAATTAAACAGATACTCAAGGAGCTAGAAAGGGTCCCGAATATTCGCTATGTATCCTTAAAAGTTGGGATAGATCACAGTACATTCTATCGGTGGCTTATGCGAGACCCCAGTTTCGACAAGCAAGTTAGAATGTCGCTGTATCTAGGTCGACAAGCAATCAATGGGATTGCTGAAACAGTCATAATCAAAGGGGTTCAAAATAATAATCAGTCGGCTTCAAAATTCTGGCTAACACATAATGAACCCCGATTTATGACAAAAGAAAAAGCAAATCTCCATGAGAATCTTTTGAGCAGAGACCTTCAAAAGATTAAAAGCAAAACCGATCCGAAAGACATAGATTTCGAGAAAATATTTGCAGCCATGGGAACTCTTGAAAAAGCACACAGCTATGATCTTGCAGAGGGAGCCGTCAGGCCTCTTCTTGAAATATTTTGTGAATATGACACTGATCTTGTTGAAATCATATTTGCGAGATACGAAGAGTGGAAACAAGACAAACAAAGGCACGATGAAACTTGTGAACGAGTGCCAGATTTTATCAAACAGAAACCATAATCACTTCCTTGACTTCCATTACCACTCTGTCATCAATTAGGTCATGGAAACGTGCAAAAGTGCTCAGATAGGGGTTCCAATGGCGATACCTATAGAAAAGGTTAAGTATTGCGAGCTAATCCAAAAAAATAGTTGCTACTTTTGATATACTAAAGCTCTGTTAAGAGCTGCTTTAATCAAAATCTAAAGTAATGTTTAAAAAAATAGAAGAAAATGTGTAGTATGTGGAGGTTTTTCA
>JBAZVT010000014.1:0-26151 GCA_041660745.1 Minisyncoccota bacterium | reverse complement strand
AAAAACCTCCACATACTACACATTTTCTTCTATTTTTTTAAACATTACTTTAGATTTTGATTAAAGCAGCTCTTAACAGAGCTTTAGTATATCAAAAGTAGCAACTATTTTTTTGGATTAGCTCGAAGTTCGTGACCATGTTGCCGCCATGGTTGCGTCTCTTCCTCGCGGATAGGGTGCGTGCCCTCATCCAAAGCAAAACACTCGCGCGGGTTTCGCACGAGTGTTTTTTAATCTGCTATTTTTTTGCGAGGACTTTTTCTAATTCCTCTCGTACGACCGTCGCATCGTCCCAGGGGGTTTTCTTGTCGTGTGCTTCCATAATGTAGGGATCGGTACCTTTGCCTGTAATCATTATTACATCTCCACTTTTTGCCATTGTGAGGGCGGTATTGATTGCTTCTCTCCGGTCAAGAATGATGTGTAATTTTTCTTTGTGTGTTATGCCTTCCGCAACCTGATTGATTATTGTCATCGGATCTTCGTCGTAAGGGTCCTCGTTGGCAAGGATTATTTTGTCGCAGTTTACATCAGCAATCGCTCCCATTTCTTTTCGCTTCCACTTATCGCGGCCTCCGCCTGTGTTACCAAGGATACATATCTTATATTCATTTTTATATACTCCATAGGCTTGCTCTAGAGAATCTGGTGTGTGTGCATAGTCTACGATGACAGTAAAATCTTGTTTGTCTGAAAGTGGGTTTTGGACAGGAAGTCGTACTTTTTCCATACGTCCACGGATAAAAGAGACTTTTTCAAGAGCATCTTTTACTGCCGAGAGGGGAATATTGAAAGTTTGCGCTGTGTGGATTGCAGCAAGGATATTATAAATGTTAAAGGTTCCTTGGAGGTGTGAATGTAACGGTGTGCCCTCGTATACAATATCCAATCCGTCATTATGTAATAGGAAGGCTCCCGCATCAGTTAAGTGAAAAGGAATTTTTTCTACATTTTTTATAGAAAGGAAACGATGAGCTTGGGCATCGTCTGCATTTGCAATCATAAACTTTCTCTTTTTGGGAGATTGTTCTAGTGCCTGAGCGAGAAGAAGTTTTGCAGCCACATAATTATTAAAGGAGCCATGTGACTCAATATGTTCTTTTGCAATGTTGGTAAAAACAAGCGCATCAAGTTCTATAAACTTGTGACGATTTTGGCGGGCACCTTCTGACGACATTTCAATAATGGCGACATCACATTTTTTGTTAATTGCTTCTCGTAAGAAACGTTGAACAAAAAATCTACCCGGCATTGTCATTTTGTAGAGGTTTTTTCTATATTCATTACCAAGTTTGAAATGGAGTGTTCCAACAAGGGCTGTTGTGTGCCCGCCGGCTTCAAATATTGTACTAATAAGCTCGGTTGTACTCGTCTTACCTTTTGTGCCTGTAACAGCGATAACAGTGATGTGGCGTGAAGGGAATCGGTATATGAGGGCGGCAATAAAAGCCAATACAAAATGATACGTCGGTCTGATTTTTTCAGCGAGTTTGTTTGGGAGTATTTTTTTTATAATACCGAGTATTGTGTTCATGGTTTTATTTTGTCGGTGAACCAAGTGACTTTAGCGCATGTTTTACTTTTTCACCAGCAGACAAATGTTTTGGAATATTTTTCATGGCATCACGAGCGTCTTTGCTGTTGTAGCCAAGTGCTTCTAGTGCCTCTATTGCATCAATGTCTCCGGCAACCGAGGAGCCTTCGCCACGTGCTCCGACTTTATCTCTAAGTTCAAGAATTATTTTTTCTGCACTTTTTTTACCGACACCAGATACTTTTGTAAGGAGGGAAGTATCCCCAGTAGCAATGGCATCTTTTAACATGTCTATAGATGAAGCGCTAAGAATACCGATAGCTGATTTCGGTCCGATACCAGAGACAGAAATGAGAAGACCAAAAAAGCTCAAGCCTTCTCGTGTATTGAAGCCGTAGAGCTCAAAGGCATCATCGCGCACCGCGAGGTGTGTCCAGAGGAAAACCTCGTTGCCTTCGTGACAAGAAGTGAGAGTGTCTGCGGAGACTGAGACTTTGTAGCCAATTCCGCCAGCCTCAACAATTACATATTTAATATCTTTGTAGGTAATGATGCCTTTTATGGTGGAAATCATATATGTATCATACCGCAAGGAGGGAGAAGGGGCTAGATACCTAAACCACTCCGTTTGGCGAGTAAAGGGTTGCTTTTTTTGTAAAAGTGCTGTACTATCTCTGCCATGCCTATTACAACATCAGCTAAGAAAGCATTGCGAGGTTCCGCACGAAAGCGCGTATTCAATATTCGCCGCAAGAGTGCATTGCTCGATGCTGTCAAAGATATAAAAAAAATAGTTGCTAGTAAGAGTAAGGACGAAGCTCTCAAGCTTCTCCCGTCTGTCTACCAAGCAATAGATAAAGCTGCAAAGAGAGGTATCATCAAAGAAAATACCGCAGCTCGTAAGAAGTCTCGCATCTCTGCGATGATTAAGAAAATAGCTTAAAACAAATAACAAAACCTCCGCCAAAAGCGGAGGTTTTGTTATTTGTTTTGATTCGAGATCTTTTCTCGGGTTGTCACCCTCGCGAATGCGGGAATCCAGTCCTGTGTTATTTTAATCTGGATTCCCGCCTGTGCGGGAATGACAGAAGGTGTATAATTTATAAATATGCGAAAAGTTACTCTTATATTTTTGCGAAGAGGGAATGAAATATTGCTTGCGATGAAAAAGCGTCGTTTTGGTGCAGGAAAATGGAACGGTGTGGGTGGTAAGTGTGAGGGGGAAGAAACGCTTACACAGGCAGCGGTCCGTGAGGCTCGCGAAGAAATTGGAGTAGGGTTGCAAGAAAAAGATCTTGAACTCGTGGGAGATATTAAATTTTATTTCCCGAATAAAGAAGATTGGAATCAGGAAGTATTTGTATATGTTGCACGGAAGTGGGCGGGGGAGATTGTAGAGTCTGAAGAAATGAAACCAGAATGGTTCAATATAGAGAACATTCCTTATGAATCAATGTGGGCGGATGATCCGTTGTGGCTGCCTCAAGTTTTGGTTGGTAAAAAAATTCAAGGGGATGTGTATTTTGGTATAGAGGGTGAGGGTAATACAGTTGAAAAAATAGAGGTGAGGGAGATGGGAAAGCTATAGTCTGATTGTCCTCTCGGTGGGAGTCGAAACTTACAGTTTCAGTACCCTAATTGGTTATTTTAATTCGCTTCTCTTATAAAATAACTCAATCAGGCTTCGACTCTGGCACAAAGCTCTACCCAGAGCTTTTCTCGGGGACTATTACAAAAAGACCGCGGGTGCGATATTTTTGCAATAGTCCTCTCGGCCAGAGTCGAACTGGCATCTCAAGCTTCGGAGGCCTGTGTCCTATCCATTGAACGACGGGAGGAAGGTGATTTGATTATACATGTTTAATAAAAAAAGAAAGAGTTTCGCTATTGGTAGGACCCCGAGTACGCTTATCGAAACTTACAGTTTCAGTACACCTCTTCTATTTTCTGTTCGTTAAGAAACTCCAGAAAATTATCAGAGGTCTTCGATTCCTACACGCAAGCTGGCCCCGCAGCTTGCTCAGGGGCACATTGTGGTCACGGATAATTTTTTACTAAAAATTTCCGCGACCCCGCCTCGCGTCGTCGCGCTGCGGCTGGCACATCGCAAAACAAAAACACCCCATCTAAGAGTGTTTTTGTGTGTTTTGCGATGTGCCCCTGGTAGGAATCGAACCTACATTTTAAGTTCCGCAAACTTATGTCCTATCCATTGAACGACAAGGGCGATACTCAATTAGTTCTGTATCGGTAAGTTACAGAAAAACTACATTACCATATATTTCCTAAAAACCCAAATATTCCATTATCTTCTGACTCATCGGCTCATGGAGCTCTTCTTCTTTGAGGTGAACGAGAAGAAAGCTTCGAATTTCGGCAGGATCAAGCTCGGGAATATGCGCCGTCTGAAGTGGTGCGTGAAGTTTTTTTGGTTTGATAATAAGTACTGGAACAATGTGGCGAGTTTCTACCCAGAATGTTTCTATGTCTGGATGTGCAAAGTGGAATTTCCCAATTGTGACTCCGTGTGGATCTAATCTGACGGCGATATCATCAGGTTTTTTTGATGCAAACATAGAGAGTGTTACTGCAGCGATGATGACGAGGACTGCGAAGAGGGGGTTGCTCATAACAAGAGCAATGATTGCAAGTGATACAGAAATAATACCAACTGCCCAATACCAATCGGCAGTTTTCTCTACCCGAAGATGTTCGGGTGCAATCCATTCAATAGAATTTGTATTCATGATTAATAATTATATCACAGCAAAAAAAGAATACTTGTGGGTAAGTGGGAGAGGGGCGAGATTGTAATCTTATAAAATAAATTAGGTTTATTGCGGAGAAGGAGAGATTCTCCCCTTACAGGGGCGGTACAGGTTTCCCATTTTTTCGGATTCAGAAATCCTTAAAAATAGGGGAGAACCTTTTCGAATCTCGCACGAAAGGTTTTGAAAACCTTTCTCCTCTCCGCAGGCAAATGAAAAACGCGCCTAAGCGCGTTAACATTTGCTACTGCGGAGAGGGAGAGATTCGAACTCTCGGTACCCTTACGAGCACTCCAGTTTTCAAGACTGGTGCATTCGACCGCTCTGCCACCTCTCCATATTCCACGTGAAGTGGAAAGTCGAATATTCCACATCATAACAGAAAAAAGCGTAAAAGCAACACGGAACAGCTTTTTTCGTTGCTCTCTTCTGGAAAAAAGATATACTACTCCCATGCGATATTTGGGCATTGATTTTGGAACAAAACGAGTGGGGATAGCACTTTCTGACGAAAAGGGTGAATTTGCGATGCCGCACTCTGTTGTGCAGAACACACCGTCGCTTGTGGAAGATGTAAAAAATATTTGTGTGAAAGAGGGGGTGGGTACAATTGTTATTGGTGAATCAAAGGATTACGCGATGAACAATAATCCGGTGATGAAAAAAGTTATTCCCTTTGTAAAAAAACTTGAAACTGAAACTGGCTTGCCTGTAGTATATGAACCTGAAGTTTTGTCTTCTCGTGAGGCGGGACATATTCAAGGAGAGGGGAAGCTCTTGGATGCTTCGGCGGCAGCAATTATTTTAAAAAGTTATATAGATCGGGGGAAGAAATAATTATTAATTAAGAGGTTGTTGGGTGGTGACTCTAAATTAGTTTGTCCGACAAAATCCTGCAGTGGCAGACGCCCGAAGAGGCAGGATTTTGCTGGATAATGATTTTTACAGTCGCTCCGCTCGTTAAAAAACATTATGATTAACATAGATGACTTCGGAAAAGTAGAAATAAAAATTGGAACAATCCTTACTGCAGAAAAGGTGGAGAATGCGGATAAGCTACTTCGTTTAACTGTAGACTTTGGTACAACTAAGAAAGTTGTTCCTGCGGCAGAGGGCGCAGTTAAAGAAGATGGGACGTCCGCAGATCCAACGACCATAGAAGAGGTTGATGTACGTCAGATTATTTCAGGTATTGCAATGCATTATCTAGATCCACAGGTGCTTGTTGGTAAGCAGTGCCCATTTGTAACAAATCTTGAACCACGAACTATTAAAGGTCTTGAGAGTAGAGGGATGATTTGTGCAACAAGCGGGGAAGGATTCTTTTCTCTTTTGCATCCATCTGCACCAGTGCCACCTGGGGCGAAGATAAAATAAATTAAATTAATTAAAAGACCCGCCGTCACAGACAGCGGGTCTTTTAATTAATTTGTCCCCTTTATGCACTAGAAACTTGAATGCAAAGTGGGGTATACTATAGATACGCTTTCAATCGTTCTGTACTAAAAAGCGTTTTCATTTTGAAAACTAATCTCTCACAACATAACGAACTATTTTTCCGTATTTTTCCCGTGCCCACTTTTCTGGCGAGTTCATCGGTAGGTATTGATATTTCTGAGAAAACAATTCGTTTTGTAGAATTGGTTCGTAATAAGAAGGGAATTGAAATAAAAAAGTGGGGAGCACAAGATATGGCGTTTGGTATTGTTCAGTCCGGAGATATTCTTCAGCCTGAAGAGCTTAAAAAAGTTTTATCTCATATAAAAGAGCAACAGGAATTTCAATATATTTCTGCGACAATGCCCGAAGAAAAAGCTTATTTGTTCAAAACTTCCGTCGCCGTGTCTACTAGTGGTAATATCCGTGAGAGTATCGAGTTTATCCTCGAAGAAAATGTTCCCATTACTCGCGCTGAATCTGTGTTTGATTATGCTGTTATTCCAAATCAAATAGCTAGAGACACCCATGATGTGAGTGTGTCGGTGCTTCCTGCTGATATCGTTCATAATTTTCTTTCCGCGTTTAAATCTGCTGGTTTAGAACCGCACATCTTCCAGACGGAAAGTCGTGCGATTGCGCGTGCCGTTGTGCGGGAAGGAGATCTGGGCACACATATGATTATCAATTTTGGTAAAAGCAAAACGGGCGTTTCGGTGGTGAGTGAGGGGGTTGTACAGTTTACATCAACAATTAATATCGGCGGCGAAGATCTGACGGCTCTTATCCAGAAATATCTCCATGTTGATGAGGTGGAGGCTGAACGTATTAAATTAACGGAGGGCCTTGTGCGGCGTACTGAAAATGAAATTGTTTTTACTTCAATTATTGCAGCGGTTTCGGCGCTTAAAGATGAAATCAGCAGACTATTTTTTTATTGGAATACACACAAGGATTCAGTTACGGGTGCTTCTAGCCACAAGATAGAACGGATTATTCTTTGTGGAAGGGATTCTCTTATGGAAGGGTTTGATGATTACATTGCATCTTCTCTCAAGACCCACACTGAGATTGCAAATGTTTGGATAAATGTTTTCCCTGGCTTCGAGACTGTCCCAGCAATTCCCCATGATGAGTCTCTTGATTATGCAGCAGCTATTGGCGTTGCTTTGCAACAGATTATTTAAAATCCATTTCAAACATGTTTAATATGCTCCCACAGTCAGAAAAACAGATGATAAAAAGAGAATACCTCAGGAGGTATGTTGCTGTTACCTTGATTTTTATGTTTGGGTTAATTACATTTGCATCAATAACACTTGTTCCGTCGTATATTATGTCCAATGTGAAAGAAAAGATTCTTTCTGGTCAAATTGATGCCGCAAAAAATACTCTTAGCGCAACAGAAGAATCTCAAGCCACAAAAGATATTCGCAATATAACGGAAGAGATACGTGTGTTGGCTCCCGGAGCGATGGGTGTAAATAACCACGATGTATTTCTTTCTATTGTTACAAATAAAAATGTTGGTATAAAAATTACAAGCATGGCCCTCGTACGTGGAAATGCTGAGACTGCGGTTACTGTTAGTGGTATTGCTTCTGATAGACAGACCCTGCTCTCATTTGAGAAGAAACTTAATGAAAACACACTTTTTTCAAATGTTGATCTCCCTATTTCTAACCTCACAAAGAATAAAGATATTAGTTTTACGGTAAAACTTAAGGGGAAATTTTAAATGATTATATGAATAACTACCGTTCCAAAATAATTTTTTATATATCAATTGTGTGTGTGCTTGCTTCAGTTACAGTATGCGTTGGCTTGCTGAAGATCATAGAAAAAAAATCTACACACATTGCGACACTTACGACTGATTTGCGGTCTGAGAATGGACGCGAACAGAGATTGCGTTCGATGCGAGCTTTACTTGCCGATACTGCCGGAGACCGTGCTGCTATAGAAAACTATTTAGTGGGTTCTGAAGCAACCGCAGATTTTGTTACAACACTGGAGCAATATGCCGCTCTCGGAGGGTTAGACGTGGAGACCAATCTTGTGGATATCGACAATGCAAACCAAAAAGAAAACTCATCATTTGAACTATTAAAGATTTCTATGAAAACAGAGGGGTCGTGGGTAAATAACATGCTTTTTCTCGCACGGCTTGAAACGCTTCCGTATAAAATTGATTTTACACGCGTGCTTATAGAAAAAGTATCTGCTATAGACCCAAATAAACAGGGCAGTAACAGTAAAACAGTCACGCAGGTTTCTTGGAGACAAAACGTAGATATGGTGGTATTAAAGAAAAAATAGTATGAAAATATTTTCAAATAAAATTATAGAAAAAACGAGAAGTTTATTGTCTATAAAATCCTATTATATTGGTGTGTCTATTAAGCGTGATTGGAAACATGTCCTCGTTATATTCTTTTTGGGAATTGCTATACTTTCTGCAGTGGGAATGTACATATATACAGAGATAGATCAAGGAGAAGCACTATTTACTACGAATGCAGTAACGGCTCCTGGCACTGTGGTATTTGATAAAAAAAAGCTAGATGATGTTGTTGTGTACTACACAAAGAAGGAAGCTGAATACCGCATGCATGTTGAAAATAGGGGGAGATATGTTGACCCTTCATTCTAGAGCTGATAGTATCTTTTGGTATCTTTAGTATGCCTTCGTAGTTCAATGGATAGAACAGAGCTCTTCTAAGGCTTTGATGTAGGTTCGATTCCTACCGAGGGCACAAAAAAGAAAACCGCTTTTAGGGCGGTTTTCTTTTTTGTGCCCTCGAGCAAGCTCTGGGAGAGCTTGCGTGTAGGAATCGAAGACCTGTGATAGTTTTTTGTGAGCCTCTGGGTGAAACAAAAACAGAACAGGTGTACAGAAACTGTAAGTTTCGATAAGCGTACTCGCGGTCCTATTTGTGACCACAATTAAAAAGAGAAACCACCTGATAGGTGGTTTCTGTTCTGTGCGCCCTGGAGGATTCGAACCTCCGACCTTCGCTGTGTAAAAGCGCTGCTCTACCAACTGAGCTAAGAGCGCGTAAACACAAGTATATATAAATTCTAGAAAATATCAATTATTTGGCAATATCACTTCTATTTGTTAGTGTATGAGTGTGCAAGAACTAAAAGAAATAGAATGTTACGTTCATGGCGCCATTATCGGTGTCGGTTTTCGTAACTTTGCAAAAGTAAAAGCCGACGAGCTTCATATTTACGGCTTTGCTGAAAATACTCCAGAGGGAACGGTGAAGGTTGTTGGCCAGGGGAATGAGGCTGTTCTCCGACGTTTTATAGAGATTCTCAGTGTCGGTCCTGAAACGGCTGAAGTTGAAAGTATTGATATTAATTGGAACAAAGTTATCTCAACTCATTACTCAGTTTTTGAAGTTCGTTAGATCTAGTAAAATTTTATGATAGACATCCCAATTCTTTTTGAAAATGAAGACGTTGTAGCCGTTAATAAACCGGCGGGTTTAATCGTGCATCCAGATGGACACGATACAGGTCCGTCACTTGCAGGCTGGATGGCAGAAAAATACCCTGAATCGAAAATTGTCGGTGAACCAATACGTCTTCAAAGTGGGGAAGTTATCGATAGGCCGGGCATTGTTCATAGGTTGGATCGTGACACAACTGGAGTAATTATTCTCGCAAAAAATCAGCAGATGTTTGAATACCTTAAGCATCAGTTTCAGGATCATACAATTCGCAAAACATACGAAGCATTTGTATATGGAGAAATGAAAAAGGATCACGGAACTATAGATCGCCCTATTGGACGCAGCAGGTCAGATTTCCGCTTGTGGTCAGCACAGCGGGGTGCGCGAGGTGAAATGCGTCCCGCGATCACTCGATATGAGGTATTGAAGCGTGGCGGCGGATTTTCTTTTGTAGAAGTTGAGCCTAAGACGGGACGTACTCATCAGATAAGAGTCCATTTCAAAGCGATTAATTATCCATTAGTTTCTGATAATCTGTACGCACCCAACCACGCCCAGAGTCTTGGTTTTACGCGCGTTGCTCTTCATGCTCGTAGAATAGCTTTTGATAACATGTCTCGTGAGAGGGTAGTTGTTGAAGCTCCATATCCAGAGGATTTTAAGGTGGCTTTGAAGAAGTTTGAAGAATTTAATAAACCAGAGGAATACGATAAAGAGTAGTAATTGTTCAAGAAGAGGGATTTTAGCTGTTTTTGCTTGCTAAAATATGAACACTGTGCTACATTATTCTCCATTATGACAACCAAGGCAGAACTTATTTCAGCAGCAAATATTGAAGATAGAAAGAAGCTTGATGTTCGTTCAGGTGACAGTGTTCGTGTTCACCAGAAGATTCAGGAAAAAGGTAAGACCCGTATCCAGATTTTTGATGGAATTGTACTTTCTGTAAAACATGGAAAGGAAGCAGGATCAACATTCACTGTACGCAAAGTTGCATCAGGAGTAGGTGTTGAGAAAATATATCCTTTGTATTCTCCTCTTATTGATAAAATTGAGATTGTGAAGAGATCCAAGGTTCGTCGTGCAAAGCTTTACCATATCCGTGAGAAGGCCGCAAAAGAAATCAGTCGTCAGATGCGCCGTGAGATTAGTTCAGAAAAACAGAAAGACGAAGCAGAAAAGCAAAAAGCAGAAGCTGTTGAAGCAAAAGCTGAAGTCAAGGCAGACGAAACAAAGTAATTTAAAACAAAAGCGCTCTATCTCAGAGCGCTTTTGTTTTGGGTAACCCTTGAAAAATAAGGGAATATCATATATAGTATCGGAGCGTTCATATGCGCGGGTGGCGAAATGGTAGACGCACTACCTTGAGGTGGTAGCGCCCAATGGGTGTGGAGGTTCAAATCCTCTCCCGCGCACAAATAAAAAAGTCCCTACTAGTAGGGACTTTTTTATTTGTGCGCGGAGCAAGTGCTGGGAGCACTTGCGAGAGAGGATTTGAAACCCGATTGAGATTTTTTCGAGTTCGTAAGAACGAAGAAAAAATCCAATTGGGGTACTGACCCTGTAAGGGTCAAATCCTACCGACGTTACAGAAACTGTGTGTTTCAAATCCTCTCCCTCTTTTTTCTGCTATACTTACTCCATGAATAATCAAACTTTTGCCGGTGACAAAAAATCCGGTACGTGGCTTACACAATCTTTTGAGGATAAGTATTTACGTTCGTTCTTACTTCGTTTTGTGCCGTCTTTTGTGCAAACATACCATCTGACACTTATGACGATCATGTGGAGTGTTATAGCTGTGTGGGCGAGCTATATGGCCCGCGTAGATATACAGTGGCTCTGGGTTGTCTCCCTCATGCTTGCATGTCAGTACGTCACAGATTTGCTTGATGGAGCAGTTGGGAGGGCTCGCAATACAGGTCTCATTAAGTGGGGGTATTACATGGATCATTTCCTGGATTACATATTTTTCTCGGCGTTGATTCTTGGGTATGCCTTTATATTTCCAGCAGACATGATGTATATTTTTATTCTTTTGGCACTGATCCAAATTGGATTTCTTATTAATCTTTTCTTGTCGTTTGCAGCGACGAATGCATTCAAGATATCATTCGCTCGTTTTGGTCCCACAGAAACAAGAATTGCTTATATTTTGTTTAATACATATTTGATCTATTGGGGGACACAACTGCCGATGAGACTACTTCCATATTTTGTAGTTGTTTGTGCCGGAGTGTTGACCATTATGGTATATCGTACCCAGAAACAGTTGTGGAAGATTGATATGGAGAGCAAAGCTCAAAACACATTACATACTCAGTAAAAAACTATGTTGTATACTCGAAAAGGAGATGATGGTTCCACAAAAACATTTGCTTGTGATCAAAGAATTTCAAAAAGTTCTGCTGTAGCAGAGGCACTCGGTACGCTTGATGAAGTTAATTCTTTTTTGGGCGTATGTAAGGTTTTATCAAAAAATAAAGGTCTGTCTTTGGGTGTGGAAAAAGGAAAGTTCCTGGCCTTCGAAAATATTGTTCACACTATTCAAGAAAACCTCTTTATTGTTCAGGCAGAAGTTGCTGGTGCAGACAAACATATTTCTCAGGAAAAAGTGACAGAAATAGAATCCCTCGTTGATAAAGCTGAAAAAATATTACCACCAATAAAAACTTTTTTTATCTCTGGTGGAACTGAATTGGCTGTGTCGTTTGATTTTGCACGAACACTTTCTCGTAGGGCGGAGAGAAGAGTTGTGGCTGTTTCTGAAGAGGGGAAGGTAAATGTATTCCCCGAAACGCTCTCATATTTGAATCGTCTTTCTAGTCTTTTATACGCCCTCACTAGACTTTCTAACCACTTATCTGGTATAAATGAGGAACCCCCAAAATATGCGTAGACGGTTTTTGGGAGAATGAAGGAGATGGTGCCTATAGTTTAGTGGTAAAACTTCGGTTTGTGGAACCGATATCGAGAGTTCAATTCTCTCTAGGCGCCCAAGAAAAAAAGACGGCTTCGGCCGTTTTTTTCTCGGGCGCCTAAGGAAGTGCAGTGCACTTCCGTGAGAGAATTGAAGCCCGATTGAGATTTTTTCGAGTTCGTAAGAACGAAGAAAAAATCCAATTGGGGTACTGACCGAGTAACGGTCAATTCTCTCTAGGCGCCATGCTTTTTCAGTTCCAACTTGGTATACTTGGAGCATGGAACATCCGGTTGAAGGTAAAGAATTCGCAATAAAAGAAATTTTGTATGCGACAACAAATGACGCAAAATTGAAAACAATGCAATCTGTATTAGGAAGTGGATATAAAATTATCTCTCTTAAGGATGCTGGTGTTGGTTCTCAAATTGAAGAAGATGGTATTGATCCTACAGAGAATGCTTTAAAAAAAGCACGTCATTTCTACGAACAAACAGGTAAGCCTTCCTTTTCAATGGATTTTGGATTTTTTATCGAAGGGCTTCCAGAAGATGAACAACCTGGACCGTCAGTTAAGAGAGTGATGCCTATCTCAAAAGAACGAGAACCAACGGATGAAGAAGTTTTAGAATTTTATAAAAATATTATTACTAAGCTTGGAGGTAAGGCTAATGCACACTGGCTTCGTTCACTAGCTTTTGTGTCTCAGGATGGTGAATTTACTGAAGAAATAAAAATACCCAAAACACTTGTCGATGTTCCGAGTGACAAAAGGAGAAAAGGATTTCCCATGACTTGTCTCCAAGTAGACCAGCTTACGGGTAAATATGAATGTGAACTTACTGATGAGGAGAGGGCGGTGAGTCATAAAACTGAAGATGATATTCTTAGAGATTTTATCAAAAAGCATTCTCGAATATAAAAACATCGCATTATTCTTCTTTTCTCAAAAAAGCTTCAACTTCCTCTGTTGCACCCGCCTTTTTTAAATTTCAAAAAATATTTTTCCTAGTGTATAATTTAGAATATGGAACAAAAAAATCTTAGTTCTGTGGAAACACAGGCGATATACCTTAGGTTGGGTCAGTACAATGATATTTTTTCAGACTTTGACATTAGACCATATTCAGTACGCGCGCTTTCTGTTGATTTTCTTGATGAAATAAAACGAGCCTCAAATGATATGAGAGAAGATGGAGTAGAGATGATCTTTCATGTAAAGGAACGCAACGAACAAATAGAGGAAACAATAAAGGAACGTCTTGCTGCACACTTTGAAAGACATTATAAGTTATTGTTAAAAGAAAAACATAAGGTTGTGGGGCTAGGGTTAGTTATGGTGTTGCTTGGTGTTGTGAGTATGATTGCAGCTACACTTATTTTGTTTGGGAATCCCACTAAAGATATGCTAACCTCATTCCTCATTGTCTTCTTAGAGCCTGCCGCCTGGTTTTTGTTATGGGAAGGAATGGATCAGGTAATATTTAATTCAAAAAAAATAAATCCAGAACTTAATTTTTATAGAAAAATGTCCCGTTCACACAAACATATACATTTTAGAGATACGGATATTACTTCTATTGACGAGGCATATATTTAGCAGACTTGTGTCTGGTAATACTTTACGGGGTCAACTTTTTCAAGTTGTTGTGTTTTCATAACCAATTTGAATGTACAGTACTAAGCTTTGGCAGTATAAAATGATTGTTTTTTTTGTGAGTTTATCATAGTATGGCGTATGGCAAAAATAACTATTTTTGGTTTGGCAGGGACAGGAAAATCTACTGCGGGTAAGTTGCTGGCGAAAGAGTTGGGTTATCAATTTCTTTCTTCAGGAAATATGTTTCGCGATAAAGCACAGAAGCTTGGTCTGACGCTTTATGAGCTTGAGGAATTGTGTAAGACAAATTCTAGGTACGACAAAGAACTCGATGCTGAACTAGAAGTGTTTGGCAAGCAAAATGATAATTTTGTACTTGAAAGTAGGCTTGCGTGGCACTTTATTCCTGACTCGTTTAAGGTGAAAATTATTTGTGATTTAGATACTCGCATTACACGTGTTGCAAATCGAGACGGTATGACAATCGATGAATCCCGTAACAAAACAGCATTTCGTGAACATGCTGTAATTGGACGGTATGAGGAATATTATGGGATTAAGAATTATGGGGATGACGCGATTTTTGATGTAATTGTTGATTCTACCCACACAGGTCCGCTAGAAATTATTCAGCAGATAAAAAATGCCGTCATGTTGCGCAGTGATGCTGGTAAAAAATTATAAAGAACACCATAAACTCATGGTAACTAGTTACATTAGAATCACTTTAGTGGGGGAGGTGCTTAAGTGTTGTTGCAAATACTTTTAGGTAGGGAGATTTCTTCTCTGTCCGCGCTTTTGAATAATCGGAGGTTTGTTTGTCTGATATAATTATTCCAATACATTATTAATTAATTTTATACATATGGCAGGATACATTGTAAATATTGAAGATGTAACACAGAAGAATGAATATTTTAGACAAGTGCTTTTTACGGCACCACACTCACAGCTTGTGGTGATGAGTTTGTTACCCCTTGAAGATATTGGTGAGGAAGTCCATAAACTAGATCAATTTATCCGTGTTGAATCGGGGACAGGGAAAACGATACTTGATGGAGTAGAAACGGATATTGCTGATGGATTTGCTATTGTTGTACCCGCAGGAACACGACATAATTTTATTAATACATCGGATACTCAAGCGATGAAGTTGTATACAGTCTATTCTCCTGCAGAACATAGAGACGGAACAATTCACGAGACAAAGGCGGATGCAATGGCAGATGAAGGGGATCATGCAGAATAGTACCGCTCTCGGGTAACTAGAGTATCTGCCGCTGGAGAACGGTATCACTTGCTGGCGTTATAAGTATGAAAGAGACCGCGCCCGATAGGGCGCGGTCTCTTTGTTGGTGTGTTACTTTTTTACTTAATTATTTTTTACAATCCTAACCCTGTGAGGTTACTGGTATAGATGTTAAGGAAAGAGGGGATTGCAAATAGAAGGCCGATAAGCGGAAGAACAAATAGAGCGACAGTGATAATCATTGTCCAGAGAAAATATTTTCTCGTTTTTTCTACGGAAACAAAAATCGCATCGATTTTCTTCTGTTGATCTTCTAATTTTTGAAGTATGTCTGGTTGCATTGATTAATTATAGCATGATTACTTCTCAGCTATCTTTGCTAGTTCTTTTTTAATCTCTGCAAAAATAGGGTGTGTGCTGTCTACGGCAAATCCACCGACAGTAACACGCAGAATTGGTTCAGTGTTTGATGAGCGAACGTTAAACCATATTTCTCCCGCATCTGCTGTCACGCCATCTCTTGAGGTTATCTGATAAGAATTAATTTTTGCATAACGCTTAATTATTTCTTCTGCTTCATTCCAGCGCTGTATATCAAAGGAAACTTTTTCCGCAGCTGTCGTATAAAATTCTAATGGTGTGTAGAGTTCCGATAACTTTTTCTCGCTTTTTGAAAGGATGGAGAGTAGCGTGGTCGCGGTGAATAGTCCAGAGTCACAGCCAAAGAAATCTGAAAAGTAATAATGTCCAGATGTTTCAGCTCCGATACTTGCGCCATGTTTCAGTAATTCAGCTTTCATATAATAGGATCCCACACGTGAGGGGATTATTTTTTCTACAGGAATAGTCCCGCTATGCTTTAGCGAGTTATAGACAAGTTCGTCACATACAAATGGGGGTTTTAATCCGGCAGAGAGAATGTAGAGTGTTGCCATTGCAGATAAAACTTTTCCTCTTTCGTCTACAAAAAAGGCCCTATCTCCGTCACCGTCAAAAATAATTCCTAAGTCGGCCTTCTCCGCAACCACTTTTGTTGCCAATTCATAACAGGCATTTCCTTGTGCTGGGTTTGGTCCATGAGCAGAAAAATCAGGATCAATTTTATCGTTTATAAAAACCGTTGTAAGGAGCGGGGTATTAAAAACCTCTCGTGCGGGGAGAATTGTTGTTCCATTGGACGTATCAACAACCACCTTCAGGGGTCTGGTGAGGTGAAGTGTTTTTGATAAAAAATCTGTGTAGTCTTTTAGGTAATTCATTATTTTTGTATATATTTTTCAACTTCTGTTCCACTTATTGTCACGGCGTTCCTTCCATAAACTTTGAACCCTGTGTATTCTGGGGGGTTGTGAGAGGCGGTTACCATAATTCCTCCAACTGCTTTTAGGGAATTAATAAGGTATGAAAACATCGGTGTTGTTGCGAGTCCTGTAAAGTGAATAGTAAAAACGTCACCTTTTTTCTCAAAAACTTCTCGTACTGCATTCGCAAGTTCCTCTGCGCCATGGCGGCCGTCGTAAGAAATAACAACAGTTCCTTTTTTAAACATGGTTGCAACAGCCTCTGCAATTTGTTGCGCAGTCTCAATGGTTATTTCTTTTTTGTAGATTCCTCTAATGTCGTATGTGTGAAAAATGCTCATATCTATATAATATCACACGAAGGAGTGTAAACATCATGAAGACGACCGTCTGATGGTCGTTCCCGCGAGGGCGGGAATCCAGATAAAATCTTAACCTAGATTCCCGCCTTCGCGGGAACGACAAATACACATAGTGTGTAATTTAAGTTATATTAATAGGTATGAAAATAGCAGTTATTACAGTGGGCAAGAAGCATGACGAGACTCTTGTGGGCGCAATCGCAGAATACGAAAAAAGGGTTAAGGGCTCTGGACATTCTTTGGAATGGATTTTTATTATTCCCGAAGCGATAAAGAAAGATGGAGAAATATCTCGGGCAATTTCTACAGAAGGGGAGAAGATTATTGCTCATATAGAAACCGGTGATTTTGTTATTACTCTAGATGAACACGGAAAAGAGAAAACAACAGTTGCCTTGGCAGAAACGCTTCAGTCACGAATCCAAGAAGGGTACAAGAGAATGGTGTTTATTATTGGTGGGGCATATGGCTTAGACAAATCGGTCCTTACAAAGGCTAATTTAATGCTGTCTCTTTCTCAACTTACATTTCCACACCAGCTTGTCCGTCTTATTCTGACTGAACAAATATACAGAGTGTTGTCTGTGATGGGTGGGGGGAAGTACCATCATGAGTAGAGAGGTAAGTTTATAAATATACTCCGCGTGGTATTATGTATCTGACGGTAAATTTATACTATGGTAGATATTTTTATTATATATGACAGATCGGTAGAATTGTTTTCTCAGTCAGTGCGCACTGATGCGCTGACAACTTTTTTCATCGCCGTGACAAATCTTGCGAGCCCGCTTTTCATTGCAGTTTCTTCTGTTGCGGTTCTTCTGATTATTGCACTATATAAAGAATATCGATATATGTTTGGCTTTCTTGTCGCTGTTGTTGGCACCCAAGGAACTGTCCTGCTTTTGAAAGATATTATTGGGCGCACCCGTCCAGCACTCTTCCGGCCCCTCGTTATAGAAACTTCATATGCATTTCCAAGTGCACATGCTGCAATATCGGTGGCATTTTTCGGTTTTGTTGGCTTCCTTTTCTTTCATCATGCGCATACATGGTTTGGAAGATGGTGTGCGGTGATAATTCCGTCTGTGGTTGCAATATGTGTTGGGGCGAGTAGAGTGTACCTTGGCGTACATTTTGTTTCCGATGTTGTGGGTGGTTGGTGTATTGGTGTTTTGTGGCTCATTATCGCAATCATTGCATTTCGTCACTCCCGAGTGACACGTGAGAGAGAATTGCGTATTGGTCTCAAGTTTAAAGTTTAAGAGTTTGTTCAAAGACTAACTATAAAAAACATGGCAATACTTATTGATGGAAAAGCAGAATCAGTAAAAATTCAGGAAGCGCTTATAAAACGAGCAGCTACTCTTTCTGTTACCCCTCGACTTGTGATTATTCAGATTGGTTCTGCAGATGATGCAAATATTTATATCCAGCGTAAGAAGAAATATGGTGAGGGCTTAGGAGTGATTGTTGACCATGTTCAGTACGACGTATCCACCGACGAGGATACTATCGTTGAAGGTATTTCAAGTTACAATAGTGACCCAACTGTTCATGGAATTATCGTACAGCTTCCAGTGCCTAAAAAATTTAATACCATACGTTGTGTGAATACGATTAGTCCAGGGAAAGATGTTGATGGATTAACACGCGTTAACCGAGCAATGCTCTTGGAGGGCGACGCAGAGGCTACAATTCCTGCCACCACAAAAGGTATTTTAAAATTACTTGGTTCTGTGGGAGTTACTCTAGAAGGGAAAAGGGTTGTTCTTGTTGGACGTTCGTCTCTTGTGGGTAAGCCTACCGCGATCGCATGTTTAAATAGAAATGCTACCGTCACAATGTGTCATTCATATACAAAAAATTTACTCGAAGAAACTCGTCGTGCGGATGTGGTGATTGTTGCTACAGGGAGTCCTCGTTTGATTACAGAAAAACATGTTACATCAGGACAAGTAATTATTGATGTTGGCATAAACAGAATAGAAACAGAATCTGGAAAAAAGATTGTTGGAGATGTGGATACAGAGGCCGTTGGAAAAATTGTGGATATGCTGACCCCTGTGCCCGGCGGAGTGGGGCCAATGACTGTTGCGTGTCTTTTTGAAAATCTCATTGAAACTGCAGAAAAGAATTCTATCGTATAGCGGTGTAACAAAAGTGCATTTAGTTCGTATCTACTTATGGGAGCTACACACATATTAATTAACGAAGAAGAACTTGTACGGCAAACCCAGGCGGGAAATACCGCTGCTTTTGGTACGATCTATGATCACTATATTCGTCCTATCTACACTTTTGTGTATTACAAAACGCACCACAAAGAAACAGCAGAAGATATAACCAGCGCTGTATTTTTCAAGGCGCTTTCAGCGATCAAGTCTGTTGATCCGAAGAAGCCGTTTTCTCCGTGGTTGTATAGAATTGCTCAGAATACTGTGATTGACCATTATCGCACCAAGAAGGTTTCTGCAGACATAGAAGATGTGTGGGACGTCATTTCTGATAATGTGGATATCACAGAGGGTACAGATACGGATCTAACTTTTGCGCATGTAAAGAAATATATGCACGTGCTCACAGGGCGAGAACGAGATGTTCTTGTTTTGAGAATATGGGAAGAAAAGTCGTACAAGGAAATAGGGGATATTCTAGGAGTGTCAGAGGGTAATTCAAAGGTTATTTTGTCGCGTGGTTTGGAAAAGCTGCGTAAGGTTATGCCGCCGTTGCTTTTCACAACTTTGATAACGAAATTTTTTATATGAACGAGCGTGAAATAAATAGTATCATTCAAGAAGTATTAGAAACCGAGCCGTCATGTGCAGGGAAGGAAGAATTTTTGCGCACAGCAATCAATGAACTTGTTCGTTTTCGCCCACAGGTTTCTATCGACCCTTCGTTTGTAGCTGGACTCCGTGCACGGTTAATGCTTTCTTATGCACCCATTCGTTCCCCATGGAAAATATTTTCTTTTATTGCAATACCGGGTGTCGCCATTGTTGCAGTGATTCTTCTGGTTCTTTCACGGGGAGGAATGGTGCCTATTGTGCCGACAAACGTACAACCGATTGCTGTAACACCAACAACCCCCGCTGCTTCTTCGGTCGCAACTATTCCGGTATCTGCTATTACGACGTTAGCCCCTGAAGCTTTTGGTAAGCTTGCGGTGTCTTTTGATGACGCCCCGCGACTAATGCAAAAAAGTGAATCTGCCTCTGATACAAGTATGTCTGTTGAACCCACTGCACGGCTTATGAATGTGCAGACTATGACGGCCTTTGCACCCGACCCTGTATCAGAACCGGCAATTGTATATGTAGGTGATGAACAAAAAATTTCAGAAACAGAAGGGTATGTTTTTAGAATTAAAAATCTTGTTCCGCCAGTTACGGGTATGGCGATATATGATATGGAGGGAAATCGTCTCTCCGTAGCTCAGGTATCTATTGAAGGTGTTTCGTACGAGCGGTCTCTGTATTCATTGCAAAGCGAATGGGGGATTGTTGTGGAGAGTGCGGTGGCTCAGGCACGAGTTGTCTGTGGCGATGTGTCCTGCGTAAAAGCAGAGGTGGGCAATCCTCGCAGAGGACTTGTGTTGCTCGAGAAAACAGATTTTGGAAATATTTTGGCTCCAGCATACGTTTTTGACGCTGTGTTTGATGGTAAAAAAAGTGAGCAGTTTATTGTTGTACCACTTGTAAAGTAATATACTAGAGATGTTATTGCAGGCAGTGTTTCATGTAAACATCATTACTCGGCATTAGATTGTGAATAAACTTTATATGAAGAATTTTATAAAAGAATTTAAAGAGTTTTCGGTCAAAGGTAATATGATCGATTTGGCAGTCGGTATTATTATTGGCAGTGTTTTCGGAAAGGTGGTGTCATCGCTCGTGAGTGACGTTATTATGCCACCAATAGGATTGTTACTGGGTAAGGTTGATTTCAGTAATTTATACATTAATTTAAGTGGGAGGTCATACCCAAGTTTAGCGGAAGCACAAAAGGCGGGGGCTGCTACGATTAATTATGGTCTATTTATTAATACAATAATTGGTTTTGTTGTGACTGCTTTTGCAGTTTTTTTAATCATAAAAATGATGAATCGCTGGAGGGCAAAAAAAGCTGTTGCAGATGCTCCAGTAACAAAATCGTGTGAATACTGTACGAGCAAAATTCCGATGGGAGCAAGGCGTTGCCCTCAGTGTACGGCGGATTTAGTTTAGGATTTGTAACGAAAATACTTTTGGTTCGTATATAGAAGTAAGAATGTATTAATGGTATTTGATATACTATTGATACAGAAAATTAATAATTATCAATTAATAAAAATATTATGGATGGAGAAAAAATGTATGGAGGGGTTATGAATGGAAGGATGGGGAAGGTGGTTTTTGCACTTGGTATAGCACTCACAGTTTTTGTGGGTGTGAAAGCAATACAGGCAGTCGCACTGTTTAATGGACCTTCTGATGTTGCCCCAACGAACGTTATCAATGTTACTGGTAAGGGGGAGTCTCTTGCAAAACCAGACATTGCAACTGTGAGCTTCTCTGTGTTTCAGGAATCAAAGGCAATTGCCGATGCACAGAAAATTGTCACTGACAAAACAAACAAAGCTGTCGATTTTCTAAAAGCTAATGGTGTGGCTGAGAAAGACATAAAAACAACAGGGTATAATATTTATCCTCAGTATGATTATCTTCAGGCTGCGGCATGTACGTCAGGATTTTGTCCTTCGGGCAGACAGGTGTTGCGTGGGTATCAAGTAACGCAGAGTATTGATCTAAAGATCCGTGATATTGCAAAAGCAGGCACAATTCTTTCTGGATTGACTGATGCTGGAGTGAATACCGTGAGTGGTTTGACGTTTGGCATTGATGATGAAGATGCAATTACTGCAGCCGCTCGCAAAGATGCGATTGATGATGCGCAGAGTAAGGCACGTCAGCTCGCAAAAGATTTAGGTGTCAGACTTGTTCGAATTGTAAGCTTTAGTGAAAATGGTGGTGGCTACCCAATGCCGATGTATGCAACAAATCAAAAAGTGCTCGGCATGGGGGGTGCAGATGCAAGACAAGAGATGTCAGCAGCTGTTCCGACAGGGGAGAATACGATTACGTCTAACGTGACGATTTCGTATGAGATACGATAAAACGAGTATAAGTATAAGCAAGAAAGAAAATATTAAAGAAAAAACACTGAACCCTTAAGGGTTCAGTGTTTTTTGCTTATACTAGCCCATTATGCTGGTTTCTGTTGACACATTTTCTGTAGGTGGTATTATATACACATAAGCGAGCCGGGAGGCCGTTTTTTTATAACCTAGAAAGGCGAGTAGAATTAGAAGTATCCTTCTAAATTCTCGAGCCGTCGACGGTTGCAAAGAGCTTTATTACACGAATTGTTTTAACTACTTATATTATGGGACGCATCATTAATTATATAAAAGATACACGAGCAGAATTAAAGCATGTTAGTTGGCCAACTCGTAAACAAGCAGTGGCTTTCACGGCAGCTATCATTGTACTTTCTCTTGTTGTCGCATTATTCTTGGCACTTTTTGATAATATTTTTACTCGCATTCTGGACAAGGTAATTTTATAAAAACTGTTTTATTGTTTTTACTAAAAAATACCTACCATTAACTAATAACTAAACTATGGCACGACAAAAAATAGATGAAGGGCGCAATTGGTATGCGATCCATACATATGCAGGATATGAGAATGCCGTTATGCGCAACCTCAAACAGCGTATTGAGTCTCTTGGCATGGAAAACAAGATTTTCAATGTAGTTGTTCCAATCGAGAAGAAAATAAAAATCAAAGGCGGCAAGCGTATTGAAGAAGAAGAAAAAATATATCCCGGCTACATTCTCGTTGATATGGTGGTGACTGATGATTCATGGTACGTCGTTCGTAATACTCCTCGTGTTACAGGATTTGTCGGTGCGGGTGTATATCCAGTGCCTCTCGATCAGAAGGAAATTGACTCACTCTTCAAGCGTATGGGCAATGCAACAATGAAGCATGAGATTGATCTTGCCGTTGAAGATGCTGTTATTGTTACCGATGGTCCATTCAAGGACTTTGAGGGTAAGGTGAGTGAAGTTGATGCTGAACGCGGTAAGGTAAAAGTCCTTGTTTCCATGTTTGGTCGCGAGACTCCAGTTGAATTGGATTTCTTGCAAATTCGGAAAGTTTAATGTAATGTACACATTGCTTTTGGAGGCCGCTTTCAGGCGGGCTTCTACTCTAAAATGCAGTGAATTAAATAAAATAAATCATGGCAAAAAAAGTAATTAAAAAATTAAAGCTTCTCATTCCAGCAGGGAAAGCAACTCCTGCGCCTCCTATTGGTCCAGCACTTGGTCAGGCAGGTATTAACATTGGTCAGTTCGTTACACAGTTCAACGAAGCGACACGTCCAATGATGGGTGATATGATCCCAGTCCGTGTTTCTGTTTTTGAAGATAGAACGTTTGGAATGGTATTCAAAACACCTCCTGCATCCAGTCTTATTCTAAAAGCAATCGGCAAAGAGAAAGGATCTGGTAAGCCAAATACGTCAAAGGTTGGCGTAATTACGAAAGCTCAGGTCCGCGTAATCGCAGAACGAAAGCTTCCCGATCTTAATGCTACTGATGTTGAACAGGCAATGAAAATCATTGAAGGAACTTGTAGGTCAATGGGTGTGGAGGTTAAGTAAAAGAAAATTTAAACAAAAGCCTCCTATTAGGAGGCTTTTGTTTAAATTAATTAAAAAACAGATTTCGAACTTGTTTTAGAACATCATTCCGGCTCTGCGATAAGTTATTTCAGATTATGACACGGCGCTTCGGACTTGAAATATCATAATATTCCTCATCCTCCAGCTTGTGTCCTAATTCTAAAATTACATATCTCGGCTCGAAAGCATGTTCTAAAACAAGTTCTAGCCCCCGTCCAGGGGGTTTTCTGTTGCGTGTCGTGGAGGCTGGAGTATACTCTAAGTACTACTAATTTACACATATATGTCTGTGAGTAAAACAAAAATACTTAAAAAGAAAACTGTGAACAGGGGTAAGGTTGCTCCTCAGAAAATGATGAAGCAGATTTCTCATGGGGGAATGTATTGCATGGTTCATCCTGCAATTCAGCATCTCGGTTTACATTCAAATTTTCCAAAGCGTTTTGTTAAATCGTACAAAGAGATTGCTAAAATTGCTCAGGAGTGCAGGAAAAATGGTCTGAAAGTTGTTCTCACTCAGGGTTCATACGACATGGTTCATATTGGGCATGCTCGTTATTTAGAAGCAGCAAAGAAAAAAGGGGATATTTTAATTGTTGGGCTTGATAGTGATAAAAAAATAAAACATCGTAAGGGTCCTGAGAGGCCGATTGTTCCTGAAGATGAACGGCTCGAAATGCTAACACATTTGCGATCTGTTGATATGGTTTTTTTGAAAGATTTAGGAGATCCAAAATGGCACTTAATCAAAACGATAAAGCCCGATGCTCTTGTTGTTATTCAGGAAAATTACAACGATGAAGAAATAAAAATGTTGCAGGAACATTGCAGGGAAGTGTGTGTGTTTGATAGACAGGCAACCACATCTACGAGTGCGAAACTTCGTTTGATGCAGATTGGTATTGCTTCAAAACTTTCGCAAAAGCTCACTCCTAAGATTGTGGAAGTTATTGAAAGTGTGTTTAATGAAATAAAAAAATAAGATGAAAGAAAAGGTCATTGTTGCCTATGTACCTGTAGTACATGAAGGATACTATAAATTTTTTACTGCCCATAAAGGCAGTCCTGTTTTTGTTTTCGGTAAAGATATCGTTGCAGAATTTAGGCACCTTAGAAAAGATGTCCGTGCGCTTGACCCAAATCTTATTGTCCAGTCTTTGAATGGATGGGGGATAGAATCAGAGGTACTTGATAGTGTTTCAATACAAAAAATTACTGATTTGAAAGCCGTAATCGTTATGCCTGATGAAGATGTGAGTAGGACAATCGCAGAAAAATATTTTTCAAATAATGAAGTTGTTTTTGAGTCAGTGTTTCTGAGGTGGGATACTCAGGCATCACTTGCGCAAAAAGAGGTAAATCCAGACGCGATTATTTCAGAGAATGATTTTGATAAACTCATGATTGCCACAGCTGAAAAAGAGGCAGAAAAAAGTTCAGATTTTTGGCGTCATATCGGAGCTTTGGTTGTAAAGAATGGGGAAATTATCTTAAAAACCCATAACCGCTTAATGCCAACGGAGCAAACGGCGTATGTTATGGGAGATTCACGAGGTAATTTTCACAAAGGTGATCATGTAGAATTAACGATGGCGCTTCATTGCGAGATTGGTCTCGTTGCAGAAGCGGCACGTCTTGGCACTTCTCTCGAAGGAACAAGTATGTACGTTACAACTTTTCCATGTCCGCCGTGTGCAAAGGCTGTGGCTTTTTCTGGTGTTAAAAAACTTTATTATGGTGATGGATACGGAATGCTTGACGGGGAAGAGGTGCTACGGTCCCAGGGGGTAGAAATTATAAAAGTAAAGAAAGACTAAGCAAAAAATTTTAGATAAAAAAGACGACCCGCGGAACCTGGTTCCGGGGGTCGTTTTGGCTCGGGCTACTCGGCTCCCGTTAGCTGAGTCGTCCTTGCACAGTTGCCTGCTCGGCAGGTAACAGCATTGTCGCCGCCTCCGTTGCCGTTTTGGCGTCGCCAGCCTCGATAAGACTGAGGATTCTGGAAAAAATGTGAAGGATACGCACGTTCTCCGCCACATCCTCTGGCTCCTTCGCCAGAGGCACACGCGCTTCACCTTTCAGGTTCGGCACGATGATGTTGGTGTGGATGTGGAGAACGCTGCCGGCGTTGAGAGACGGATCACCGAAACGCATCAGTACGCCGCCGCCCGGCAAATTCATCCCCGAATTACCACAGTCGTCGTGGTCAGTTAGGGCGAATTGGATCAGTGATGTCCATGCCATCCAGTCGTTGCCCGTCATCTCGTTCGGACTTGTGATGTGGCGCACCGGCGCTATCACAAGATGGGTCTCGGCAGAGACGATACGGGTCTTCCCGCTCCTGATGGGGAACGGGTTGTTCCACATCCTCCATGCGTCCTGTCCGTCACCAATGGTCTTGATTGCGACGTTGAGCTGCTTTCCATCCTTGTCCTTGTGTTGACTGAAGTACGGATCGCAGAAGGGGCACACGCCACCCCGGAGATTGTCCACGTAGGACTTGAACTGCGCATAGTCCTTCACGGCGGTGAGTAGTGTTCCCACCTGTTCCACGACTAAGCCGGGAATAAGGGGTAGATTCAGTAGCTGCATACGGTAACTCCTTCTCGCTAGAGATCTTGTCTTCCAACATTGAAAGAACTTTTACACAAAACTACACTTTTTTATTGAAAAGTCAATAGCTACTACGCGAATTCTAACCTGAAACGCAACACCCCGTGGTACTGTTAGCCGTATACCATTACAAGCTAAACAAATACACACGGGGATGTCGCACATACAATT
>JBAZVT010000013.1:0-26731 GCA_041660745.1 Minisyncoccota bacterium | reverse complement strand
TTTGCGCACCTGAAAGACAAAGTTAAAATTCATCATGGACTACGAAGAGACAGACGTTACAAAATGATTGAAGAGATACTTGGAGGAGAAGATTAGCAACTATTTATTTGTATTAGACCGGAAAGTCTGTATAAACTTAATAATAAAGATGGGGCAATCAGAACAACTTCGAGAAATATGTTTGTTGATCCTCCAAAACAGGAAAAACTTGTTGAAATATTACAGTGGGTTTTAATGCCAAATCATTACCATTTACTTCTTGTTGAGAAAACAGAAGGAGGTATTACTGAATTTATGAAAAGGTTGGGTAATAGTTTTACAAAATATATTAATATCAAATACAAAAGAAGCGGTTATCTCTTTCAAAATAAGGCACAAATTTTATTGCTCGAAAACGATGCTCATTTTTTGTATATTCCATATTATATAGATCTAAATCCTTTGGATTTAAAATTTATTAACTGGAAAAAAGACGGGTTGCTTGATTGTGATAGTGCAGTTCATTTTCTCGAAGAATACCGCTGGTCAAGTAGGTTTGATTACGTTCGTTGTAGGGAATACAGAGACGTGATAAATAGAGAACTTTTTTACGAAATCTTTGATCTTACAGAAGAAGATTATAATAAGGAGATGAAAGATATAATTGTAAATCCGATACAAAAAATGGAGTCTGATTTTTTGTACTATTAATATGTCAACCTGCCACGTTGACGAGTGTGTTGACAGTTATTGAATAATCAGTATACTTACGCCAACATTAGCTAGATTGTGTTATGACTGAAATGAGCAATGTTTTAGCAGATTTTTTAGGACAGTTCGTGCACACTTCACCTAAAAGCAACTAAAACGCATTTATTATAAGAAAACCTCACACGAGGTGTTTTTTCGTTTGTGGTCAATACTCTCTGCACAAGAGTAGAAAATCGCGAACATATTTATTAAAACATGATACGAGAAAAAAAATATTTCGGAAAGTTTAGAGCGCCACTCGTCTCTGTGCCAGATTTGGTTGTATCACAGACCAACTCATACACATGGCTCATAGAAAAAGGCTTGGCAGAAGTGTTCAAGGAGTTTTCGTCTATCAAGGATTATACCGGTAAGAAGTTTGAAGTTGACTTCACTGGTTTTGAGCTTGCAAAGCCAAAGTACGATGAGTACTACGCAAAGGACAACAAATCTTCCTACGAGGCATCATTGAAAGTTCGTGTTGCACTCAAGAATAAAATTCTTGGTACTGAAAAAGAACAAGAAATTTTCATGGCAGATTTTCCGCTCATGACACCACACGGTACGTTTATCATTAGTGGTATTGAACGCGTTATTGTTCCACAACTTGCACGTTCTTTCGGTGTATTTTTCACTGCACAAGAATTGAAAGGTAAGAAACTTTTCGGTGCAAAAGTAATTCCATCTCGAGGTGCATGGCTTGAGGTTGAATCAGACGCTGATGGCGTTCTCTATATTCGCATTGACCGCAAGCGTAAGTTCCCAGTCACTGTTCTTCTCCGCGCACTCGGAGCAACAACAGATGCTCAAATCATGGCCTTGTTTAAGGATAATGAATTTGCAAAGTATTCTCTTGAAAGAACGCTTGCAAAAGATCATGCCAAGACAGCCAACGAGGCGTTTATTGAAATCTACAAGAAGCTTCGTGATGGCGACTTGGCAGCTGCAGAAAACGCACATGAATTTTTCAATTCTATTTTTGACGCAGAGCGCTATGACCTTTCAAAGGTAGGACGTTTTCGTTTCAATAATCGTTTTCACAAGAGTACGACTGATAAAGATGTCGAACGCCGTACATTGAACTTAGACGATCTCGCTACAACTATTTCTCATGTTATTACTCTTAATAACACACCGCACGCAGTTGAAGATGATATCGATCACCTTGGTTCTCGCCGTGTCCGATATGTTGGTGAAATGCTCCAGCAAAAAATTCGCGTTGGTCTCGCACAGATCAAGCGTAATATTCAGAATAGAATGTCCACGATTGAAACAAACGTGACGTTGCCAATGCAACTCATTTCCCCAAAGCCGCTCCAGGCTCGCATTAAGGAGTTCTTCACGACAAACCAGCTTTCTCAGTTTATGCAGCAAGAAAACGCATTGACTGAAATCGAACACCTCCGAACATTGTCTGCTCTCGGTCCCGGTGGTCTTAATCGATCACGTGCAGGTTTTGAAGTTCGTGACGTGCACCCATCTCATTATGGTCGCCTTTGTCCGATTCACACCCCAGAAGGTCCAAACATTGGTCTTATTTTGCGTTTGTCTGTCTATGCTCGTATCAATGAATTCGGTATGATCGAGACCCCATATGCAAAAGTAAAAAATGGTAAAGTTACCGATGAAATTTCATATCTTAATGCATTAGAAGAGGAGCAGTGGAACATTGCTCACGCTGCAACTGATGTGGATAAGAATGGAAAGATTGTTGAAAATCGTGTTGAGGTTCGTGTTGGAGGAAAGCCAGGCGTTGTATCAATTGAAGATGTTCATTATATGGACGTTGCTACAAACCAGGCATTTTCTATCGCAACATCTATGATTCCATTCTTGAATCATGACGATGCAAACCGCGCATTGATGGGATCAAACATGCAGAAACAAGGCACACCTTGTATTATTCCTGAAGCCCCACTCGTTGCTACTGGTATTGAAGGTAAGTCTGTTTTAGACACAGGCCGTATCGTTCTTGCAGAAGATGATGGTGTTGTTGCATACGTTGATGCAAACAAAATCAGAGTTAAGTACGCAAAAGCAACAAAAGAGACTGAATATAATCTTGTCCGATATTCCCGAACAAACGGTTTTACAGTATTTCATCAGCGTCCATCCGTAGATCTTGGTCAGAAAGTTAAAAAGGGAGATGTTCTTGCTGATACATCGTCTTCAGATCATGGAGAAATGGCACTTGGTCACAACATCCGCGTTGCGTTCATGTCATGGTCCGGTTCAAACTACGAAGATGCTATTATCGTTTCAGAAAAAGTTATTCGCGACAGTAAATTCACAACAATTCACATTGAAGAGTTTGTGGTCAACGTTCGCGATACTAAACTTGGTCCTGAAGTTACTACATGTGATATCCCAAATGTCGGTGAAGGTAAACTCAAGAACCTTGCGGAAGATGGTATTATCCGAGTTGGTGCTGAAGTTCGCCCAGGCGACATCTTGGTTGGTAAAATTACTCCAAAAGGTGAGACCCAACTTACACCAGAAGAACGTTTACTCCGATCATTGTTCGGTGAAAAAGCTCGTGATGTAAAAGATACATCAAAGAGAATGGAAAACGGTAAGCGTGGACGCATCGTGAAGGTTCAGGTTTTCTCACGTGAAAAGGGTGACAAGCTTGATTCAGGCATCATCAAGAGAATTCATATTGAAGTTGCAGAACTTCGTTCGCTTTCTGTTGGTGATAAGCTTGCAGGACGCCACGGTAACAAAGGTGTTATCTCAAAAATTCTTCCTATTGAAGATATGCCATTCATGAAAGACGGTACTCCAATAGATATTATTCTCACTCCACTCGGTGTTCCTTCCCGTATGAACCTTGGACAGATTATGGAATTGCACCTTGGTATGGCAGCAAGCACTCTTGGATATCAGGCTATTGTTCCTCCGTTTGCAGGTGCAACCGATGGAGAAATCAAGGACGAGCTTAAGAAAGCAGGCTTCCCAGAATCTGGAAAGATGCCTCTTTTTGACGGACGTACAGGCGAACAATTCGATCAAGATATCGCTGTTGGATACATGTACATCTTGAAACTTCACCACATGGTGGAAGACAAGATCCATATGCGTTCTATCGGTCCTTACTCTCTCATTACGCAGCAGCCTCTCGGTGGTAAAGCACAGGGTGGTGGTCAGCGTTTTGGTGAAATGGAAGTCTGGGCATTGCTCGGTCACGGCGCAGCATATAACCTCCGTGAAGTTCTTACAATTAAATCAGACGATATTATGGGTCGATCAGCAGCATTCGATGCTCTGGTCAAGGGTGAAAAAATTACACAACTCAACGTTCCAGCTTCGTTCAACGTTCTTCTCAACAACCTTCGTGGTCTCGGGTTAGATGTAGAGCTTAGAAAAACAAATGGAGAAGAAGAAGTTAACAGTTAATTAGATCTTAAACCAATGAATACAAAAGCAAAATCAGTTGAGGTGCAGGATTTTGATCTTATGACTGTGAAGCTTGCTTCTCCAGAGAGAATCAAGGAATGGTCATACGGTGAAGTCACAAAACCTGAAACAATCAACTATCGCACACAGCGATCAGAAAAAAATGGTTTGTTTGATGAAAAAATATTCGGTCCAGACAAGGACTATGAATGTTATTGTGGAAAGTATCGCGGTATTCGCTATAAGGGAATTGTTTGTGAAAAATGTGGAGTTGAAATCACTCGCTCTATAGTTCGTCGTGAACGTATGGGTCATATTGACCTTGCTGTTCCTGTTGCACATATCTGGTTCCTTCGTGGAATGCCTAGTCGTATTAGTATGATACTTGGCATTTCAGCTACAGAACTAGAAAAGGTTGTTTATTTTGCAGGATATATTGTTATCTCTGTTATAGAAAATGAACGCGCACAGATATTGCGTGATTTGGAATCAGAATACAAGACAAAGTCAAAATCATTGACTGATGAAAAAGCAAAGGAGTCTCTTAAGGAGCTCATGCTTAACACTAAGCGTGATATTGAGAGTATCCAGGAAGGCCGCGTGTTAGACGAAATAGAGTTCCATAATTTCTCAATGAAGTATGGAACAATGTTTGAGGCGGGTATCGGCGCAGAAGCTATCTATAATATCTTCAAAAAGATTGATATGGAGAAACTTGTGACTGTGCTCGAGGCTCAGCTTGAAAAATCAAACTCACTTGATTCAGAACGTATCAATCGCCGACTTTCACTTGTAAAGTCTACGATTAAATCAGGTGTACGACCTGAGTGGATGTTCCTTACACGTATTCCAGTTATTCCACCAGCACTTCGCCCAATGGTGCCTCTTGATGGTGGTCGCTATGCGACATCAGATGTCAACGACCTCTATCGTCGTGTGATCAATCGTAACAATCGTCTCAATAAACTCAAGGAAATTGCCGCACCAGATGTTATTTTGCGTAACGAAAAGCGTATTTTGCAGGAAGCAGTAGATGCTCTTGTGGACAACTCAATCCGTCACGGTAGCTCACTTTCAGCTGCAACAAGTGCATCACAGCGCCGTTCATTGAAGTCACTTGCTGACAACTTGAAAGGTAAGAGAGGTCTTCTTCGTGGAAACCTCCTTGGTAAGCGTGTTGACTACTCAGGACGTTCTGTTATCGTCGTTGGTCCAGATTTGAAATTGCATCAGTGTGGATTGCCAAAGCACATGGCACTTGAATTGTTCAAGCCGTTTGTGATTTGTGAATTACTTAAATCGGAACTTGCATACAACATTCGTGGAGCAGGTCGTCTTATAGAAGAAGGCGTTCCAGAAGTGTGGGCAATTCTTGAAGATGTTATCAAGGGCAAATACGTGTTGCTTAATCGCGCACCTACATTGCACCGCCTTGGCATTCAAGCTTTCCAGCCAAAACTCATTGAAGGAAGTGCTATTCAAGTGCACCCAATGGTTTGTACTGCTTTCAACGCAGACTTCGACGGTGACCAGATGGCTGTTCACGTACCACTTTCAGAAGAAGCTCAGGCAGAGGCGCGAGAGTTCATGGCTTCAGACAAAAACATTTTGAAACCAGGTTCTGGAGATCCAATTATCAGTGCAAAAATGCTTGATATTATTCTCGGATGTTACTGGATGACCAAGTCAATCGACGGAGAAAAAGGCGAAGGTAAGTATTTCTCGAGTCCAAACAATGCGATTACTGCTTTTGATTTTGGTGCAATCAGTTTCCGTTCCAAAGTTCACATTTTACCTTCTGATAAACCAAAGTATGCTGAGTACGAAGGAAAAATATTTGAAACAACTGTCGGGCGTCTTCTCTTCAATAGTGTTCTCCCAGATGATTACGGCTATATCAACAAAGAAATAGAGCGTAAGAAGATGGCGGCTATTATTGACGACATGATAGAGCGTTACGGTATTGATGAGATTCCTTCTATTATGGATAGAGTCAAAGCATTCGGTTTCAAGTATGCAACTGTTTCAGGTATTACCTGGGGTATTGATGATGTTCGTGTTCCAGAGGGTAAGAAAGAAGTTCTTGTTGCCGCACAGGTCAAGGCTGATGAAGTCATGGATCAGTTCAACATGGGTCTTCTCTCAACTGAAGAGCGTCTGCGTAAGAATATTGAAATCTGGCACGCCGCAAAGAGTGAAGTTGAAAAACTCATTCCAAATTCTCTTCCTAAAAATGGTCCTGTTCACGATATGGTGTATTCAGGTGCTCGAGGTTCTTTCAGTCAGATCACACAGATGGTTGGTATGAAAGGTCTTATTGCAACCACTTCGGGTGAAACAATTGAATTCCCAATTCTTTCTTGTATGAAAGAAGGTCTGTCTCCAATCGAATATTTCATCACGACTCACGGTTCTCGTAAGGGTCTTACCGATACCGCTCTCAACACCGCTAAAGCAGGTTACCTCACACGCCGTCTCTTTGACGTCGCACAGGATATTATTGTTTCAGAGGAAGATTGTGGAACAAAAGAAGGTATCAAGATTAGAAAAGAAAATACATCTGGTGTTGATATTGCACTTTCCAAGACAATCAAGGGTAGATATCTCGCTGAAGATGCAGTTACAAAGAGTGGAGAAGTTTTGTTTAAGAAAGGATATCTTCTTTCAAAGCACGATGCGAAAATAATTGAAGATTCAGACGCCGAAGAAGTCACTGTCCGTTCTCCAATGTCATGTAAAGCAATCTCAGGTATCTGTGCTCGTTGTTACGGATACGATCTTGGTAAAAACTTACCAATAGATATTGGTGAGGCTGTGGGTACCGTTGCTGCTCAAGCTATCGGTGAACCTGGTACTCAGTTGACCATGAGAACGTTCCATGCCGGAGGTGCCGCATCTGTCGGAGGAGATATTACGCAAGGTCTTCCTCGTGTTGAAGAAGTCTTTGAAAAACGTCATCCAAAGAGTGCTGCTATCGTTGCAAAAACAGACGGTACTATTACTGATGTTAAGCACATCGGTAAAGAGAAAATCATTGTTGTTATGCCTGATGCTCACGAGAAGAAAAACAAGAAAACAGGCGAAGTTGAATATTCTGTTCCACCAGCGCGTGTTATCTTCGTTAAGACTGGCGACGCTGTAAAGCGTGGTGATATTCTTACTGATGGTTCCGCTGACCTTGATGAGCTATTCAGATACGCAGGTAAGGAAAAAACAGAAGGTTATATCATCAGAGAAATTAGTAAATTGTATGAATTGCAGGGTGAATCTGTTTCTCGAAAACACATCGAAGTTATCGTTAGACAGATGTTCTCTCGTTCACGAATTAAGGAGGCTGGGGATACAACATTCACAATTGGTGACCTTGTTGAAAAGTCAGATTACTTGCGTGAAAATGCTCGTGTTAAAGAACTCGGTCTTGAGGAGTCAAAGAGTGGTGATGTTATTATGGGTATTACCGAAGTATCACTTTCTCGTCGTTCATTCCTTTCAGCCGCATCGTTCCAGCACACAACACGTGTTCTTATTGGAGCAGCTGTTCGTGGCGCAGAAGATAAGCTTGTTGGTTTGAAAGAAAATGTTATTCTCGGACGTTTGATTCCAGCAGGTTCTGGTTTCAAGGGAAGTAAGAAATACCAGATGATTAAAGATGTTCAAGACGCAGGCAGAAACTCTGGAAACAAAGCATTCTAGTAGCGAAAACAGCCACTTCTAACTGAGAAGTGGCTGTGGGGTTAAATAACTCACATCAATGCCTAACTCGGTTGTTGAACAAATAAAAGAACGAGTTGATATTGTTTCTCTCTTGGAGAGCTATATCAAACTTGAAAAATCCGGGGCAAATTTTAAGGCGCGCTGTCCATTTCACGCCGAAAAAACCCCGTCATTTTTCGTGTCACCTGTGCGAGGTAATTATTACTGTTTCGGATGTAGTGCAAAAGGGGATATATTTTCTTTTGTCGAACAGTTTGAAGGCTTAGATTTTAAGGGTGCACTAAAAGTGCTTGCGGAACGGGCCGGAGTTGAATTAAAGCCAGAACGTCCGGAAGTCCGTACGGAGCGCGATCGTATGTATTCTATTCTTGAAGACGTCACAGTTTTCTTTGAAGAAAACCTCATAAAATCGGAAGAGGTAAATAAATATTTAACACTTCGTGGATTAAGTCAAAAAACCATTAAGACGTGGAGGATTGGTTGGGTAGAGGCAGAATGGCATACTATCCGTGATTATTTGCTGAAAAAAGGATATACAGATACAGAAATGGAGACGGCTGGTCTCACCAAGAAAACAGAAAAAGGCTATTACGATCGTTTTCGTGGAAGAGTCATTTTTCCAATTTGTGATAGTTCTGGCAGGGTAATCGCGTTCACTGGGCGTATTTTGCACGATGACGGAAAGTCAGCAAAATATCTCAATAGCCCAGAGACACCATTTTTCAACAAGTCTAAAACGTTGTTTGGTTTTGATAAGGCAAAAAATGCCATTAGAACTCACGACTATTCTATTCTTGTGGAAGGGCAGATGGATTTGATTATGTCACATCAAGCAGGTGTGGTGAATGCTGTTGCCTCATCAGGTACTGCGTTTACTATAGTTCACTTGAATCTGTTGAAACGACTTTCTCAGAGAATTGTTCTTGCTTTTGATTCTGATAAAGCAGGAATATCTGCGTCAGGTCGCAGTGCCGCACTTGCATTATCACTTGGTATGGATGTGAAGATTGCAGCTATTGTTGGCGGTAAAGATCCTGCCGATCTTATCTTGCAGGAACCAAAATTGTGGACAGAAACACTCAAACATTCTAAAAATATTATTGATTTTTATCTAGATATTGCACTCGCGAAAAAGTTATCTGGAAGGGAATTGATAAAAGAATTAAAAACAACAGTATTTCCATTTTTATTTCTCGTGGAAAGTGCTATGGAGAAGTCTCATTATGTGTCTCTTGTTGCAGAGCGAGCCGGTATCCAGGAAGCTGCGGTTTGGGAGGACTTGAAAAAGACCCAGTCTCCACTTGTAGAACAACCAATAACAGCTACTTTGGGAACTTCCAAAGAAACTCCAGAACAGAAGATTAGAAAAGATGGGATTGTGCGAAGATTGTCGGGGATTATATTTTGGCAAACTGCTGCGAAAGATAAAAATATTGATCCTGAAATAATCAGTTCACGTATTGTAGAGATTTCTGGCGAAGAAGAATGCAAGAAAATTCTTAAGAGTATGGAGGCGATTAAAGAGGAGCTTATTTTTGAAGCGGAGAGTTATCACGGCAATACAGGGGCTTTAAAAAAAGATGTTGAAGAATTGTTGAGAGAGTACGAAGCGGAACATCTGAAGGGGGAATTTATACGAATCATGTCTGTTGTGTCTCGAGCAGAAACTGCCAAGAATGCAGAGGGGCAAAAAGAAGCTGTGGCAGAGGCCCAGAAGATAATGGAGAGATTAAAGAAAATTCGTAAAAATAGTGAACCATAAAGTGACTCTTAACAGAAAATTCATCTTTTTATAAGACCCTTAAGGGAATATTCATATGACAAAAAATAATAAGAAAAAAATATTAAAAAAGGTGGTGAAGCCCGTAAAAAAGGATTCTAAGCCGATCGTTAAAAAGGTTGTAAAAAAACCCGTAAAAAAGGCAGCTCCTGCTGCACGTAGAACAAAGGCTGTTCGTGCAGAGTGGGAACAGCGAGCAGAACGACTCTCGGCAAAGGGCCGTGAGCGCGGTTTTATTACCTTTGATGAGATTCTCAAAGAGTTTCCAACTATTGAAGATGATGTGATGTTTTTGGATGAGTTATATAGCCGTCTTCATGTTGCTGGTATAGATGTGTTGGAGGGGGGTGGTTTACTTGAAATTCCACAAACAGAGGATTTACTTGATGCAAAGAAATACTATTCAAAAGATGGAGGGGATTCGTCATATGATTCCATCCAGATGTATTTGAAAGAAATTGGTCAGTACCCATTGATCAGTGGTGCAATGGAAAAAGAACTTGCTCGCCGTATTGAAAAAGGGGATCAAGAAGCAAAAAATCTCCTCGCCCGTGCCAACCTCCGTCTCGTAGTTTCTATTGCGAAGAAATATGTTGGACGTAGTCCTGACCTCACACTCCTCGACCTTATCCAAGAAGGAAACCTCGGCTTGTTTAAGGCTGTAGATAAGTTTGACTGGACAAAGGGATACAAGTTTTCTACCTACGCAACATGGTGGATTAGACAAGCAATCACGCGTGCCCTGGCAGACCAGTCACGCACCATCCGCGTGCCAGTACACATGGTTGAAACAATCGCAAAATACAAACAAGTCGTTCGCCGTCTTTCACAAGATCTCGGTCGCGATCCGCTCCCAGAAGAGATTGCAACAGAAATGAACTTGGATGTTGATAAGGTGTATCAGATTGAAAAAATTGACCAGAGCACTGTCTCCCTCGAGAGTCCTGTTGGCGACGACGGTGATGATGGTAAATCGGTTCTCGGAGATTTTCTTGCAGATGATAAAATTCTTTCTCCAGATCAGGAATCATCTCGACGTATTATTGCAGATCAGGTTAGAGAAATTCTCGACGATCTTCCTCCCAAGGAACGCAAGATTCTTGAAATGCGTCACGGTTTGATCGATGGAATTACCCATACACTTGAAGAAGTGGGAAAGGAATTTGGTGTTACTCGTGAACGTATCCGTCAGATTGAAGCAAAGGCTCATGAGAAGATTAGACAGCATGAGAAGATCAACAGGCTCCGCGGGTACTAATTTCAGAGTGGTGGGAACAAAATATTAAAAAACGCACAGTGCGACGAGGGTAAACCCCGTCGCACTTTTGCTATGTATTGAAAACAATTCATGAAAAAACTATGGTGCATGATTTATTACGCACAATGCGGGTGCGAATAGCACGCCCCTATATTCGCGAAGCGTTGTGCTAATAAAGTAATCTTCAAAAGTGCGACTGGGGTTAACAGACTTCGAGGATATTAAAGAAATATAAGAAAAACGAGCCCTCGCCATGAAATAGCGAGGGCTGGTTTTAAATCTTAATTAGGAGTTCTTTCAGACATCTTTTCTGAGAATGTCCGAATGTTAGTTATCCCCACATTTGGTATGTTTTTCTATACGCATTAATAACTTTTCTTGCTATAATTATCTTATCTAAAACAGTGTGCAGAGTGAGTCGTTTTAGAACAAACTGTTCATTAATCTATGAGTATACACGGACGAATATTTCATTCACGAAAGCCCCTGATATTCATAGTTTTAGCTTTAACTCTACTCGTCGTAGGTAGTTTTGTTGTATATGCTGCAGGACGTGTTGCTCCATACAATCCAGGAGACACATTGAATCCAGACTGTGCTCCGGGAGAGGAGAATTGTACAGTGTCTGGTGTTTCTGTTGCGGAGTATTTTACCGCGACATCAACCACGACACCTTCTACGTTTGCAGCTGGTATTAATTTGTTGTCTGGATGTTTCTCTGTTGGGGGGATATGTGTATCAAGCCCATGGATTCAGGATGGTTCAGATTTAAATTATATTGCGGGGAAAGTAATCGTTGGGTCTACGACTGCAACATCCAGTCCTGGCGGAGTGTTTAGAGTTTCTATCGATGATTCGTCAAGTGATTTTCAGGCTATAAAGGCAGTAACCCAACGATCAGGTCCACTGAACTATGGAGTTAATGGTACTGCATGGGGGACAACCACGGGCGCGAATTTTGGTTTGTATGGATGGGCAAGTGGTGCTGCTAAAAATTGGGGGTTGTATATCCATCGTGGTAATTCCTACATGGAAGAAAAACTTTCTATTGGAACCACAACCACAAATTCCTGGCTTACTGTTCACGCAACATCTTCTGGCGATTCAATTATTTCCGCTTATGATTCATTTGGGAAAAGTGTCTTCGCAGTTGCTGCCAATGGAAATATCGGCATTGGAACAAGTACACCTGATGAGAAGTTGAGTATTGTGAGTGATGGTGACGCGGATATAAATGTTTCAACTGCAGGGTTGGACGTGGGTTCAATGCACTTCCGTCGGTCACGTGGTACTCATGATGCGCCACAGTTTACTAATGCAAACGATAGTGTGGTTAATATTGAAGGTGAGGTGTGGGGCGGATCAGGGTTCTCAGATATCGGGCGTATTCTTATGGCGTCTGAATATAATTCCAGTGCCAGTGGCACTCCAGGTTATATTTCGTTTTCGACAACACCAGTGGATTCTACTAGTGTTCGTGAGCGAATGCGTATCACGAGTAATGGTAATATCGGTATTGGCACCTCGTCTCCTTTTGCAAAACTTTCTGTGGTAGGGGATTCATATTTTGCCGGCAACCTTACTGCAACAGGGACTCTCGCCATTCAAGGAAATTCCACTTCAACTTTTGGAGGAAGTATCAACCTCACATCTGGCTGCTTTGCAGTCAACGGTGTCTGTCTTGCAAACCTTTCTCTCTCTGATGTTGCATACTGGGACTCACTCCAGAATCGCTGGGCAACATCCTCATCTGATTCCTGGCTTGCAACAAAGACTACAGACAACATCACCCAAGGTTCCACAAACAAATACTTCTCTGACACACTTGCACGCAATGCACTCTCATCAACTGCAACAGGTCTCTCATACACGCCTACCACCGGTGCTCTCTCACTTGCATCTGGGTACATGATTCCACTTTCTGCTTCTACCACAGAGTGGAGTAACAAAGTCTCTTCTCAGTGGACAGCAAACGGACCACATGTCTATTTCAATACAGGAAATGTGGGCATCGGTACAACTTCACCATTTGCAAAACTTTCAGTCCTTGGCGATATTATATCTACACAGAACGGATATTTTGGTGGAGATATTACAATGACAAATACCGCTTCGCATGTTGGATTTGTCAATACGTCACAGGTCATGGCATTTGGTGGAATAAATAGTACTGGTTACAATGCAGTTGGAGCATATATGGCAATGTTTGGAAGGAATAATAATTCTTCACTAGTAACACCAGGTGGTGGTGCAGAATTTGTGATTGATTCTTCAGTTGCTCCAACCAAATTTAATGTTACGACATGGAATGGTTCGGGTTACCCGACACTTCTGACAGTTCTTTCTTCGGGCAATGTTGGCATCGGCACCACCTCTCCATTTGCGAAACTTTCTGTGGCAGGCAACACCTTCATCGGAGGCAATCTCACAGCCACTGGAACACTCACAGTTTCAGGCACCTCCACATTCCTCGGACCAATCATTGCATCTTCAACAGCCACTTCTACATTTGTAAATAGTATCAATCTCACTTCAGGATGTTTTGCAATTAATGGAATTTGTATCGGTGGTTTTTCTACTACAACAAATGATTCTTGGCTTTCAAGTAAAACGACAGATAATCTTTCTGAAGGGTCTAGTAAATATTTCTCTGATGCCCGAGCTCGTTCGGCATACTCGACCTCCGTAACAGGACTTTCTTATGCAACTTCAACAGGGGTGCTCTCACTTGGGTCTGGATACAACATTCCATTGACAGCTTCAACGACGGAATGGTCTTCATTTAATGCAACTCCATCAAGTAGAATTACTGCAGGATCAAATCTTGCATGGGTGGGGAACACGCTTGCGGTGACAGGGATTGCAGCTTCTCAATGGACAAGTAATGGTTCAAGTATTTATTATGCTGGTAACGGTGCAAGTAATGTTGGAATCGGTTTAACTACACCAGCCTCATTGTTCTCTATTGGACAGACATCAAATACTGCCAGTGGAGGAATGATGCTTCAGTCAGCGGGTGTTCCAGGTGTGGGAGTGTGGACGCCACAAACTGGGTCCGGTTCACGCCAGTGGTACTCTATCACATCTTCTTCCGACGGTACCAAACTTGCCGCGGTTGGATATTATGGTCAAATTTATACATCCACTGATGGCGGTGTGAACTGGACCCCACGTGAATCGGTACGTCAGTGGCGTTCTATCACATCTTCCTCTGATGGCACAAAACTTGCTGCGGTTGCTCAGGGTGGTCAAATCTACACTTCTACCGATGGTGGAGTAAACTGGACACCTCGTGATTCGGTACGTGGTTGGCAGGCTATAACTTCTTCCTCCGATGGAACAAAGCTCGTTGCTGCGGAATATAATGGTAAAGTTTATACCTCCACTGACAGTGGTGTAAACTGGACTCCTCGCGATTCAGTACGTAGTTGGATTTCTGTCACATCCTCTTCTGATGGTGTTATGCTTGCTGCTGTTGAATACAATGGTCAAATTTATACGTCTAGTGATAGTGGGGTAAACTGGACCCCGCGTGATTCGTCTCGTAAATGGTATTCCATTACTTCCTCTTCTGACGGCACAAAACTTGCCGCAGTTGTGAATACTGGTCAAATCTATACTTCCATCAATGGCGGGGTAAACTGGACTCCACGTGATTCATTGCGTAACTGGTATTCCATTACTTCCTCTTCTGACGGCACAAAACTTGCCGCAGTTGCGAATACTGGTCAAATTTATATGTCTACTGATAGCGGAGTAAGTTGGACTCCACAAGGAACGAGTGCAAATTGGTACTCCATTGTCTCTTCTTCTGATGGGGCAAAAATTGCTGCGGGTAACGACGGTGGTTACGTTTATACCTATGCCACGTCATACTCTTACCTTACCCGCTCTCTCTACATAGATTCTTCCGACTACTTCCACATCTCATCTTCTGGTGGCGACGCACTATTCACCTCCACCGGAGGCCTTGCACTCGGCACAACTACATCTGCAAAACTTTCCGTTGCAGGGGATACATACCTCGGAGGCAACCTCGCAGCAACAGGCACGCTCAGTATCACTGCAACATCCACTTTTCTCGGTTCACTCATCTCATCTAGTACTGCCACTTCTACTTTTGCAAACAGTATTAATCTCACCTCTGGCTGTTTCTCTGTTGGTGGAACTTGTTTGAGTTCGTACTCTGATACGAACGCACGTTCCGCATATTCAACCACAGCACTTGGTCTTACTTACGCAACTTCAACCGGTGTTCTTTCTCTAATGTCTGGATATAATATACCGCTCACAGCAAGTACTACGGAGTGGGCAAACAAAGTTTCAAGCCAGTGGACGTCAGCTGGTTCAAATATATATTACAATACAGGAAACGTGGGGATTGGTACAACAACATCAAATGCAAAACTTGCGGTTGTGGGTGATGTATATGCTGACACAGGTTCGGATTCAACACGAGTTGTTGGAATTAGTGGATTTTCTACAGGAAAAACTGGCGTATTTAGATTTGGTGATTCGTATAATCAGTTAGATTCAACTTTTGGCGGTTCGCTTAATATGCGTTCTTATCATGGTTTAACAATCAATAATTCTTTCCTTTCAAGTGAGGTGGCGAGATTTGGAATAAATTTAAACTCAATCGATAGTTACTTTAATGGTAATCTCGGTGTTGGCAACGTGAGCCCGACGAGTAAACTTGCAGTTTCAAAAATTTCAGGGGGTTATGATACTGCTCGTTTTGATAGAGGCAACAATAGAAGTGCTTTTGTAATTAATAACACACCTTTTGGAACAACACTTTCACAGAATTCATATAGTGATGGTAGTGCGTGGCAGCGTCTAGATACCGGTTATGATGGTTGGGCTATGGAGCTGCTTCCACAAACAGGTAGTGGTGGTACATTTTCTATTTATCACGTTCCGTCAGGAGCTAATCCTGCAGTCTTTTCACAATTCTTTACTATAAGAGGGACGGGTGAGGTTGGCATCGGCTCCTCCACTCCATCTTCCAAACTCACCGTCACTGGTAACGGTTACTTCGGTGGCAACATCACCGCAACCGGCACTCTTGCTATCTCCGGTACAGGCACTTCAACATTCGCAGGAGGTATTAATATTACGTCTGGATGTTTTGCAATCAGTGGAGTTTGTGTAGGTGGGGGCTCTGGGTCTCAGACGCCGTGGACGTCAGATATAAATGCGGGGGGATATGCACTCTCAAATGTTGGGAATATAACCCTGGCAAGTACATCTAATAGAATTATTTCTGTCGGAACTCAAGCAACAGGCGCAGGTTCAAACTTAACAATTAATGCTGGTTCAGCTGGGTCATCAGGTAGTCCGTTCGCGGGAGGTAATTTGGCATTGAATGGTGGAAACGGAGCCGGAGCTGTAGCAAATGGTGGTTCGATAATTATTACCGGAGGAACTGCATCGGGCGGCACTCCTGGCACTGTGACGTTATCGGGCGGTGGTGGTGCAGGAACGATGGGGGCTGTAAATATTTTAGGCGGAATAGTTTCTGCAACTGGAACATCGATGTCTCTTGCGTCTACTCAAGGTAATGCATCGTTAGGAGCTACGGGCGGGTCTCTTTCACTTACAACAAGTGCATTTTCGGGTGTCTCCGGCGGCGCCATTACGCTTTCAACAGGTGATTTGGGAATAGGTTCTTCGGGATACAATATAAATCTTTTTCCAGGCAAGGGTTCAACTAATTTATATGGAAATGTAATTCTGGTTCAGAATGGCGGTAACGTTGGCATCGGCTCCTCCACTCCATCTTCCAAACTCACCGTCACTGGCAACGGCTATTTCGGAGGTAACCTCACCGCCACAGGTACACTCTCTATCCTCGGCACAGGCACTTCCACTTTTGCGGGAGGTATCAATCTTACTTCTGGTTGTTTTGCAATCAGTGGAGTTTGTGTTGGAAATGTCTCTGATTCCCAAACTCCATGGACATCAAATATCTGGGGGGCAGGGTATTCACTGAGTAGTGTTGGTAATATTACCCTCGCAAGTTCTTCAAATAGAATAATTACTATCGGTAATCCAACCAGTGGTGGTGGATACAATCTTACTGTTTCTGCAGGTAGTGCGAGCGCTTCTGGTCCTGATGCTTATGCGGGCGGGACTCTCTTTCTTAAGGGGGGTGACGCAGATTCCGGAGGTAGTGGTGCTAACGGTGGGGCAGTTGTTATTACTGGTGGAACAAGTGCGGGTAATGGTGCAGGCGGCGGTTCGGTGACTATTACCAGTGGAACTGGTACTACCGGTCCTGGTAGTTCAATTGCGTTAGTTGATGGCGATATTGCGTTAACTGCTGGTATTCCTGTTGGTGGTCCTGGATTCGGCATAACCATACTTGCTTCAGATGGTAGTTTTGGTGGCAATGGCGGTGATGTTGTTGTAAATCCCGGTGCCGCAGAAACTGGTGGGGTAGTTGGTAATATTGTTCTAGCGTCTCTTCGCGGAAATGTCGGGATTGGTGTAGTTTCTCCGACAGCTACATTACAAGCAACAGGTACAATCCGTTTTTCTGGCCTTGGATCAGGTGCTGTGCAAACAGATGCAAATGGCAATCTGACAGTTTCTTCTGATGAACGATTGAAAGATGTTAAGGCTGATTTTACTCGGGGTATGGAAGATCTTATGAAGATACAACCAATATCATATACATGGAACGCCGTGTCTGGATATGATACAGAAAATGTATATTCTGGTTTCTCTGCGCAGAATGTTCAGTCTGCAATTCCGGAGGCAGTTTCAACATCGCCAAATGGGTACCTTGCTTTGCAGGATAGACCAATACTTGCGGCAGTCATAAATTCCTTGAAACAAATTGGTAATCTCTTTGTTTCAATTGAGAATGGTGTTGCACATTTAAAGGAGGTTATTGTGGATAAGTTGCATATAAACGGCGATGTGTGTGTTGATGATGTGTGTGTAACAAAAGAAGAATTTAAAAATTTATTACGAAGTGTAAAGGGGACAGATATCTCAACAGCGCCAGAGGAAGACGATGGTGATTTGGGTGTGCTGCCACCCGTCGTAGAAGCAACTTCTACAATTCCAATAGTACCCCAAGCAACATCAACAGACCCGATAGATGAAGGAGAAACTGATCCGGATCTAGAACCGGAGATAACACCTGTTGAACCACCCATAGAAGAAACAATGCCTCCGACTTTAACAGAAGATACTTCTGAACCAGATATTGAATCTTCAGAGATATCATCCGAGGAATCCGGTGCTCAGGAACCTCAAGAATCTCAATCTGAGCCCGCTGCTAGTGTGTCTGAAGCCTCGGTCGCTCAAGAGTAATAGCTTGTAAAAACCGCGGTTATCGCGGTTTTTGATTAATGGTACGTGGTTTTTAGTGATGGTCGGTTATGCTATAATTTACTTATGAATTCCTTTGAATCGGCATATAAAAAACTCAACAAAGCTCAGAAACAGGCGGTAGATAGTATAGAGGGGCCTATATTGGTTGTTGCCGGTCCTGGATCGGGGAAGACGCAGATTTTGAGTTTGCGTGTCGGTAAAATTCTGCAAGAAACTCAGGTTTTGCCTTCAAATATTCTATGTCTGACGTTTACCGAGTCGGCAACAATTAATATGCGAAAGCGTCTTGCAAGCTTTATTGGTATAGAGGCGTATCGTGTGGCAATTCATACATTTCATAATTTTTGCGTGGATATTATGCAGAGATATCCAGAGTATTTTTATAGTGGTGCTTTTTTCTCTGCTGTTGATGAACTTGCTCAGACACAAATATTACAAGGCATTTTTGAAGCTCTTCCGCATAACCATCCACTTCGTGGATATCACCCAGAGCAGGGTTTTGTCTATTTGAAAGATGTGAGGGCTGTTGTAGGATATTTGAAAAAGGCAGGCGTGCTTCCGGCAGAATTTAAGAAAATTATAGAACATAATAAAAAGCATCTTGAACAAGCACATCTTTTATTACAACCTCTTTGTGTTGAAAAAATAGGCAAGGGGAGCGTTGAAAAATATGCACAGGTAGCTCGAGATCTTGAAGTGCTTGGTAAGAAAGCCGAGAAGGATTTTCCGTCACACTATTTTAAAAATATTCTTACAACGATAGCCTTGAGCTTGAAACGCGCAGTGGGTCGGGCTCAGGAAACAGAAAAAACAGCACCTTTGACCGCATGGAAGAGTCAGTGGATGAAGAAAAATGACGAAGGAGAACAGATTTTCAAAGATGCTACGTATGTTGAGAAAATGCTTGCACTTGCTGATATATACGAATCCTACAGGAGCGTCATGCAGACAAAGGGTTATTACGATTTTGATGACATGATTCTTGATGTTATCTCCGTACTTGAGACGTCTCCCGCTCTCAGGTACGAAATCCAAGAGCAGTATCAGTATGTGTTGGTGGATGAATTCCAGGATACAAATGATGCGCAGATGCGTTTGATGCGTCTCATTACTGACGCACCTGTTTATGAGGGTAAGCCGAATATTATGGCTGTCGGTGATGATGATCAGGCAGTGTATAAATTCCAAGGAGCAGAGCTTTCAAACATTCTCAATTTTAAGAACATTTTTTCTGATGTGCAGGTTGTGACGATGGTTGAAAATTATCGTTCTACGCAAGATGTGTTGGATATCGCATCGCATATTATACGTAAGGGTGAAGAACGTTTGGAAAAAATATTACCAGATATCCAGAAAAATTTGGTTGCTTCAAACCCAGATTTGGGTAAGGGGCATATTATTCATAAGGAATTTTCAACTCAGGCGCACGAGTATCATTTTATTTCAAAAGAGATACAGAGACGTATTGCCGATGGTGAAAAACCAGAAGATATTGCAGTAATTGCCAGAAAACATCGTCAACTTGAGGTGCTTGTCCCATATTTACGAAATGTTGGAGTGCCTATTCGATATGAACGAGAACAGAATGTTTTTGCTGAACCACATATTGCAGAGCTTATTCTCATGTCTCGTTTCATCAATTCTCTGGCGCATAAATATATGGATGAGGCTGATGAACTATTACCACAGATTTTAAGTTTCCCATTTTGGCACATTCCACGAGAGATTGTATGGAAAATTTCACTCACTGCTCGTGGTGCTGAAGATCCGAAGACATGGCTAGAGATTATGCTGAAACACTCCGAAAAGCAGATTTGTGATATTGCAAAATTCTTTATTGGGCTTGGTGTAGATGCACATGCCCAGCCACTGGAGGTGGTGTTGGATACCTTGATTGGTGCACATGCTCCACTTGCCCAGGATGTTGAAACTGATGAAGAAGAAAGTGATTTTGAGAAACTTACGATGGATGCTCGTGAGTTTGTTAGTCCATTCAAAGAGTATTATTTCAACAAAGAAAAATTTGATTATGCACGTGCAGAGTATTTAGGCTTTCTTTCTAGTTTACGTGTGTTTGTGAGTGCACTGCGTGAATACAAAGAAGGTGAGGTGCTCAGTATCGCTGATCTGGTGGAATTTGTTGATATTCACGAGAAAAATAATATCGCCCTCAATGATCAAAGTCCGTTTTCAAAAATAGATGGAGCGGTAAGTTTGTTGTCTGCCCACAAAGCAAAAGGGCTTGAATTTGAGACTGTTTTTGTGCTTTCTTGTCAAGATTCTGTGTGGGCTGGTAAAGGTCATGGCTCGAAGCTCAGCTTGCCCGCAAACATGCCCATAGAGCCTGCAGGAGACACTCAGGATGACCAATTACGGTTGTTTTACGTTGCACTTACTCGTGCTAAGAGGTTTCTATATATGACCTCGTATCACACTGAAGAAAATGGCAAAGCATCTGCAAAATTACGTTTTCTGGTGTTGAGTGAGGATGAATCGGTAGCACTTAACCAGTCATCTTTAAGAGATATACTCAATGTTTCTATGGATGAAAGTGGGTCAGGAACGATTCCTGATACGCACGAGGTGCTGACTGCATCGTGGCTTCAATATCACACGGCGCCATTTATTGCCTCTGAAGAAAAGTTATTGCAGTCACTCGTTACAGATTATGCGATGCCGGTTACTCACCTGAATAATTTTCTGAATGTCACTAAAGGAGGACCTCAGTATTTCTTGGAACAAAACCTGCTGCGTTTTCCTCAAGCAAAAACACCTTCAAGTTCATATGGTTCAGCAGTTCACCATTCATTGGAATGGGTCTCTCGTTTTATGCGGAAAGATGGCAAAGCACCAAAACTTGAAGAAGTGTTAGAAAAGTTTCGTGTATTCCTCAAAAAAGAGCGCATGTCACCACAGGATTTCACACTATATTCCGAAAAAGGAGCGGATGATGTGACGGTCTTTTATAATGAAAATATAAAGACATTTACGCCGACAGATATTGTTGAGTTTAATTTCAAAGATCAGGGCGTGGTGGTGAGCAATGCACGACTAACGGGTAAGATTGATAAAATTATTGTGGGCGGTTCTGTTGCGCAGGTGGTAGACTTCAAAACTGGTAAACCAAAACTCGACTGGGTGGGGAAAGATGATTATGAAAAGACGAAAATGCATCAGTACGAAACTCAGCTTATTTTTTACAAACTTCTTGTGGAAGGTTCTCGAGAATTCGGTGGAAAATTGCGTGTTGAAAAGGGCGAACTTGATTTTATTGAACCGAAAAATGGCAAGACTATTGTCTTGGAGCTCCCTATGGAAGAAGACAAAGTAGACCGTTTGAAGAAGCTTGTATCTGCCGTATATAAAAAAATTATGACTGTTGATTTCCTGTCAGTAGAAAAATATTCAAAAGATTTTAATGGAATTATAGAATTTGAAGAGGATTTGATTGCTGGAAGAATATAGATAAGGAAAAAGCGGCGCCCAGAGGGCGCCGCTTTTTGTGATTGTTTTTTAGTTATTCTCTGTGAGTAGTGTATCAATAACTGGCTTAATTGCTTCAAATGGCACACCTCCTTCCTGGGGGATAGTTCGTGACTTTGTAACTATGACATATGAAGGTGTTGCGCGGACTCCTGCTTTTACCGCAGCATTGTAAGCTGCTTCAACTTTATCCGCATATTTATTACTGTCCAGACATGCGGTGAATTTTGTTTGGTCTAAACCAATTTCTTTTGCAAGAGTTGGAAGTGTAGCTAGATCAAGACCATTGTTTGAAGGTGTAACGGAGAAGATTTTGTCTATCATTTTATAGTATGATTCACTGCCACCAAGCTCTCCTGCACATTCCACAGCTTCAGCTTCTTTTCCTGCTTTAGAATGGAGAGGTTTGTAACCTTCCGCACCTTTGTATAGGGGAAAATGGCGAAATACCAATGCAACCTTTCCTTCTTTTCCGTAAGTTTCCATAACTTTGTTTGTGGTGCCTTGGAAATATTTACACGCTGGACATTCAAGATCAGAATATTCGATGATAACAATAGGAGCTTTTGGATCTCCTAAAATATAGTCAGCGTCTGTAACTGGTGCGGCGTTAATGCTAAGTTCTTGTTTTGTGGTATCTGTGCCTGCTGCTGGATCTTTGGCTGGGTTTTTTTGTGAAAGAAAAACAGCGCCAGCAATCAATCCGCCTGCGACCAGCACCGAAAGGGGTATCATTATTTTGTTACTATCCATGCCTTTTATGATTAACTATTATAATGTGGTTATTATATCACAGACGGGTATTTTGCACGTGTAGTCTTCATGTTTTAAAAATGATATAGTTGTTCCCATGGCACTTACATGGCTTTACACATTAATCAGTATTGTTGGTGTTAGTCTGCTCTCGTTGGTGGGGGCGCTGACCCTTTTTTTTAGCACCGCTTTTCTTAAGCGCAGTATTTTTGTTCTTGTAAGTATTGCGGTGGGGGCGCTGTTTGGAGACGTTTTTATTCACATTCTTCCAGAGGCATTTGAAGTTCTTCCTGTTGGAGTTGTTTCCGCGCTTATCCTCTCTGGTATTCTCATTTTCTTTGTTTTGGAAAAGTTTTTACACTGGCACCATGACCATATAGAAGAATGTGATGAGTGTAACGAAAAGAATACTCACATCGAGCCGGTAGGATACATGACACTTGTTTCTGATACTCTTCATAATTTTATAGATGGATTAATCATTGGTTCAAGCTTTCTCGTCAGTCCTTCTCTTGGTTTTGCAACAACTCTCGCAGTTGCTTTTCATGAGATACCTCAGGAGATAGGGCATTTTGGTCTTCTTATTCATGCAGGTTTCAGCCGAGGTCGTGCACTATGGTTGAACTTTGTTTCTGCGCTTTCAGCTATTCTTGGTGGTGTTGTGGCACTCATGATTACATTTCAGATAACACATTTTGTTGATTACGTGTTGCCGATTACTGCTGGAGGTTTCTTGTATATCGCTGGCTCTGATCTTGTTCCGGAACTCCACAAAACTCGTGATCCTCAAAAATCTATAATTCAAATAGTTGCAATTGTAGTTGGATTTGGAATCATGTTTTCTTTACTCGCTTTTGAATAGGGGCTTATATATAGGCTAACTGCAATAATATGAATTTTATTCAAGCAATTATTCTTGGTGTCGTACAGGGTATAACTGAATTTTTACCTATTTCCTCTTCCGGCCACTTGATAATTGCGCGGGATGTTTTGCATATACAAACACCGAGTGGATTAGCTGTTGATGCAGTATTGCAGCTCGCCACGATCCTTGCTGTGGGTTTATATTTTTGGCGGGATATATTGCGTTTAATACAGTCGGCTGTTCGTATGATTTTAAGAAAAAACGTTTTTGTTGAAGATGCTGTGTGGGTGAAGGGAATAATCATTGGCACAATTCCCGCCGCTATTCTTGGCCTGCTTTTAGAAAAATATATGGATACGGTTTTTCGTTCAGCACTACTTGTCGCAGTTACATTTATTGTCGGTGCTGTGGTTATGTTGTGTGCAGAAAAATATGCCGCGGCCCAAAAGAGCGGTCTTACTGTAAAGAAAAGTTTGTACATAGGTCTTTTCCAAGTTCTAGCCCTTGTCCCAGGAATGTCTCGTTCGGGTATGACCATTTCGGGCGGACTATGTAATGGTTTGAGCAGGGAAGAAGCGGCGCGGTTCAGTTTCCTTTTGTCGTTTCCGATTATTCTTGCTTCTGGTCTAAAGAAAATGCTTGATCTGTATCAGGCTCAGGAACTTGGGTCCGTTGGAATGTCGCTTGCACTTGGTTTTGCTGTCGCCTTTATCGTTGGAATGTTGTGTATTCACTTACTCATTAAATACCTCAAGAACCACTCATTGAAAATTTTTGCGTGGTACAGGATCGTAGTTGCTGTTGTGGTGATTGGGGCAGTGATATTTTTTAAGTAACAAGTGATAAAAACCGCCACCCTATGGGTGGCGGTTTTTTAGAACGGGAGACTAAACGTGAGTGCTGTCGCGTCTTCTTTTTTCTCCCAGTTTTTTGTGTCTAGTTTTATTTCTAATACGTTTGGTCCTTCTTGGAATTTAAGTTTGCCGTTTTTGCGAGCGTACTCATAAATATCTTTTGTGAGACGGACATCATCAATACAGTACTTTTTAATTTTATCTAGTTCACCCTTTTTCCACCACACAATAGCATCTAAGCCATGACCTGATTTATGTTCCCCGAGTGTGCCTTCTGCCACCTGATCTAGTTTCATACGTCTTCCGTAGGAATTCTTGATTTCTTTTAAAATATCAAGGTGTTTAATTTTTGTGAGGTCGCCGGCATAGTATTTATTCAGGAGTGGGACGTCAAAATGTTCCGAGTTATATCCGATAATCATATCCGCCTGTTCAAAGTGTTTCCACATATCTTTGAATTCATGTTGTTCAAAAGAATAGTATTTGTCGTCCTTGGAATCATAAAGACATACAACAGAAATATCTAAATCTGCTGGATCGTTGGATTGAGCTTCATCAAAAGTATTTCGTGTTTCAATGTCAAAAATGATTTTTCTCATGAAAGTTGGTTTTTGTTAGAGGTATAGTATAGCAAAAATTAACACTCTGTCTAAAATGTTTGTTGCTATTTTAAAGTGAGCATGGTTAGATGGTTAGAATATGTTGAATCTATATAAAAAAAGAGGTGAAACTCCACTGCAGAGAATTACTCGTTTCCGTACTGAAAAGCCTGAATTTGCAAAAGAGATTTTGTCGTATGCCGGGCGTCTCGATCCTTTGGCTGAGGGTGTACTACCTGTACTTGTTGGTGAAGAAGAAAACAAAAATCGTAAAGAATTTTTACATTCTGATAAAGAATATGAGGTAGACATATTGCTCGGTGTTGAAACTGACACGGGGGATGTGATGGGTTTAGTTCAAAAAATCGCAGAAGTATCAAAGAGTATTACAGAAAAAATAATAGATTCACTTGGAAAATGTATTGGGAAGTTTGCTCAGGAATATCCGACATATTCATCGGTATCTATTAGTAGGAAAAATAGGAAGAGTACACATCCTGTATTACCGAAAGAGGTTGAAATTTACACAATAGATTTTTTAGGCAAAGTACAATATTCTGCAACTGATTTGCTTCGGTTTGTTTCCGAAAGTGTTCAAAGTGTTTCTGGGGATTTCCGACAGGGAAAAATTATGAAAGTCTGGGAAGAAATTTTGGATGGAAAAGACACGTTTGTCTTTCCTGTGTTGAAAATAAAAGTGTCTTGTTCTAGTGGTGTATACATGAGACTTCTCGCGTCTCGTATTGCGAGTGTATGTGCCATTCCTGCCTTGGTCCTCACCATCAAGCGAACAAAAGCAGGAAATATGAGTATTGAGCAGAGTATGTAAGGCTAATTGGGTGGTTTTTGTTTTTTCTACGAAGTTGTGCTATAATAGCAAAGATCGTTAATCTTCAGTAGTGTTAAGTAGGTGACTACACGCCATTGGGGAGGTCGGACGACAGTGAATAGTCAAATTTCCAATATACATGGCAAAGAAATTGTATGTCGGTGGTTTACCATATTCCACAACCAATGAAGGTCTCAAAGAGGCTTTTTCAAAGGCTGGAACAGTTGTCTCAGCTACAGTTATTGTAGACAAGATGACAGGCAGATCACGTGGATTTGGATTCGTTGAAATGGAAGACGCAGATGCTGACAAAGCTATTGATATGTTCAATGGTGGAGAAGTTGAAGGCCGCCGCGTTATCGTTAACGAAGCAAAGCCAATGACAGAACGTCCTCCTCGCAGGACTTTCGACAGAGGTGGACAGTTCTAGTCCATCCTAAAACAAAAACCACTCACGCTCGTGAGTGGTTTTTGTTTGTGTTTGCTGTAAGATTTTTTTGTAAAAAAATCACCTCAACCCGGGAGGGGCGAGGTGAACTGGTTGGCGGTGGTCCGCTTGTCATTTTGCGGATTCTACCATTGAGCTGCTGTTTGACACCGAGACAGAAGACGCTGTATCCGAGCTGTAGATGAGGGTGATTATCACTTCACCCGGCCGGGATGATGTTGTGGACAGGCTGATTACTTTGAGCCCGTCTTGTTCCTGCATCCACTGATTGATCTGGGTGCTGGCTGGGTTCCAGCTACCGTAAGTTTCGTTAGCTGCGAAAACCAGAATCTTCGGTTTTCGCACGGTGGCTCGTGCCGGCTGTGTCGTGGGTTTTGCGGTTTCCGCGCTGGAAACCGAAATAGACCCTACAAGCATCAAGGCGACAAGAACGATGAGAGTGAAACGCTTCATGTACTTCTCCTTCGAAAGGAACTGACTTGATGAAAAGACCCTTTGTCTCTTCAGTTTTTATATTATACTCTATATTTAATAAATAAAGTCAATAATTCCGTAATGGTTCAATAGCTTGGACGCAACTAAGGTAATATAGAAAAGCTATGCCATATACAAGTAATCCAAACATACCAAAGGTGCGTCGAGACGCAGCACAGATGGTGTACAAGGGACATACTCC
>JBAZVT010000012.1:0-27182 GCA_041660745.1 Minisyncoccota bacterium | reverse complement strand
AGGATGACGACTCCGACAAGCGTGGTGATGATTTCACCATACTCGACTTGTAACTAATGACTTTAGTCTTATCCAAAGCTACCGGCCTTCCAGCCGGTAGTAGTTTACTGTTGAGAAATAATAACAAACTTGGTACTATAAGAACCTATGACAATGACATCCGACCAGATTCGTTCAAAGTTTCTAGAATTTTTTAAAAATCACGGGCATGCAATTATTCCTTCTGCATCGCTCGTGCCAGAAAACGATCCGACGGTTCTCTTTAACACTGCTGGCATGCAGCCTCTCGTCCCATACCTTCTTGGAGAAAAGCACCCGATGGGCACTCGCCTAGCGGATTCGCAAAAATGTGTCCGTACTGGTGATATAGAAGATGTTGGTGATAACCGCCACCTGACTTTCTTTGAAATGCTTGGAAACTGGTCTCTCGGTGATTATTTTAAAAAAGAAGCAATAGAGTGGAGCATGGATTTTCTTACAAACAAAGAAACCGGACTTGGACTTGATCCACAACGACTTTTTGTTACCGTCTTCAAGGGTGAGAACGGCATTCCTCGTGACGAAGATGCTATTGGATTTTGGAAAGAACAATTTTCAAAGCGGGGAATTGCTGCGGAAGTAGCTGGTGAAGATGAAATTATCTCCGGCGAGGTTCGTATTATCCCACTCGGTGTTGATGACAACTTCTGGATTGCAGGAGCTACGGGTCCTTGTGGTGGAGATACAGAAATTTTTTATGACACTCGTCCTGAAGCAGGAAAGCTTGAAGGGAAATTTGAAACCCTCGTGAAATCTTTCCGCATTATTGAAATCTGGAACAATGTGTTCATGGAGTTCAACAAAACTGCGGAAGGGAAATATGACAAGCTACCAAAACCAAACGTTGACACTGGAATGGGACTTGAACGCACAACAGCCGTCCTTGTTGGAGTAAGTACGGTGTTTGAAACAGACTGCTTCCTTCCTATTCTTGCAAAAATACAAGAACTTTCTACAAACAAAAACGAAAGACCGGAACGAGTCGTTGCGGATCACATGCGTACAGCCGTGTTTATGATTGCTGACGGGGTTACGCCATCAAACACTGACCGCGGGTATATATTACGCAGAATTCTGAGACGCGCAGTACGCTTTGCTGACATGCTTGGTATTACAGAGAACAAACTTATGGAACTCGTGTCTGTGATTGTAGAAAAAATGGGAAGTGCATATCCAAATCTTGTTTCCGAACAAAAAAATATTGAAGCCGAGATAACAAAAGAGGAAGAAAAATTTAGAAAGACACTCAAGCTTGGAATAAAAGAGTTTGAAAAAATCTCCGCGCAAAATATTTCTGGTTCAGATGCCTTCCTTCTATTCTCAAGCTATGGCTTTCCTCTTGAGATGACAGTTGAGCTTGCTCGCGAAAAAGGGATTACGGTGGACGAAAGCGGTTTTAAGGAAGAATTCAAAAAACACCAAGATCTTTCTCGCATCGGTGCAGAGCAGAAATTTAAAGGAGGACTTGCTGGCACGGGTGAAATAGAAACTAGATACCATACAGCAACACATTTACTGAATGCGGCACTCAGACAGGTGCTCGGCGAACATGTATATCAGAAGGGAAGCAATATCACTGCGGAACGTATGCGTTTTGACTTTTCTCATGGTGCAAAAATGACTGATGAGGAAAAGAAAAGGGTGGAAATAATCGTAAATGAGAAAATTCAGGCCGCTTTGCCAGTCGTGTGTGAAGAAATGCCTGTTGCAGATGCAAAAGCAAAAGGTGCAATTGGCGTTTTTGATGATAAATACGGTTCTATCGTAAAAGTCTACACAGTAGGGAACACAGAGGCCGGAATATTCAGCATGGAACTCTGCGGTGGCCCCCATGTAAAAAATACATCTGAACTCGGACATTTTAAGATTGCAAAAGAAGAGGCTGTGTCAGCAGGGGTGCGAAGAATAAAAGCGGTGTTGGAGTAATAAGAAAAGAATACTTATTTTGCCGTCCCAACGCTGACCATATTTAGAACTTTACTTCCTCTCCTTCTCCAACAAACTTACAGACCCCGTTTTCACAAAATATGCCTTGTCCATCTCGCAGTATATGCAGTGGGTATTTTAACGTTTTAGTTTTTTCCTTAATTAAATCCCCTGAGGTGTCTTTGTAATGCGCTTTTAATACGAAAGGGACGTAGTTGAGTGCCGTAAAATCTGTTACTCCAAACTTATCTTTCCCGTCATCATTCCAAGTCGACACTTCTATAGTAGGGCACATAACATAAGACCCAGCACTTGTGCCCATATACACCTTTCCTTCATTGAGCAATTCTTTCAATATTTCATCAAAACCAGTCTCTCTTATGACTTTAAGTAAATAGAAAGTATTTCCACCCTCTATTTGAATTATATTTTTATCTTTGAAAAAGCCTCTCAATTCTTCTTTGTTTTTACCTTCAATATCCATCTCTTCAAAAAAATAACCACTTTCTCTTATTTTGATCTTAATATTCTCAAAAAAATCTTTGTTTGAGCGGGATACTTTTGAGGCAGTAGTAATGTATCCTATTTTCATTTCACTTTTTGAAATTCCAGTTAAGTTATAACCGTACTTCAAAAGGAAACTTAAATCTGAAGCGAGGATGATTTTCATGAACTTAAGTATATCAAATTTGTTCCAGCCTAGCCTTGGGTAACAAAAAGTCACCCCAGTATTGTAAAGAATGTTGTAAGTGTCCACTATCCACACCTTGTAACAATAAACTCGCACCTGCTATACTATATGGGTCCATGTCCGTATTTTCTTTTTTGAAAAGAGTGTGCCGCGAAGAAACCACTGTAATTTTTTACATGGGTAGTTCTAGTGTTGCAGGTGCAATCGTTCAATTTCAAAATGGTTCAGTGCCCAAAATTCTTTTTACAGTCAGTGAACAAATTAGCCTCACGGAACAACCCACCTCAAAAAAATTCCTATCACTTATGATGGATGCTTTGGATGCCACTGCTCAGAAAATTCACAAGAGTGGACTGGCTCGCCTTTCTCTACGCGCCCAAAAAAATATTTTTAATATCAAAAATATCCACTGCGTATTCTCATCCCCATGGTACATCTCCCAAACAAAAAATATTTCCGTTACTCACGACAAACCTTTCACCATTACGCCTGCATTTCTTGAAAGTTTGGTTGAAAAAGAGGGAATTACTACAGAAAAAGGTTCTGTAAAGACAATTCCCATTCAAACACCCACAAAAGGCAGTGTTGTTATGGAAAAAAGGGTCATGCAGGTAAGTATAAATGGCTACAAAATTCAAAATCCAGAAAAATACACGACAAATAAAGCGGATGTGTCATTATTCATAAGTAAAACATCACACGACATACCTGCAAAAGTAGAATCCGCAATCCGTAAACATTTCCATTTTCATAATATCCAATATCACTCCTTTGCGCTCGTAGTATTCAATGCTCTTCGCGACATGCAGAATACAGGCCGCAATTTTCTCGCGGTTGATGTGGGTGGAGAAGTTACAGATATCGCAGTTATAAAAGACGATATTATTCTGGAATCAGTTTCTTTTCCGATCGGCAAAAATACTCTTTTCCGCACCGTTTCTGAGGAGTTAGGCATGACGCCAGATCTTGCACTTTCCATGATTAAAATGTTTGGTGAGGGACGATTAGAAAAAGGACAGTCTCTTAAAGTAGAATCGCTTCTTTCTGCTTTTGAAAAAACATGGCTCAAGAATTTTCATACATCACTCTCTGAGATTTCTCAAACAATGGTTATTCCAAAAAAAGTTTTTCTCACTGCAAGTAAAAATATTTCTGGATTATTTTTTAATTTCATCAAAAAGGAAAAGTACAGTGACTTCATACCGGTTCAAGATAACTTTGTTGTCATACAACTCAATGAAGAACAACTGCATTCGGTCTGTTCGTATGATCCCAAAGCGGCCCAAGACCCATTTCTAGCACTTGAAGCAATTTTTATCGATAAGATTAGAGGCAATAAACACATATAAGTAGTTCATTATTACGTAGTACCCAACAACCATGAAGAAAAACCCAATTCAAGACATTATCCCGCCAAAATCATCGCGCAGCATCAGGAAAATTCCTATACCTACTCGACCTGAAAATCGTTCCGAGAGAGAGCACCTTGAACATGTCTACAAACTAGACAGCTCTCCTGAGGATATATCAGAGTCAGAAGAAGTAACCTATATTCGTGAAGAATCTACCGATGAAGAAGTGGACAATAACGGAGGCGGTCGCCGATATGGAATTTGGATTATTGCCATCGTTGCAGTTATCATTGTTGGTTTTATTATCGGCATGTCATTCTTCGTAAGTGCAAAAGTTGTAGTTACACCAGTATCCAAAGACACAATCTTGAGTTCTATGCCATTTGTAGCCAAGAAAACTGCCAGCGAGGGAGAGCTTGGATATGAAACAGCTGCAGTGGTAAAAGAAATTCGCAAAGAAATACCCGCAACAATAGAACAAAAATCTGAACAAAAAGCATCGGGAACAATTGTTATCTACAATGAAACAGCCCAGCCTCAGCAATTGATAAAAAATACTCGTTTTACTGATCCAAAGGGCCTCATTTTCCGCATTCAAGCCGCGGTGACTGTGCCCGCAGCTTCAAAAGACGCTGCAAAGAAAGCAGGACAAGTTGAGGCCCGTGTTGTCGCAGATGCTGCAGGGGACAAATACAATATTGGCATGAGTGATTTCACTATTCCTGGCTTCAAAGGTGATTCCAAATTCACAACCGTATACGCCCGATCAAAAACAACCATGACAGGCGGAACTTCTGGAATTCAAAAAATTGCTACTGCACAAGATATTGCGGACACGCGAGCACAATTAAAACAAGAACTTCAAAATGATTTACTTCAAGAATTAAACGCGCGTAAACCACAACAATACATCCTCTTCGCTTCTACAACCGCAATATCATACGAAGATGTCGCTCCGATACCTGCAAGTTCCTCTACGGTGTTTGTGATTGAGCGCGGTACTATTTCTGGAGTCATGTTTGATAAAAATAAATTTGGTTCAGCTGTTGCAAAGGCTTCAGGGATTTCAAACATTACCGGCCCATCTGTTGCTGTTAGTAATATAGACGAACTGCAGTTTAACCTCACTGGTCTGAAAGGTCCGTTCCAACCACTCTCGGGTGCTGATGTGACATTCACACTTTCTGGCAATGCACATCTTGTTTCAAATATTGATACAAAGAAAGTAGCAGAATCACTTGCTGGGAAAAAGGCTTCGGATATGGCTAAAATTATTACCCAACAATTCAAGAATATTAGTACTGCAACGAACGCGTTTTCACCAATCTGGATACGAACATTTCCCGAAGATGTGGGTTCAATTAAGGTTATTATTTCAACAGAGTAATCTCCGATTACCAGAGCAACTCGAGAGTCTGCGAACAGACTCTCGGCAGTTATCACCATATTTACTCGTCAGGCAGTTGACGAGTAGGGGTATAATTTGTTACTATATCGAACATTGCGTTAAATGATGCAGAACACACAATCTGACAAGAATAAACCGGTCGTTACTTTTGGCGTTGTCACAGAGGCTCTTCCAAATACAATGTTCCGTGTTCAGTTAGATGGACAAGATACTGTAATGCTTACATATCTTGCAGGAAAGATGCGCATGAATCGCATCCGCGTTATTGTCGGAGACAAGGTCCAGGTTGAACTTGATCCGTACGGCGGCAAGGGGAGAATCACCCGACGTCTTTAATATTTTTTAATTCTGTTTTTAATCATGAGAGTAAAGGCATCAGTCAAAAAAATATGTACAAAATGTACTGTAGTTCGAAGAAAGGGCTACGTATATGTTACGTGTAAAGGGAACCCTCGCCACAAGCAACGCCAAGGTTAAGCTTTCATTAAACTTCTTCTAATTTTAATTAATCAAGAACTATGAGAATCGCAGGTATCACAATTCCAGAAAACAAGAGAGTGGAAATCGGACTCGCCATTTTATATGGTGTTGGCAGACCTCTCGCCAAGAAAATCCTCGCACAAGCGAAGGTTGACGGTGCAAAGAAACCAAAAGACATCTCAGTCGCAGAAGAAAACGAAATCCGAAAATATATAGAACAGTTTACTATTGAAGGAGATCTTAAGCGCGAAGTTTCTGCAAACATCAAACGACTCAAGGACATTAAAAGTTACAGAGGAACTCGACACCAGAGAAGCTTGCCAGTCCGCGGACAGCGAACCAAGACAAACTCTCGTACTCGTCGCGGTAACCAGCGTAAGACTATGGGTACTGGTCGCAAGGCAGCTGAAAAGAAATAATTCCTAACGAATAATTCAAACATCATATCATGGGAAAGAAACGAATTGTTAAAACAGAAAGTGAAGCAACAAAAGACGGCGCTGAAAAAGCAGCTGCTCCTGTTGCGTCATCAAAAAAGCGTGTTGATGCCGGCATATTGTATATTCAATCAACATACAACAACACGAAAGTTCTCGTAACCGACAAGAAAGGTAATGCTTTGTGCTGGTCATCATCTGGAACAATCGGTTTCCGAGGAGCAAAGAAAGGTACTCCGTTTGCAGCTGCAAAAGTTGGTGAAATTCTTGCCGACAAATCAGCAGTGCTTGGCATCAAAGAAGTTTCCGCGGTCGTTAATGGCGTTGGTTCCGGTCGCGAATCAGCTATCAGAGGCTTTATTAGTAAGGGAATCAACATCACAGCAATTAAGGATGTGACTCCAGTACCGTTTAATGGCCCGAAGCCACCTAAGCCACGACGTGTGTAGTTTCAAGTTTTAACATTCCTTTATTTTAATAATTATAGATACCAGAGTATGAAGATTGGACCACGATACAAAATAGCTCGCAGACTTGGTGCCGATGTTTTTGATAAAACGCAGACGCAGAAATATGCTCTTCGTGAATCACAAAAATCGCCATCAAAAAAGAGAATGCGCTCAAAGACTGACTACGGAATTCAGTTCAATGAAAAACAGCGTGTTCGTTTTACCTATGGTGTGAGCGAGAAGCAATTTTCAAATTACGTTAATCTTTCTATGGAAAAACCTGGTGGACAGAGTCCAGCAGAAATGTTGTTTTCACTTTTAGAATCACGACTTGATAACGTTATCTACCGTCTCGGATACGCCGGTTCACGTCAGATGGCACGTCAGATGTCTAACCACGGCCACTTCACAGTGAATGGCAAAAGAGTCAACATTCCTTCTTACAAGGTTTCTCTCGGAGACAAAATCGGCATTAGAGAAGCAAGTAACAAGAAGGTTCTTTTTACAACACTTGCAGAAAAAATGAAGACTGTTACTGGAGTTCCTTCATGGATCAAGTTTGATCTTGCAAAGAAAATCGCGGAAATCCAGGGTGCACCCAAGCTCGTCGCAGCAGACGTTAAGCTTAACTTCCCGGCGGTTATTGAGTTCTACAGTCGTTAATTCTTCCAAGTAGTTTCCCATTTTATTTCAATTATTATTAAAAGCTAATTTAATAAATTCGTATGTCGGACAATACAATTGTACTTCCTTCAAAGCCGCGTGTTGTTAAAGAGGAAAATTTCTCAGGCGTATATGAGATTGACGGATTGTACCCAGGCTATGGGCACACTCTCGGCAACTCACTTCGCCGTATCATCCTCTCATCACTTCCTGGCGCTGCAATCACGTCAGTGAAAATCGCTGGTATCAACCACGAGTTTTCAACTATCGAAGGTGTTAAAGAAGACGTCATAACGATTATCTTGAACCTCAAGAAAGTTCGTATTAAGATGCTCACAAGCGAACCGCAAGTTTTCAATATTAAGCTTAAGGGTCCTGCTGTTATTACAGCAGCCGACATACAAGCTCCTGGTCAAATAGAAATCTTGAACCCAGAACATGTTATCGCAACAGTTACTGGCAAGATAGACGTTGATGTTGAATGTACCGTTGAACAAGGCCTCGGATATGTACCTAAAGAAGTTCTCCAGAAAGACCGAGTTGATATTGGCCTTATGTCCGTAGATGCCATCTTTACACCAATCCGCCGCGTTAACTACGAAGTAGAGAACATGCGTGTTGGTGATAGAACAGACTTCAATAGAATCAAACTCCATATCGAGACTGATGGAACTCTTCTGCCCCGTGAGGCGCTTGAAAGATCCATTGAGATCATGATAAATCAACTTAAGGCGATCATTGGCTTTAAGGAGGAGGTTGTTCCAGAGAAGGCGGTGGAGGCTTCAGATGAAGCAACAGCTGTTCCAGAAAAGAAAGAGCTTGATGCGGAGTTCCTCAAGACCCGTATCGAGACCATAGGTCTTTCTGCTCGTACAATAAATGCGCTTTCAAACGCAAATATCCGCACGATCGGTGGACTTGCCCGAAAGAAGGAAAAAGATCTTCTTGAGATTGATGGTATTGGCGCAAAGGGTGTCCAGGAAATCAAAAAGTCATTGAGTAATTTCGGTATTACACTTAAATAGTATTTCTGATACATAACAACCATGAGACACGGTAACGCAAACAGAAAATTCGGACGAGAAAAAGGACAGCGTGAGGCTTTGCTTAAGACTCTTGCTGTATCTTTGATCTTGAAAGAAAAAATCAAAACAACAACACCAAAAGCAAAAGAAATTAGACCTTTCGTTGAGAAGCTCATCACAAAAGGCAAAGCAAACGACCTCGCATCACGAAGACTTGTAGAATCACGCCTCGGTTCACGATCAGGCGCAGCCAAGAAAGTCTTTGACATTCTTGCTCCCAAGTACGCAAAGCGTGCTGGAGGATATCTTCGTATTACCAAGCTTGTCGCCAGAAAATCAGACGGAAGTCCGATGGCACAGATAGAGTTTGTATAATTACAGCACAACCATGAATAAACACACCATCGATGCAGCAGGAAAAAGTCTAGGAAGAATTGCTTCAAAAGCAGCTTTCTTGCTTATGGGAAAAGATACTCCAGAATACGCTCGCAACAAAGTTGTGAAGGTTTCTGTTGAAATCATAAACGCAGGCCAAACAAAAATTCCTCGCGGCAAACTTACCCAGAAAGAATACGTAAAATATTCCGGTTACCCAGGAGGTCTTATCATTGAATCACTTGAACATTTGATTGAACGCCGCGGAATGGCGGAAGTGTACAAGAGAGCGGTTGTCGGAATGCTTCCAGATAACAAGCTTGCACCAAAGATGATCAAGAATTTAACTGTCACTGAATAATGACTACTATGACCGAAGAAACTAAACCTAAATCAACAAAAACTGTGGCCGCTGCACCTAAAAAGGTAGTTGTTCAGGAGAAGATAGGGGAGAAAGCCCCAGAAGAAGTACTTCACTTGATTAATGAAAGTGCTTTTGGCAAGAAAGAGTACATAGAAGCTATCGGCCGTCGCAAGACATCTGTTGCTCGTGGACGCGTTTTCAAAGCCACAAAGGATTCTATCACCGTCAATGGTAAAGATTTCACAGAATACTTTCCAACAGAAAGTTTGCAGTCAGTTGTTCGTGAGCCAATGACAAAGGGTAAGATTTCAAACAAATTTAAAATTACAGCAGTTATCAATGGAGGTGGAATCAGTTCACAAGCTCAAGCTCTCCGACACGCAATCTCTCGCGTATTCGTAGCTCTTGATGTAGAGCTCCGCAAGCCATTGAAGAAGTCTGGACTTCTCAAGCGTGATCCTCGGGCAAAGGAACGCCGTAAGTTCGGTCTCAAAAAAGCCCGCAAAGCCCCACAGTGGTCAAAGCGTTAAAACAACAAACAGCCACCGAAAGGTGGTTTTTTGTTGCCTATTGTAATTATCATTTATTTATTGTATAATTTACGAAGTTCTTACAGGGAGTAAATGTTATGCTCAATCTGCTGCTATTTCTTATAGGCTACGTCCTGTTCATCATTCTCGGAGTTTCTACATTGAAGTTTTTTGTTGAGACACTGCCCGACTGGTGGGAAAAACATCGCCACAACACAAAACGCCGCCGACTACTTGAGGCTCTGGCAGAAGTTCAAAGTCAGTACTACAACTTCCAAATGTCTCTGCCACGGACGAAAGAACCCTGGCAAATAGACGGGGAAGAAGATCCTGAAGTGAAGGTGCTATCGAGAAAGATTCAAGACCTCGATCTTAGAATCAAGGAAGGTAGACTCATTGACGAACTCCAAAAACAGGAACTTCAAGCACGCATTGCGAACCACGGCTAACCCCTTGGTTCTTTTTATATTTCTTGAATCTCTCCCTTCTTTGTTATACAATACGAGCCTATGGATGAAGAAAATAAGAAAAAAACAACAGAAAATGAGCCTAATTCACATCAGAATGTGATCAGGCAAGATGAGAATCTTGAGGATGAGGATTTTGTAGACGACGTTGTACCCGATACCGATGTAGAAGGCGGAATAGCTTTTGACGCGACTGAAAAGATTAAAAAACTTAAAGAAAAATTAAAAGCCTGCGAAGCACAGAAGCAGGAATACCTCGATGGCTGGCAGAGATCAAAAGCCGACTTTATCAACCTCCGCAAACGCGACGAGGAAGATAAAAAAGAATTCATAAAATTTGCAAACGAACGTCTTGTAGAAGAACTCATTCCTGTGTTGGATAGTTTCCAGATGGCCTTTGGCAACAAAGAAGCCTGGGAGAAGGCAGACAAAAACTGGCGTATGGGTGTGGAGTATATCCACTCACAACTTATCAGCACATTAGAACGGCATGGCATAAAAGAAATAAATCCTCTCGGAGAGAAATTTGATATTACCCGCGACGAAGCCGTTGAATACATTCCAACAGAAAAAGAATCCGAAGACCAAGTAATTCTCGCCGTTACGCAAAAGGGGTACACACTGCATGGTAAGACTGTTAGAGCAACAAAGGTAACTGTGGGGGAATGCAAGAAAGCCTAAGGTTCAAAGCCTATCTTAACTTGATTTTTAGATAGTTCTGGTATAATAACCGCAATGTTAGCAACACAACCAAAAGCACGAATATTTTCCAAGATAGTCCGTACACAAAACGGTGATTTTGCTCGTGCCTTTTTCGTTGTTGCCCAATTCCAAGGACAATTCTTTGTACGCCACATCCGCACAGAAGCTATTCCTCAATCTCTCGCATTATCTGCGGGGACAGAAGAGACTCTTTTCCTGGGAGGTGAATGTGCCTCTGTGGGAAAACCTATCATAAAGAAATCAATCGGATATTCTGTTCCATCTCCTTTTAAAGAATTTTTCTTTTGCACAAAACAAAAAACACGTGCTCCGACTTTTGCATACTAATTTCCGCTTGAGCGACTCTCACAAAGCGGGACAAAAAACAGGGTTAAATCTCTTTTGATTTTTCTCTTGTTTTTTCTGCATTCTGTCATTCCCATGCATGGGCCGTCTACAGGTGTCACTCATAATCCGAGCGACTAATCCAGACCCAAGTTACCTAATCAAAACCTGGATCCCCGCATACACGAGGATGACAACCAAAAAACTTTAAGAACTTTATGACTTTATTTTCTTACGAACTTTTGTGAGTTAGAAAATAAGAAATGCCCTTGTGGCGAAACTTTATCCTTAATCAATTTACTATGTCTAAAATAATTGGTATTGACCTCGGAACAACATTTTCAGCGGTTGCAGCTATGGAAGTCGGCAACCCAAAAATAATCGAAAACGCAGAAGGTATTAGAACTACGCCATCCATCGTTGCGCAGTCCAAGACCGGCGAACGACTTGTTGGTCTTCTTGCACGCAGACAAGCTGTCACAAACCCAAAGAACACAATCTTCCAGATCAAGCGCTTCATCGGACACAACTTTGATGAACCAGGAGTACAGAAAGATATCAAGAACCTTTCTTTTGATGTTCGCAAGTCTTCAAACGGAGGTATTGAGGTAAAAATGGGAGAACTCTGGCTCCGTCCAGAAGAGGTGTCTGCTATGATCCTGGGCAAACTCAAGGCTGATGCAGAAACTCGCCTCGGTGAGAAAATCACCGAAGCGGTTATCACTGTTCCTGCATACTTCAACGACGCACAGCGCCAGGCAACAAAAGATGCAGGTAAAATTGCAGGCTTAAATGTTATGCGCATCTTGCCAGAACCAACAGCCGCGGCTCTTGCGTACGGATTCAACAAAAAGAAAGATGAGAAGATCGCAGTCTTCGACTTCGGTGGCGGTACATTTGATATTTCCATCTTGGAAGTTGGTGATGATGTTGTGGAAGTAAAAGCAACCGACGGTGACTCACACCTTGGAGGTCGCGACATTGATTCCAAGATCTTGAATTGGCTCGGTGAGAAATTCCAGAAAGAAAATGGTGTAGACATCTTGAAAGATCCTCTTGCAAAACAGCGTCTTGATGAAGCTGCAGAAAAAGCAAAGATTGAGCTCTCAACAGCAACAGAAACAGAAATAAATATTCCGTTTATTACATCTGATGCAAATGGTCCAAAGCACTTACTTGAAAAACTCACCCGTGCAAAGTTAGAAGAGCTCGCACAGGAGTTCGTAGACCGTGCAATGGAAATCACCAAGCGCGCCTTCGAAGCTTCTCCATTCAAAGTTTCAGAAATCAACGAGGTGGTGCTTGTCGGAGGACAGACACGTATGCCTGCATTACAGCAAGCGGTGAAAGCATTTTTCGGCAAAGAACCAAATATGAGTGTGAACCCAGACGAAGTTGTGGCTATCGGTGCTGCAATCCAGGGAGGCATTCTTGCTGGCGATGTAAAAGATATTCTTCTCTTGGACGTTATTCCACTTTCTCTTGGCATTGAAACCATGGGTGGCGTCGGAACAAAACTCATCGAGAAGAACACAACTATTCCAACATCGCGTTCACAAGTTTTCTCAACAGCAGCAGACAGTCAGACATCTGTAGAAATCCATATCGTGCAAGGTGAACGCCCAATGGCAGCTGATAACAAATCTCTCGGCAGATTTATCTTAGACGGTATTCCACCAGCACCACGAGGCATCCCGCAGGTTGAAGTGACCTTTGATGTGGATACAAACGGTATCTTGAGTGTGAAAGCAAAAGATAAAACCAGTGGCAAAGAACAGTCTATCAGAATCGAAGCTCGCTCAGGTCTCTCTGAAGCAGATATTCAGAAGATGACCAAGGAAGCCGAAGCTCATAGCGACGAGGACAAAAAGAAAAAAGAAACTGCAGAAACAAGAAACATTGCGGAGCAGATGATGTATACCGCAGAAAAAGCAATAAAAGATAACAAGGACAAAGTATCCGCAGATATTATAAAAGGTGTTGAAGATAAAATTGCAGCCTTGAAAAAAGATCGCGAAGGAACTGATATCGACGCAATCAAGCGTAGTACAGAAGCTCTTTCAATAGAGATGCAAAAAATTGGTGAAGCAATGGCAAAAGCCGCTCCACAAAGTAATCCTGAGCAGGACAAGAAAGGACCTGAGGCTGGTGCTGACGGGCAAGAGGGCAATGTAAGAGACGCAGAGACGAAATAGTTAGGCTTTAGGCTCTAGCCACTAGGCCTTAGCAAGAGGGAGAAGAATTAAAAAAAGTGGCTCCGCCGCGTAGAAACGCGGCGGAGCCAAGCCCCCCCCATTAACTCGTGACAAAATAATCCTTGCTAAAGTACCAGATCACGAGACAGAAAAAGAGAGAACTGATAATGAACTTGAACACAAGATCAATCTTCCTCGACTGCGCCGGAGTCCACTGTCTTGAGCAACTCATATCTCGTCCTTTCTTCTCAAAAAAGAACCGAATTCTTCTCGGAGACATCCTCCTTGATAGATACATGCTAGCTTCATGAAGAAAAATAATCAACCCCGTCAATTTAGTCATTGCGAGCGAAGTGCGGCAATCCAGAATCCTGGACTGCTTCGTCAGACTCGCAGAGACAGTGGGGTCGCTCGCAAAGACAAATAAAAAAAATAAAAGAAATTACTCAATGAAAAATTATTACGACATACTCGGTATTCAAAAAGGCTCTTCCAAAGACGAGATAAAAACCGCCTTTCGAAAACTTGCCCACAAATACCATCCAGACAAGGATGGTGGCGACGAAGCCAAATTCAAAGAAGTAAGTGAGGCATACAGCATTCTCTCTGACGACAAAAAACGTCAAGAGTATGACATGTATGGACGTACAGGTGCCGGTGGCGGAGGAGGAGCCGGAGGGTTCGGTGGATTTAATCCAAATGACTTTCAGGGCTTTGACTTTTCGCAGTTCACAGGCGGCGGCTCACAATTCCAAGACTTTGATATTGGAGATATTTTTGGTGATATCTTCGGCGGGGGAGGTGGCAGGACCCGCGTAAAACGTGGTCGTGATATTTCTGTTGATGTAGAAATTTCTTTCTCGGAGTCTGTATTTGGCACAGATAAAAAGATTGTCTTAGAAAAAGCTTCTACCTGTGACATCTGCCACGGAACTGGTGCAGAAAAAGGAACAGAACTGAAAAAATGTCCTACGTGTGACGGTAACGGAAAAGTGCGCGAAGTGAAAAGAACAATCTTCGGACAACAGAGTTCTATACGAGAGTGTGTCACCTGCAAAGGAACCGGTACTATTCCCAAAACAAATTGTTCAACATGTCGCGGAAGTGGAATCGTCCAGAAGAGGCAAGAATTACAGGTCAAAATCCCGTCGGGGATTGAAAGTGGCGAGACACTGCGAGTCACGGGAAGCGGCGAGGCAATTTCAGGAGGAGCGGCAGGGGACTTGTACATAAAAGTACACGTAACACCGCATTCAGTATTTCGCAAAGAGGGGAATAATCTGATCATGGATCTTGAGATTAAACTCTCTGATGCGTTACTTGGCGGAGAACAGACCGTACACACTCTTGATGGAGATGTTACAGTGAAAATTCCCGAAGGAATTACCTTCGGAGAAATTCTTCGCATAAAAGGCAAAGGGGTCCCCACAGGCGGGCGCCGCGGAGACATCCTCATGAAAATCAAAATTCATATTCCAAGAAAACTCTCCAGGGACACAAAGAAGAAAATTGAAGAACTAAAAAAAGAAGGACTCTAAGAAACAAAAAACCACCCAATGGGTGGTTTTTTGTTTCTTCATGAGCTCACACTTTTTAACATATTGTCAATAGTTCACTCACATGCTACTATTTCTACCTAGAAGGGTAATCATTTCGTTCTTTATGTTTCTCTCACCTCGACCACTTCTCTCGTGATGTAGGGCAGGGCCGGGAAAGGATTCCTATCATGTGCAGAAATACGAGTAAGCAGGACAGAGCAAGAAGCTCTTCGGAACCGGAAAGACTGGTAGAATCACCACACCTTGTACGCGGATCTCAAGCCTACAAGGACGTTCGCCGGGCACGTAGACAGCTCCGTCGAGAACGTCGCAACTAAGACGGCGCAAAGCTGACCAATCACCACACCCTTCTGTGGTTGGTCAGCTTTTTTTATACATAAATTCTAGAAAGTGACCGTTTTCTCTTGGGAAAGAGACGGGTGCTATACTTGGACTTTTACCTCATAATCCGCTAGCATATATACATGTCACAAAAAATCCAAACAAGTGCATTACCAGGTTTTATGGAACTTCTCCCCGCCGAGCAGATGCTTTTTGATGCACTGAAAGACTCTATTCGCGCCTCATATGAAAAGTTTGGTTTTATTCCTCTTGATACTCCCGTCATAGAACGCTCCGAAGTATTACTCAGTAATGCAGGGGGTGAGACAGAAAAACAAATTTATCGTTTCAACAAAGGTGACAATGATCTCTCACTTCGTTTTGACCAAACTATTCCACTGGCGCGCTTCGTCGCCGAACATTTTCGCGACCTTACATTTCCATTTAAACGTTATGCCATCAGTAAAGTCTTTCGTGGCGAAAGTCCACAACGTGGTAGATTCCGAGAATTTTACCAATGCGATATAGACGTCATTGGTAACGAAATACTTCCAATTGTGTATGACGCAGAAATTGTAGCTGTTATTGTAGAAACACTTTCCAAACTTAACATTGGAGCGTTTACTGTCCGCATCAATAACCGCAAACTTCTTGGAGGTCTCTTAGCATCCTTACAACTTTCAGAAAAATCCAAAGACATTCTTCGCATTATAGATAAGCTGGATAAAATAGGCGGGAGCGAATGCCGAAAGATGCTTGCCGAAATTTCAGTTTCTGAGACTGCATCAGATGCCATTTTCGGTTTCCTCAACATTATCGGATCAGTTGATGAAAAAATTTCCACATTGAAAAAACTTGCAGAAGAAATAAACAATTCGATCTTCACCGAAGGCGTAAAAGAATTAGAAGAAACGGTTCAGTACATCCGATTCTATAATGTCAGTGATACGTCGTTCATGATAGATTTTTCTATTGCTCGCGGCCTCGATTACTACACTGGAACCGTCTACGAAACCACCCTCAATAAATATCCAAAACTCGGTTCAATTTGTTCTGGTGGAAGATATGAAAATCTTGCAGAAAAGTTCATCAACCAGAAGCTTCCTGGTGTCGGCATTTCGATTGGCCTTACCCGTCTTTTTGACCAACTTTTAGATGCAAAAGTACTAAAAACCTCATTTTCTACACCGGCGCGTGTGATAGTTATCCCTGTAACCGCAGAAAGTGACGCTGTAGCCGCAAAAATGGCCTCAGAACTGCGAAAAGCAGGTATTGCGACAGATACGTACCTCGCCATAAAAAACTTCAAAAAAGCCCTTTCTTACACGAACAAGCTCGGTATTCCATATGCCATTATTATTGGCGATGATGAGATAAAAAATAATACCGTAGCACTGAAAGATATGGTAACCGGTGAACAGAAGGAAGTTGCACAAAATATCTTGGTGGCAGAAATACTAGAGAAAGTGACTCTTTTAAAATAAATGCCCCAGCACGAATCATGGGAGCGAGAATATCGTAACCCCCAACTCCTCACAAAAGACAAAACCCCACGCGCAGATGTTGTGCGTTTTTCACGCTGGCTCAAAAAAGAACAGAAGATTTCTCTTGATGATGCAACAGTGCTTGATCTCGGTTCTGGCATCGGAAGAAATGCAGAATATTTTGCCGAGCAAGGTGCAAAAGTTACTGGCTTCGAATTATCACAAACAGCCCTGGAGATTGCGAAAAAGTGTCTCGCCGAAACAGATTCGCGCATTACATATGCTCGACAAAATATCGGTGAAAAATACCCACTCACAAATCAATCTATAGACGTGTGTATTGATGTCATGTCTTCAAACTCCCTCAATGAAAAAGAACGCACGGTATATTTTGCAGAACTTGGTAGGGTACTTAAATCAGGCGCGCACATGCTCGTCCGAACACTCTGCAAAGATGGCGATGTAAATGCAAAAAATTTATTGAAAATTTCTCCTGGACCAGAAAAGGATACCTACACAATGAAAGAACTTGGACTTACTGAACGTGTCTGGAGTAGGGAAGATTTCACGGCAGACTATTCAAGAATTTTTACGATTCTTTCTCTGGAAAAAACAACCCACTACGTCCAACTCAACGGGCGTAGCTATAAGAGAAATTATTGGGTAGCGCATATGAAAAAAAATTAGAAGGTTGCATACTTCATGAAGCTGTACTATGCTTTTGTATAGAACGGAGTCTTAACACAAAGAAGGAGGAAGCTGTGACTACCCCAACACCATCCAAGGAAAACGAACTCGGAATAAACCCCAGTTACGTTGCTCTCGATGCTATGGATGCCGACATAGCAGAACCACCTCGTGTAACCGTGGATGATTCTGTTATGGTCAATTCCGAGGACGGACTACCTCGCGTTCCTGAATCCCGTGATGAAAGATAGCGGGGGAGTTACCCGCCACCACCAACAGCCGATCTCCTCGATCGGCTTGTTTTTTAAAAGCTTTTAAAATACTCTCTCATTTGTTACTATTAAACTCACATGACACAACAAACAACAGCTAAAAAAATTCTTCTTTCTGGCGTAAAGCCGACAGGAAGACCACATATCGGAAACTACTTCGGCGCAATGAAACAATTTGTGGATCTTTTAGATTCTGGAAGCTATCATTGTTATTTTATGATTGTTGATTATCACGCTTTAAATCTTATTCAAGATAAAAAGGTGATGAGTGAACTTATAATTAACCTCGCGGTTGATTATCTCGCCATTGGTCTTGATCCCAAAAAGTGTACAATCTTCAAACAATCAGATGTTTCTGTGCATACAGAGCTTACATGGATTTTTGACACTATTGTGACCATGCCATATCTCATGCGCGCTCATGCATACAAAGATGCTGAGGCAAAAAATAAAGAATTAAACGTGGGGACTTTCAACTACCCAGTACTTATGGCTGCTGACATTCTTCTCTACGACGCAGATGTGGTACCGGTAGGACAAGACCAAAAGCAGCATGTTGAATATGCCCGCGATATCGCTCTCAAGTTCAATCACATCTTTAAAGAGAGTGTATTCAAGCTACCAGAAGATTTAATCATAAAAGAAGTCGCTGTAGTTCCTGGCACCGACGGACGCAAAATGAGTAAGAGCTATGGAAATACTATTCCGCTGTTTGCTACCGATGAGGAAATCAAAAAAGCTGTCATGAGTATCCCAACAGACTCACGAAAACCAGAGGAACCGAAAAATCCCGATGAGCTTGTCGTGTATCAGATCCATAAACTATTTTTAAGTCCAGAACAAGATGTAGAAATCCGTGCTAAATACGAAAAAGGAGGCATGGGTTACAAGGAAGCAAAAGACATGCTTATAAAAACAATTTCTGAATTCATCACACCGCTTCGCGAACGAAGAGAAAAACTTGCACAAGACATCCCAGCTGTACTAAAAATATTAAAAGAAGGAGGTGATGCCGCTCGCACTATTGCTGAAGCAAAAATGGAAAAGGTGAGGGAAGCGGTGGGAGTCAAACTGTACTAAACATAAACCACTGCCTTATGGCAGTGGTTTTCAGTATTAACATAAAGCATTTGAAATACACGGAAGTCTGTGATACTTTATATATACCTACGATCCGCTGACAACGGGGAGGAACTGTCAGACGAAGACGCTAACAGTTTAAACACAAAAAGGCTCGTAAGAGCAAAGTAGGGTGGCACCGCGACAGCGGCCTAATCGTAAAAACGACGGCTAAAAAATCGCCCCTGCAAACTTTATTAGATTAGAGTTTGGAGGGGTGATTTTTTTACTCTCCCTCCAGCCACTTATTAAGAATAATTATATGGAACGAACATATATAGGGAGTCTCAAAGAAAAAGCTGGCCAGCAAGTACTCATCAAGGGATGGGTAGATGTTCGTCGTGATCAGGGAAAACTTATTTTCCTCGATTTTCGCGACATGACAGGTAAAATCCAGGGCGTTATTTTACCAAACGCAACAGCAGCTCATGAAGTCGGCGCAACATTACGCTCTGAATGGGTTGTGTCTGTGGAAGGAAAAGTAAATGCTCGCCCAGAGCGAAACATTCAGAAGGATAAACAGAACGGAGATATTGAATTGGAAATTTTGTCTATCACAGTTTTGAACGAATCGGTCACACCAGCGTTTGACGTAACAAGTGACGGAAAAGAAATTGGTGAGGAGTCTCGTTTAAAATACAGATATCTTGACCTTCGCCGCCCACGCATGCAAAAAAACATTCGCAATCGTCACAATGTAGTTTTTGCAGTGCGAGAGTATCTCAACAAAGAAGGTTTTATAGAAGTAGAAACCCCAATACTCACAAAATCAACTCCGGAAGGTTCGCGAGACTTCCTTGTTCCATCACGCATTGATCAAGGTAAGTTTTATGCGCTTCCACAATCACCCCAACAATACAAGCAACTTCTCATGGCCGCTGGTGTAGAAAAATATTTTCAGATTGCTCGCTGTATGCGCGACGAAGATAGTCGAGGTGATCGTCAACCAGAATTTACACAGATGGATATGGAAATGAGTTTTGTGACTCGTGAAAATGTGATGGCTCTTAATGAAGCCTTGCTTATTCACACAGTAAAAACTCTCTACCCACAAAAGAAAATCCAAGAGATTCCTTTTCCACGCATCACATACAAGGAAGCTATGGAAAAATATGGTAACGATAAACCAGATATTCGCACTGACAAAAACGACCCTGACCTACTCGCATTTTGTTGGGTTATAGACTTTCCATTCTTTGAAAAAACAGAAGAGGGTGGTTGGACATTTACACACAACCCATTCTCTGCACCACAGCCGGAGCATATGGAGCACCTTATGAAAAAGGAAAATGTTGGAGAGATTCTTACTACTCAATACGATATCGCCCTCAACGGCTATGAGCTTGGCGGAGGATCAATTCGAAATCACAACGCAGACGCTCTAAAAACTGTATTTGAAATTATGGGGCACCCAATGGATGCGATTGAGGCAAAATTTGGTCACATGTTACAGGCGTTCAAAGCAGGCACGCCCCCACATGGAGGTATCGCATGGGGTTTGGACAGATTCATGATGCTTCTAGAAAATGAACCCAACATCCGTGAGGTAATCGCGTTTGCAAAAACAGGTGAAGGCAAAGACCTTATGATGGAGTCACCTGCAGAAGCAGACCCGGAACAACTCTTAGAGTTAGGAATTATATTGAAAGCAAAGAAAAAATAATTAGACAAAAACAGACACCCAAAGGGTGCCTGTTTTTTAATATCAAAATTCATGCAAAAGAAATCCGCGGCCCTCACACCGCGGATTCATATTTGGACTATATCATCGTGTCTCACATAGATCATGCGAGAACACCCACGCCCTCATGCACCACCTGAAAAGTGGGATTCCGACAGGAATTCGGACCCTTGATTTCCACCAGCACCGCACGTCGAACGGTGGTAGTTTCCGCGAGAATCTGCAACCTTTCTTGCAGCCTCCGTTCTTCGCGTTCCTCCGGGGAAAAATCCCAGTAAAAAAGTTCTCTGCGATCTCCCTTCGGAGGAAAGCTGTCGTGAGCATAATCTTCACTCACAGGAAGTCCGGTCGCAACCGTTAGTGTTTTTCGCCCCACACCCCGATCGACAACTTTCGGGACACGCTGTCTTTGGCACACAGAGCAAAGCTTTCCATTCTTCGCCTCCTTGCCACACCCAGGACAACTTGTCGCAATGTCTTCCAACACAGGACAAAGCTCCTTCTTTCTATTGCCCATAACTCGCTCCCTCAACAAAAAAACCTAAAAGTGCCGGAACGAACGTTCCTGTCACGCTTTTCTCTATAGATAATGGTACATATCATTCAACAACGTGTCAATGCACAACAATCATCATAGAATTATATTGTGAATGAAGTCCAAAAAGGTTACAATGATAGGAAAGATGAAACCAGAAAATAAACAAAATATTACGATAATTGGCGATGGTGGATGGGGAACCGCATTGGCTATTTTACTCGATAACAAGGGTTATGAAGTTACTGTCTGGGGCGCTTTTCCAGAATATATTGAAAATATCAAGCACACACGTATCAACAGTAAGTTTCTCCCCAATGTAAGTCTCTCGGAATCAATCATATTCACCTCAGACCTCACAGACGCCCTCCACTCACCACATATCGTTGTACTTGCTTCACCTTCTCAATACATGGCAAGTGTTTTAGAAAAAATCAAACCTCTCGTCAACATAGACACGACCATCTTCGTAAATGTTTCAAAAGGCCTTGATACCAACACTCACGAAACAGTGGGTGACACGGTAAAAAGAATTCTTGGTGCAGTTCACTATGCAACACTTTCGGGTCCCTGCATTGCAGGAGAAGTTGCACACAATATTCCTACAGCAGTCACCGTTGCGGCGCTAGACCCTGCTACAGCCCTTACTATTCAAAACATTTTTTCCACACCCACATTTCGTGTCTACACCAGCACTGATGTAAAAGGTGTTGAACTTGGTGGGTCATTAAAAAATATTATTGCCATCGCATGTGGGATTTCTGACGGTTTGGAATACGGTGTTAATACAAAATCAGCTCTACTTACACGCGGTCTTGCAGAGATAGTTACTCTTGGTACAGCTCTTGGAGCGGTACGAGAGACGTTTTATGGATTATCGGGAGTCGGCGACCTTGTCACAACGTGCATGAGCCCACGAAGCAGAAACCGTTGGTTTGGTGAAGAAATTGGCTCAGGCAGAAATGTAGAAGACGTACTTAAAGAAACAGAGATGGTGGTAGAAGGTGTTGCCACGGCACGGGCTGCGGCAGATCTCGCCGTTACTCTTGGAATTGAAGTACCAATCATCTCTGGAGTTTTTGCTGTTGTTGCTCACAATAAAAAACCACAGGAATTAGTCCCTGAAATAATGCGGCGACCGCTCAGAAGTGAATAACGGGGGCACTATAAACCATGCTGGATTACAAAATAAAAACAACCGCATACGAAGGACCACTTGAGGCACTCGTAGAACTTATAGAAAAACGTAAGCTTTTTATCAATGACATTTCTCTTGCTCAGGTCACAGACGACTTCATTGCATATATAAAAAGTTTTGATTCTTTCCCTATGGAGCAAAGTGCCCAGTTTATTCTTGTTGCATCAACGCTTCTTCTCATCAAATCAAAATCACTCCTCCCGACAATCGAACTGACTGAGGATGAACAAGCAAGTATCGAGGACTTACAAGACCGTCTCAAGCAGTATCAAAAAATAAAAGATCTAAGTGTCCACATTAAAGAACGTTTTGGAAAGAATTTTATTTTTCCGAAAACCCCTTCAAAAATTATCAACCCGGTTTTTTCTCCCGACAAAGATATGACTGGCGAAAATTTACTTTCTGCTATACGTAAAGTTATTCAAGAATTACCAAAAACTGAGGTGATGCAAAAAGTGGTGGTGAAGAAAGTTATCAGCTTGGAAGAAACAATAACAAAACTCGCCGACAGAATCCGCACTGGCTTAAAAATGAGTTTCAAGACTTTTACACACGCAGATAAGGCAGAACGCGTTAATGTTATTGTTAGTTTCTTAGCCATGTTAGAATTGGTAAAACAAGGTATTATTAACGTCGAACAAGAAAAAGCGTTCGACGATATCCGGATGGAAACACGCGACATTTCGGTCCCGATGTATAACTAACTAAAAATAATTATGACCTTAGATGCTCAGATAGAATCAATACTTTTTTTCAAAGGAGAGCCCATCTCTCGCGAGAAACTCGCGACCACAGCCGGTGCATCCGTTGAAGATACCAATGTCGCACTTGTAATCCTCGAAGAAAAGCTTTCTGGAAGAGGACTCTCACTCGTATACAAAGAAAACGAGGTTATGCTCGGCACAGCACCGGAAAACTCAGACATAATAGAAAAGATTACCAAAGATGAGCTTATGCGAGACTTGGGAAAAGCGGGTCTTGAAACACTTTCTATTATTCTCTATCGTGGTCCTGTTGCTCGTAGAGAAATTGATTATATTCGTGGAGTAAATTCCAACTTCATTCTTCGTAACCTCATGATTCGCGGACTTGTAGAAAAAGTCCAAAATGAAACAGACCAGCGACAATTCCTGTATAAACCAACATTTGAACTTCTCCAGTATCTTGGTGTGCAAAAGCTTGAAGACCTTCCAGAATTTTCTGCAGTTAAGACTGAAATAGAAAATTACAAAAAGCAAAACGAAGAAAATGTGGGGGAGGAAAATATTTCATTGCCAGCAATAGCAGAAGAGAACTTTCCACAGGTAACTGATGAAATTTCAAAAGTACAAGCAACTAACGAAGTGATCCCCGAAGCTACCCCAACACGGCCGCAAGATGAACAAAACCTAACAGGAATCTAATCTTGTATGCCCTTCAAAAAAAATTATTTTTACAAAATACTGATTCTTTTTTTAATCGCCTTTGTGGGAATTTTTTCCATATTGGCATATTTGTCTGCACAAGAAGTTTCAAGAAAGCCCTACGAGCAAAAACCCGTATTGATTGTAAAAGAAAAGAGTGTTTTTGATACGGCATCGACCACAGCACAAGCTGTTTTCGTTTTTGATCCCACCACAGGAGAGACGCTCTATGAGAAAAATGCTGATTTAGAACTTCCTCTTGCTTCAGTTGCAAAAATCATGACGGCAATTGTTGCTTCAGAATATTCTACGTCTACAATCATCACCGTAGATCGACAATTTCTCAATGTTGAAGGCGACAACGGCCTATTCTCAGGAGAAAACTGGAAGATTCGTGACATTCTTTCATTTGCCCTCAGTGTATCTTCGAACGATGCAATGGAAGCAGTTGCGTCACATATCGGTAGTTCAATGGCGAACACTGAAAATCTCGCCGTAGGAAAAAACTTTTTCGTTGATGCGATGAACAAAAAGGCTACTAGTCTTAACCTGGTTCACACACACTTTTTTAACCCTACAGGTTTAGATACCAAGGATGGTACCAATGGTGCATATGGATCTGCACACGATGTTGCGGTTATGCTCTGGCATGGTGTCAAAAATTTTCCAACAATATTCAGTACGACAGCGGAAAGTCGGGCAGAATTTACTTCCGAAAATAACAAACATCACACAGCAATCAATACCAATCCTCTTGTAAAAACGCTACCTGGTATCATCGCCTCAAAAACGGGCTTCACCGATATTGCGGGAGGAAATCTTGCCATGGCTTTTATTGCAGGAAATACCGAAATGCCATTTGTCGCTGTCGTGCTCGGATCCACATTCGATGAACGCTTTGAAGATATGAACACTCTCATTAGATTAACCCGAAAATACATGGTAGAGTATGAAAATAGTCTTACCACTGCAGAATGGAATAATTAACACCATTACACATGCTTTCATCAATTGTCATTGGAAATGTCGTCAAAGTTTTTGCACCATCAGCAATCGCGTTTTTAATTGGCATAATCATCACACCGATTGTAACTCATTTTCTATACAAGAACGAGATGTGGAAAAAGAAGGCTGGAAAAATGACCATTGATGGAAAAGAAACTCCTGTTTTTAACGAGCTTCACAAGACACGTGAAGTCGGCACCCCAAAAATGGGAGGTGTTGTTATCTGGGCAAGTGCCACATTTACAATCATTGGCATCTGGCTCATTTCAAAAATTTTCCCTGGGGATCTTACAACAAAACTAGATTTCTTGAGCAGAAACCAAACATGGATTCCGCTATTTACATTATTGACTGGTGCAATTGTCGGACTCATTGATGATTATATGGACGTGAAGGGAAGCAAGGACAATGCTGCAGGAGGACTATCATTAAAAAAACGCCTTCTCATTGTAGGACTTATCGCACTCTTTTGTGGCTGGTGGTTTTATGCAAAACTCGGTGTTTCAAGTATCGGCCTTCCTTTTATCGCCGACAATTTATCACTCGGATGGTTCTTCGTTCCATTCTTCGTCCTTGTCACTATATTCATATATTCAGGAGGCGTCATAGATGGTATAGACGGTTTAGCAGGGGGTATATTTGCAGCAATATTCTCTTCGTATGCGGGAATTGCATATTTCCAGGATCAAATAAACCTCGCCGCATTCTGCGCAGTTATGGTGGGGGCAATACTTGCATTTCTTTGGTTTAATATTCCACCAGCACGTTTTTATATGACAGAAACAGGCAGTATGGCACTTACAGTCACGCTTGCGGTAGTTGCTTTTATGACAGACTCTGCCGGGAATGTAACTGGTCACGGAGGATACGGAATTCTCGTTCTACCAATCATTGCTTTTCCACTTGTCGCAACATCTCTTTCAAATATTATTCAAATGTTTTCGAAAAAGTTTCGAGGCGGCAAAAAAATATTTCTCATCGCACCAATTCACCATCACTTTGAGGCAATCGGCTGGCCTGCATACAAAGTCACCATGAGATATTGGGTTATCGGAATTTTCTTTGCACTCACTGGAATGGTTCTGGCGCTTATAGGCTAATGCCACCACATGTTAACAAAAAACAAAAACACGATAATTTGAAAGTTATCGTGTTTTTGTTTTTTTAAAATTTTTGAATAAAAAACAACCCAAGTGCAGCTGGATGCACTTGGGTGTTGGGGTGGGTGGGGAGGGCAGGCCCCGAACCCACTCAAGGAAAGAATCGTACGCACCAGTACACAGGGAAATAGTAACCCCCGGTAAAAAAACAAGAGAAAGCAAACCCCTGTGCTCTTGTTTTCCAAGTCTCCCCTGATCCCCACATAGAAGCGAGGAATATTGTCAGGATAATGGCTACCATCGCAACGATGAGAAGCCCTACAACACATTGCTTCAGCAGTACCATTGTATGCGCCCCCTTCGATGTTTGAGTAAAAGGAACCCTTCCTTACCATTAACACATTATCATTGTAAATCGTTTTGTCAAAACACCGTAATGTATCATGACCTTTGCAACACCCTCACGTAAAATAGATATATGCCATATTCAATAAACCCACACATGCCTCAGGTTAGAGCCGATGCTGTCACATTGGTTAAGTGTCACCACTGGTCCATACGGAAAGTGGCACGACGATTTGGTGTGGAACCGAGCACGATCTCACGGTGGTGCATAAAGGATGTTTCCAGTGGTCGATATCCGATACCAACACGTTCTTCGAGACCTCACACGAGTCCAACAGCTCTCCACAAAGACATCGTTGCTGCAATTGTGCGAAAAAGAATCGGTCGTAGAAGATGTGGTCAACACATATATCATGAACTGAAGCGTGATGGATTTTCTGTCAGTCTACCATCAGTTCAGAGAACACTTGATCGCTTAGGATTACTCAAGAAACGTTCTGTATGGAAACGACCTCACGATGCAACTCCCAGACCCACAGCAACGCATGCAGGGGCTTTGTTGCAGGCTGATACGGTACATATCATGGCACCAGATGGCACGAGAATATATGTGTACACACTCATTGACCTCTTCTCACGCTGGGCATATGCGGAAGTAGTTGAACGAATTAGCGCAATGGGAAGTGTACGGTTTCTGAAACGAGCACAGACAACAGCTTCATTTCCATTTGAAATGATCCAAACAGACAATGGTGCTGAATTTTCAATACGATTCACACACAGATTGCTTTCCATGAATATTGCCCATCGTCATTCTAGAGTAAGGCAGTGCAACGACAATGCGCATATCGAGAGGTTTAATCGAACTGTGCAGGAAGAATGTTTTGACCGCACAACCCACACCATTTCTCATTTCAAAACGGCACTCAGAAAATATCTGTTGTATTACAATACAGAAAGAATTCATATGGGTATTAATTACCAAACACCATTAGAAGTGTTGCGAAGGTCTTGATTATTTTACG
>JBAZVT010000011.1:0-27300 GCA_041660745.1 Minisyncoccota bacterium | reverse complement strand
AGGATGTATTTAAAATACTACAACAACGAACGGTTACACATGGGAATTTTACTTCGCGCGCCAATGCAATTAATTACAAATCCCGTCCAAGCTATTGACTAGAATACGCGCATCAAAAGCCATATCTGTGGATAAGTAATTTAGCATGTCCTGCTTCATTTTTTAGAAAAATATGCTATAGTGTTGCTTGTCTCTTTGGCCTTATCGTCTCTACCTGGCGGTAGACAGGTAACGGTTAGAAAGAAAATTGTTATGAATTATGTGTACATTATAAAAAGTAGAGAATTTAAATAGTTCTATGTTGGTTCAACCACCGACCTACTAAAAAGATTTGCTGAACATAATTCTGGTTTTGTAAAGTCAACAAAAGGCAGAAAACCATTTAATCTTGTATACTACGAAGCGTACACAAGCATTCAAATAGCTAGAAAAAGAGAGCTAGAAATAAAAGGTGGCCATTTTGAAAAAGAAAAGATTTTAAGTAGATTATAATATTGGCCTTATCGTCTAACGGTTAGGACGGAGCCTTCTCAAGGCTTAAATCGGGGTTCGATTCCCCGTAAGGTCACCATCAACAGCTAGCACGAGAAGCCTTAATTTTTAAGGCTTTTTTCGTTATGTAAATTTTGTACCCTTCAGGGACATCGAACTTTTTGTATCTTCAAATAAATTATTCCTGTTCTAAAATTACATAATCAATTCTCGTTTTCGATCCATCTAACACAGGATCGTCTAAGGAATACAGTGGTTTTAAAGCTTTGCTTGAATATTCAAGAGTCTTAAAGAGATATCCTAAAAAAGTACCTGTGTATCGATAACAACGAACACAACCTGCAATTTTATCCTCCACAGGATCTGAAAAACCCCTCCATCGCCATATTTGAGGATATTTATCAATCCAATCATCGACAATAAACTTTATCCAATATGTAAGTGTATTTTGAGCTAAAGTATTACCTTTCTGTGCCATTCGAACAAGACTGATAATAATTTTATCTCTTAAGCGTTGATCCTTCTTATTTAAGGCTGCAAAGAAAACATACAGTTTATCTTTGTATTTATTTAATATGCAATCAACCTCAGTTTGATTTTCATATTGTCTCACTTGTCTACATCTGTACCTAACCCATTTCCTCTGAAATTCTCGATCTAAAGCAACTGTTACTTTATCCCAATCTATATCACCATTCTCAGTTCTAAAATTCAACCGTATATAGTTATATACAGCGGGAGTATTTATTAATATCCACGAACTACTAAAAGTAGTAGGATGTTTAGCTCGTAATTCTTTATTTAAATTTTTAACCGCAGTTCGAAAATTCATTAGCAAACTACTTCTCCCTTCTTAAAAAGATTGTGTGTTAATCGGCCAAGGTTATTAAAGAGAAAATCACTTAAAAGCGGTTTTTTATTCCTTCTACAACATCTTGTTCGTCAGCATAGACATAAGCTTCACTGCATTCGCCTGAGCGTCTTTGGTGTTAGTACTTGCAACGAAGGCATCCCACTGGGCGATTAAGTCTGCATCATGGATCTGACGGATATCATTCTCAAGCTTCACACGGTCTTCAAAGGAGATAGGTCCGGTGGTGTTGAGTACGGTATCAATGAAGTACTTGAGGAAGTGAGATGTTTGGTAGCGTGTTGCGGCCTTTGCATCTTCTTGTGTACTTGCTTGATTAATACCTGAAACATACTGAATACTAAAGAAGATGTTACCTGCAAGAAGCAGCACCATGAGTACATTTGATACGAGACGTGTTTTTTCTAAAAGTCCTGATTGAAAATTCATAGTTATGTATATGATTAAAAATTGGTTGATAATATATGATAATACTTTTCTTTCCCTTCCGTCTCTGCGAGGCTTTGCGAAGCAGTCCAGGATTCTGGATTGCCGCGCGAAGACGCTAGAAATGACACCCATTACTTCCAAAACTTCAACACCCCCCACACACTCTGCTTCTTCACCTTCTCCAGAAGTGTTGGTGTTGATGGTGCCTTTGTTGTCTGCGTTGCTTTCACTACAGTCAGTGACAATGGCAATGGTGCTCCTGTAGCTTTGAGTATGTAGGTACCAGTCGTGGTAGGAGCAGTGAGTGTGATACTGAGTAATGATGTTGTCCCGAGTTTCTTGAATGTATAGGTTGTGTTGTTGAATGTAGCTGTGACTATTCCCTTCGTAGTTGGGTAAAGTGAAATAGTCAGTGGTGCACCTGCCTGTACTGTAGCAGCCTCTACGAGTGTGTACTGTGTGCTGTAACGTGCTGTAAGTGGAACAGGAGTGTTGTTAGCTGAAACCATGAGTAATCCATCAGGGATGTCTTTGTTTAACTTTGGAAGTGGGAGTGCAGTAGTCTTGTCTTTCTTGAGGAAGAGATCTTGTTGAGTTTTCAAGCCTTGAGCTGCAAGATATGACGTGAGTTGTGGGTAGCCTGCAAATGAGAGTGGTGCAAAGAGGAACTTTCCAATGATTGATTCAAAGGAGAAGCTGTGGATGCCGGTGCCACCGAAGGTTGGAAGTGGTTTGAAAGTGACAGGTTTAACGGAAGCAACAGGGATGACAAGAGGTGTTTTTGTATCACCAAAGGAGTATCGATCCATGAGGTTCTTCACTATGGAAGCAAGAGTAGTACCACTGCGTGTTGCAGGTGTAGCAACAGGAGCAGGTGCGGTCCAACCGGGTGGATGATAGACACCGACAGTTTGTACACTGCCACCACTACCTTGTGATTTACCACTTGGAGTGCAATTTTCAGGAGGAATAGCATCGGCACCCTTTATGTTAGTAACCACATACCCAGAAGTATTAGTGAGATTAACGTCACCACCAGAACCGCCATCCCCACAACCAACAGAGTCTCCACCGTTTGCATAAATTGGGGTTCCGCTCGCTGAGGCAATTGAATACGTAATGGTTATGAGACCGGCATCACCACCATTGTGAATCGGGTCACCTCCGTTAGCCATAATTACACCCGTAGTTGATGTTGCTATAGTAATATCTCCACCATCTCCACCATCAATATTTGCACCACCTTCAGCGCCATTGGCAGTTGTTGTAGCGACGGTAGAATTTTCAATAATAATATTACCAGCATACCCTCCCGTAGTTGTTGCGTTTGTTGAAACTGTCCCCAAAACTATAATATTTTTAAGGTTGATATTAAGACCATTTGCAATCACGTCTCCAGCCACACTGAACCCAGTAGATGACGTAGTCTCTGCACCTCGAAGCTCTATATTATTTGCCGTAACCACACAATTACCGTCTACGTTCCCTTGAAGATAATAAAATGGACGGGTAGATTCATCGAGTAGATCAGCTCCGCACATCGTGTATATTGGCACTCTGTTATCGTATGTAAAAGAAAGAGATTTCTCACTCACATTTCCACGAGCGTCTGTGCCGCGCAAAAATAGAGTGTGAGCAGTAGCTGTGGGACGTGGGATATCAGAACCATTATTGGAACATGCGAGAGAATGATACGAGGTGTCATTATCTATCTTGTACTCGCACACAACAGAATCGTCCCACGAAATAGATGGCGTCCATTTTATTGTACTCACTCCTGACACTGGCGATGTGACAGAGACTTGAGGAACTACAGGACCGCCAGAACTATTTTGTCCAAAGAAAAAGAACCCGTCGCTCAAGGCTTTAAAAATGTTCGTGGCAACATTGTAAATTGCATTAGAGATATCTACAACGACACCCTTCGCAATAATAATCCAATCGTTATGACCTCCTTCGGTAGTGAAGTTACGCGTGGTACTTGCATTGATGTTGTATTGACGAGTTGTAGATCCTGTAACTGTACCTATATTTTGCGAAACATCGTCGTGGAAAACAGCGTTGCCATTTACAGTACCATTGTTGTAGCTATAGTTATGGAAACCAATAGTACCGCCTGAAAAAACAGTAGCCACGCCGTCATTATTTGCACTGCTGTCATAGAAATTTACTTCTCCTCCAGAAGCAATTGAGAGTGTGCTATTTTCACTAACACTGCTGTCGTGAAAATTTACCATGCCACCTAAAGCAACAGAGATAGTTCCGTTATCATTTGAACTACTATTGTAAAAATCTACCACTCCACCAGAAGCGACAGTTAAACTACCGCTGTTATAACTATTATTATAAAACTTTACAGTACTGCTCGAAGCGACGTTTATAATTCCAGTATTAAAGCTAGTATCTCGGAAGATCCAGTGGCTTGCGAGAATATCATCTACTGTTCCTTTCACACTTCCCGTAGTTGTTCCCCACACCATACTCCCAGAAAGTGTCGCTGTACCATTTAAAATAAACGGAAATTTTACATTACCGTTTATAGTCCCTCTGTTATAACTTGTATCATTAAATACCGCGGTAACCCCAGGAGAGAGCGTCATTAAACCTCCAAAGATACTCTCTCCAAGAAAATCTACAGTGCCTCCACTAACAACAAAATCTCCATTAAGAATACCCGTCAAAGAAACTTTAAGCGCGCCACCCGTTTGAGAATACGCTCCAGTACCAAGACTGGAAGAATTGTGGGTAGTGAGTGTGCCACTAGCAAGTGTTGTGCCTCCCAGATATGTATTTACTCCATCAAGAACAAGACCGCCAGCGCCTGTTTTTGTCAGGCTATATGCACCTGTTATTACACCACCCACAGTGAGAGTTGAGCTTGCACCATTAACCGTAACAATACGATTTGCAGTAAGTGTAGTTGTTCCTGTGCCAAGGTTGAGATCATTTGTTCCTGCGAAAGTAAAATCGCCATTCCAACTTTGGGCGTTATTATTTGAGAGCGTAATAGGAGAACCAGACGTATTGTCAATTGTTCCTCCTCCAATCGTGAGTGTACTTGTGCCAATAGCACCCGCACTATTGATACGCAACGTGCCAGCATTCAAAGTCACCCCACCAGTAATTGTGTTGGAACTAACTAATATCAATGTACCGGCATTTTGAGAAAGCACTCCGGCTGTCATGATAGTAGAACTTGCCGTCTGTGTGATTATGCCTGCATACCCAGAATTAATTTTGATATTCCCAACACTAATATTTGTATCAACGGTAACAGAATCCGTATCCCCTGCATCAAAAATAGCAGTATCCGCCGAGCTTGGCACACCAATACCTCCAGCACCACCAGAGACCGCGGACCAATGAGCGCCATTATTCCAATTTCCACCAGCCGGTCCAACCCAGTAATAATTATTGGAAGTGTAGTTGAGACTGACAGAATCTAGAACTGGAGTACTATTTCCATCAGATGTAAAAACTGCTCTATAAAAGAAATGTGACCCAGCCCAACCAAGAGCGGTGAGATCAATAGAATTTGTTCCCGCCGACAAAGTGTCATATGCATTAGAAACACCCGCAGAACTATACCAGCTGTTACCATCATGACTAAATTGAATTTGAATTCCCGTATTTGGCGGAATAGAAGAGACTACATAATTAAAACTGTTTATTGATGACACCCCGTCCACAGTCAAAAGATCATTTGAAACCAACGTTCCATCCGAAGAATACGTGTAATATGTGCCCTCAAAGGAAGTAAATGCGACACTGACAGAATCTAACACTGGAGTTGCAGAGCCGTCTGAAACAAACCAAACCTTGTAAAAAAAGTACGCCTTCTTCCATCCAAGACCAGATAAATCAATCGTATTTGTTCCAAGAGAAAGAGTGCTCCAGCTATCTTTTACACCAGAGGAATTGTACCAACTGTTACCGTCATAACTAAATTGAATTTTGAGACTGGTTCCAGCGGGGATACTAGACGCGCTATAGCTAACACTGTTTATTATTGATGTACCACTTATTGGGAGAAAGTTATTTGATGTTATGGCACCACCTTCAAAAAATGGAGTTGCAAAAATATTACCTGGTAACACAAAAAACACCGCAAAAACAAGGAAAAATACTAGATTGTGTAATATGGTTTTTTTACAAGGAAACATCTCAGTTTTTTACCTCTTTATTTCTCTTATTATATCTCTATTTTGGGAAATAATCTTACGGTAATTTTCCGTTATGTGGATAACTTTTTTAAAATCTGGAGATACACATTCTACCCACAGCTTTTTTCGCAGTTTGAATGTGTCAAACTGCGACAACATGCCCAAATATGAATTCATACTTGCAACAAATTTAACTTGATGATTTTCAATAAATTTTGAGTCACTTTCAACTAAAAGGCGATTCCAATCCTGAATTTTCTTATAAAAATTTCCCTTTATTCTATTACGAATATATGTACGGTACGGCTTTAAAACTGCACCTAAGAAAGACGCGCCTTTCCGAAAATCTTGAACATATATTTTTTTGGGATGCAATTCAAGAAATAATTCATCCTGTAAATATTTTTTGATAATAGGAATAATTGATTTCAAATATTCTCTATCAGAATGAACAATGACAATATCGTCTACATACCGCCCGTAATACACGCACCCAAGCTTGTATTTCATAAAATGATCAAATTCATTAAGATATACATTTCCAAATAATTGTGAAGTGAGATTACCAATAGGCAAACCAGTATCTGGTTTTGCTCCAAATAGACTTTTGGATTTTGGCAATCCTTGCCAATTTTCTCTCTTTCCTTTCACAACACAGTCTTTTGTTGGGTCATGAAATATAATTTGATGAATAAGTGCCAATAGCCATGCAACGTCAAAGCTATAATTATTTTTCATACACACCACCCTTTCCTCAATTTTTTTATATAAAATATTTTTATCTATAGACATAAAATATCCTTGTATATCTAATTTAAGAATATAACAATCTTGCGTGTAATTCTTGGAACATGAGCGAATAAAATGATCTAGCCTTTTAATTCCATACGAGGTTCCCTTTCCAACCCTACAACTATAGCTGTCATTAATAAATAAATTCTCAAAAATTGGATTGATATAATTATAAACAAAATGGTGGATAATCCTGTCCCGAAAATCAGCGGCAAAAATTTCTCTTTGCAGAGGCTTAAAACAAATAAAACATATACTACGACCTATTTTATATGACCCACTAACAATTTCCTGACCAAGTTGAAGTAGTTTTTTCTCATAATCTCTTTCAAAAGACATCGTACTCATACTGCCACGTTTGTTTCTGCGGGCATCATAGTAAGCTTTAAAAAGATCATGTAAAACATTTTTAGTATTCATAGTAAAGATGGAAAATAAAGACTAGGAGAACAACTGGATTGCTTCCTTACAGGAACTGTACACTCATTGTCCGCCTGAGGCGGATCACTGAGTCTTGCGGAAGTGAAGACTTTCACTTCCTCACGTCGGAAGACCTTCTCGTAAAGACAGAAAATTTTTTTATTCCCCACCCTCTTCCGTCTCTGCGAGGTAATCCGTAGCAGTCCATCTTATTCTAATTCAAAACTGAATTGCTTCGTTATCGCTCGCAATGACAGAGAAAAAAATAAATCACTACAAGTGAATAAAAAACATGGCAACCTTAAATTAAGAGTACCATGTTTTTTGTTATCCAGTCCTTAAGGCAGCGCACCGAGAAACCGTTCGTCTTTGTGTTCGTGTTCCGGTTCACAGTGGCGTTGCCTGAATTCAGGTTACGTCTCCAAGCCGAGCCACCACTCTGCAGAGACGACCACAAGTTCGTTTCTGTGCCGATATTGTTGAAGGAGCCATCGGTATTGCGGTTGCCGGTGAGGAGGCCTGACATAAAAATAACCACTTTATTGCTTCTGCTGACCTAAACGGAAAACAAAAGTTACATAATTTTCAAAAAAATATTCTGAAAATCATATTTTATTCCTCGCCATATAGACGAGAGGATTATTGGACTAGTTATGGCGCTCCCATCTGCGCCGTAGCTTCAGGTGGTTCTGGCCAAAATTAAACTGGATTGCCACGGGATTACACCGCTCACGGGTGTCATTTACTATAGCCCCTCGCAAAGACATTTACTCCGTCTCTGCGAGGATGTACCAATCCGTGGCAGTCCAAGATTTCTGGATTGCGTCGTCGGAAGACCTTCTCGCAAAGACGGAACAGACACCCGAGCGACACTTCGCAATGACAGCCAATTTTAATTACAACAACCCATCGAACAAATCCTTCCACTCTGGATTCTTACTTTCAATCAAAAATATCTTCTTTTTCCTAGACCCCGCCTTAATTTGTTTTTCCCGTTCTATTGCCCTTGTCATTGATTCGCCAACTTCATAATAAACGAGAGTGTGTACATTATATTTCTGAGTAAAACCCTCTATTACATTATTCTTATGTTCATAGACCCTTTTAACTAAATTACTTGTTACACCTGTATACAAAGTTCCATTTTTCTTGCTTGCAAGAATGTACACACATGGCGTTTTGTCCATATTTACATTATATCCTGGATTATATATTTTGAAATATTTGGGGATGGTTTGCTTCGTCAGAAGCTTCTTGCAAAGACTACTTCCCCTCCGTCTTTGCGAAGGTATTCCTGAAGCAATCCAGTGTTTTGAATTAAACTAAGATAGATTGCCGCGCGAGTACGCTCGCAAAGACAGAAGGTCTGTCTCTGCGAGTCTTACGAAGCAGTCCATCTTCTCTTATTACTTACTTGAACTTTGCCACGCACATAATTGTTTAGAAACGGATTCTATTTTCTCGTTAAGAGCAATAAACTTATCTAGATTTATTTGTTTAAGATCCTTGATAAGTCTCAAATATAATCGCACCACCTCCAAGTTTTCTCTAGCAGACTGCAATAGCGCCCATTTGGACTGGCTACTATTTGCACGATAGATATTTGCAATCATCTGCGTCGTTTCTTTTTTTAAATCTTCGCCAATAGTATATTTATATTCCCTATCAAAATTCTTGGTGAATTTGAATAAGTCTAACAAAAAATCATAACTAACTTTATAAACTGGTAAGGTATCGTATATGGCCACAAACTTTTTTAAATTAAAAATACTGAATTGCTTCGTCGGAGAAAGAGAAGACAAGAGAAAAAAAGATGGATTGCTTCGCAGAGCCTCGCAAAGACGGAGGGGGCAGAAAGAAATAGATTTATTTGTTGCCACTCGCAAAGACGGAGGGAGAAAGTCGGAAAATAAAGATCTGTCTTTGCGAATGTATTCATGAAGCAATCCAGTCTTATTTAAAATGGATTGCCATGCGAGGACGCTCGCAAAGACAATAGAAAAAATGGATTGCTTCGCAAGGCCTCGCAAAGACCGAGGGGAAATAGTCAAATAGACAAATAGTCGGATTGTCCCATAAGACTGCGCTGAAGCAGCGCAGTCTTATGGGAATCAGTCCTTAAGGCAGCGCACCGAGAAACCGTACGCCTTTGCGTTCGTGGCCCGGTGCACAGTGGCGTTGCCTGAATTCAGGGCACGCCTCCAAGCCGAGCCACCACTCTGCAGAGACGACCACAAGACGGCTCCTGCGCCGATATTGAGGAAGGAGCCATCGGTATTGCGGTAGCCGGTGAGGAGGCCTCTAAACAATCCCGCTACATTTTTCAAAGTCGTACCTTCATTTGTACCTCTCCAGCCGGTGGTGGTAATATCATACGGAAAATCTGTGGCGCAGCTACCCGATGTACACGTCGTTCGCTCCAGAAGAGTAAACTCGTCATGGGTTGGGATATGCCAACCAGCAGGACAAATACCTCGTGCGCCAAGCGTGGTGGAGCCTCCCATAGCTTGATCCCATTGATAGAAGCCGCCGTTATTTGTGCAGTTTAGCTCAGTATCGTTATAACAATATTTTTGAATTGTGCTGGTACTCGTCCCCTGGTTACGCACAGTACTGCCACCTGTGGTACACGTGCCAACATATCCATTCATACAGGAAGTAACCATTGTTCCTATGTTTAAGTTTTGTTGCATCCAACACTGACTGCCGATAAGTACAGTGTTGTAGCTCTTACCGTCACGAGAGTCAAAAAGTGGCGAACCACATGTCCATGTGGAAGCAGCAGCAAGGATGACTTGCCCATTGGCAGTATCCACAGTGACATTAATTGCGGAAGCGATTTTGCTAGAGTTGTCAAACGTATCAGTAACAGTGATCGGGCTTGGATCAACGATGAAGTCTATGTCTACTCCCCCACCCACAACTTTCAAATCAAATACATCGGTGGATTTTAAAAGACCAGTTAGAATAACTTTGTATATTTTCTCACTATCAATGGAGTCAAAGATTGCTACCCGTTCGGCGCTTCGTACGCCATCATACACTGGATATACTTCAATCTGTGCTGATGTACCGACTGTGGTAGATTTAGCATATATAGTATTGTCATTCTCTCTTGTCAGGAATTTCTCAAACGTAACACGCACAGTATGTCCGAGAGATATGGAAGCCCATGTATTGTCTTGGTCTTTGACGTCATCATAAATGTCACCAAAAATTTCACCATTTTCATCAAGTTCAAGCGCTTTGGTAATAAAAATGATTTCAAATGTTTGTGTGGAAAGATGTGGAACAGTCCATTCCACGTAGTCAAGTTTGCCGTTTTTGTTTAAATCAAAGGCGTGGAACTCCATTTCTTGATTGTCATTATTGAGCCACTTGATCTGTATCTTGTGTTCCTGCCCCACTTTATATATTTCAGGGATATTAGTGAATGCAAGGACATTGGTGGTATGTGTTCCAGCTACACCGGATGCATCGTCAGAGACAGTGACAATTTTGCCGGTATCAGTAGTGGCTTCAGCGATGGTTGGAGCGGGGGTTTCGTATTCAACAAGAACATCCTCAGTGACTACAAGAGTGGTGGTAGCGGAAGCTGGGATGGCTCGTGTAGAAGTAGACGTGGAAGTGGTCGCGGTTTCTGGCTTGGAAGAACTTCTCAGGGTTCCCCCTGATGAAGTAGGCGAGCTACCAGAACTTGACGATATATCTGAAGATGGAGATGTAGTGGCCGTAGTTGTAGAAGTAGCGGAAGGTGCCGATATTATTTGATCAGGCTCATTAGTATCAGACGATGTTGATACTGAAGTGTTTGGTGGTGTTGATTCTGGCGTGACGGACGTAGTATTTGTCGGAGTTTCTGATTCTTCAGGTGGCGTCACAGGCATTTGATCTGTGTTTTGAGTAGATGTGTCTGTAGAACCCGTTAGATCCTCGTCGGACGAGGTTGGATTATCTAATGGGGTAGATTCAGATTGAACCGGCTTTGGTATAGCAGGAGCTTCTGGAGTGATATCTATTACTGTTACTTCTGGTGCGGGAGTTTCTGCTGGCCCAGTTGACGTAACTGCATCCTCCACAGAAGCGGTCATTGACTGACTCAAAGACCCCGCAAGTGTATACCACATACGGCCAAAAAAACCCGCGGAAGAACGACGCTGTTCTAATGCCAAGAGTTTAGCCTTTGCATCGTTTTGATTTTTCAAAGACTCTGCCAAAACAAGAGATGTGGGAGATTCTGCATTCTGCTTTGAAAGTTCGGAGAGCTTCTTTCTATCGACTGCCGTAAGGGTCGAAGATATGTTAGAGACCTTTTCCGAAGCAGAAAGTTTCTTTGTTTGGGATTTATTTACTGAGGTTATTTTAACCTGCTCCGCGCTTTTCGGAATTTCAAGAAGATGCTGACCGGCATTTATTGCCGAAGCACTCACCTTGACTGTCCAAGAAATAGGTTGCCCAGGAACAGCGGGACGCTGGGAAACAGCAAGACCTTTCACAACTGAGACGGATTGCGAGATTTGTGGTGAATTGCGATTTAAGAAATTAGAAACTTTAAACAGGCCAAGAGAGATGCCTGTAATTACAATGGCAAAGATTAAAATAGCTCTCTTATTTTTTAAAAAAATTCTATTTGTGATCATATGCAAAAGCACTCCTAAACTTCATGATAATTTTAACATAAATTTTTATTTCACCACATCTAATTTCTGTGCATAACTATAACATATAAATCTTGTAAGAAACTGAAATTTCTAGTGATACATAAAAACAATACACTTCAAGTGCTGGACTGATTTTTATAACATTCAACTTCCTCCTCCTTTCAATACAAGACATTCGACACCAGGGCCACACCGCGCACGGCAAATGCTCTCGCTCCTGAGACTCCATAGCTCCTCTCCTTAAAAGGTTAGAACTTTGCTTGCCTAAGTATACACCCATAAGTGAAATGGAGGTGAACCCTACCGCTTCCCCCATTCCCCCTCCTGTCTGACAAGTAATTCCCCGGCCTGTTCTGGATGTGCCATAAGTGCCTTACTGACTCGCTCCATACGGGTAGACTGAGAACCTTTTACAAGCGCCACATCACCGGGCCCTACAATAGTTACAATTTTTTCTGCAGCATCTACAGAATCTCCGAAACGGATTATACATTCATCAGTCATTCCCGCTCCACGAGCACCTTCGGCAAAAAATTCTGATCTAATTCCTACCGCAATTAAAATGTCAGCACACGTTGCTACGATAGCACCTATTTTACGATGCGCTTCTGCTGAGTATTTTCCCAGCTCAAGCATATCACCAAGGACAGCAATCTTCTTTCCCTTTATTTCAAGACTCTTTAATGTTACAAGAGCTTCTTCTAATGCTACAGGAGAGGAATTGTACGTATCATCAATAATCACACTGTTTTGTATTCCAGGCATAACGCGCATTCTTCCACGAGGTCCATGATGCTCTGCAAAAGCCTCTACCGCAGATACCATATTAATATCAAAAGCACGTGCAACAGCGAGCCCTGCCAATACAGGATAAATCTGTTGCTTTCCCAACCCGCCAAGAATACGAACTGGCATACTATTACCATTGTTAAACTCTACCTTAAAAGAAACTCCCGTAGGCAAAGCATCTTCATATATGACCTGATCATAAGAAGATTTCACGTCGGTGTCTGACGAAAAACCAAAAGATAGTTTTTTCTGCTGCATGCTATCAGCAATTTTTACTACATCTTCATCATCATTGTTATACACAAGAGTACCTGACTTTTTCAGTGCTGTAACAAGCCACTTTTTTTCTTCAATAAGTTCCTCACGAGATGAAAAATATTCTACATGTACTGGAACACTACCAAATCGAGTCAGGACAACTACATCAGGTTTAAGCCATTGCGACACCTTGCGTATATCCCCAGGTCTATCTGCACCCACTTCTAAAATAAGTAATTTTGGATACTCATGTTTCCAAAGAATAAGCCATAAACCTGAAATAATATTTTTTATCCACTGAATAGGGTCATTCCAACCATTCGGACAACCGAGAATTGTTAAAGGGATTCCAACATCACTATTGAAACTTTTTTCACTCTTACGTACAAAAAGGCTCGCGGACAAAACAGTATATATAGCATCCTTAGCAGATGTTTTGCCAACACTACCCGTTACAGCAACGACGGTAGGATGATATCTCGACAACACAAGACGCGCCTCAAATGTGAGTATCCCGACGACGATTTTTTTGAATAGTGATTTCATGTTGTGCTGTGTATTAAATGTCTTAATAATATATGTTCTTATCTATCTGGCGGAACTTCATAATAATTGAGCAAAAACTTACTCAACTCCATAAAGGATGGCGTGAGTGTCTCTGATGCATACTGAACTCCCTGAGGCTCAACAGTATACAAGAAAACAAGGAATTTGGGAGCTGAGGCTGGAAAATATCCGAAGAATGAATGTAAATATCTATCAGTATAATATCCCCCCGCTGGATTACTTATCTGTGCAGTTCCCGTTTTCGCTGCTACAGAATAGCGGGGATTCTTCACCTTACCGTTTGCAAGGGCTTCGTCAACTACAGTCACAAGCATTTTTGTAATAGTATCAGCGGTCTCTTTCTTTATTACCTGGGCACCCTCTGGATATGTAAGCGTCTTAGAAAGACCGATGGAATAATTTATTTTTTTCGCAAGGTGAGGTGTAACGAGCTTGCCTCCGTTTGCGAGCGCAGACAGAGCCCGAGTTGTGGCCATGGGTGACATCGCAATACCCTGTCCAAATGAGGCGGTTGCATATTCGAGATCTCGAGGACTTCTTAAATTTGTAACAAGACCCGACGACTCATTTGGCAAATCTATTCCAGTCTTTTCACCCAAACCGAAGTTTAACATATATTGAGCAAAACGCTCTTTGCCCATAGCCTTCACGACAAACGCCACACCAGTGTTCAAGGATTGATTAAGAACTTGTTGCATAGTTACGACACCGCGCCCCTTGTGATCATAATTTGAAATCGTTGCCTTATTTAAGGTGAGCCAGCCCTGATCAAAATATGTCGTTTTCGGGGTAATAACACCAACATCAAGACCTGCAGATACCGTAAGGGGTTTTATAATAGAACCCATCTCATACACATTCTCAACAAGTGGATTTGAAAATATTGAAACATTTTTTTCCACCTGAGGGTTATTCGGGTCAAATGTTGGATAAACACCCATAGCGTATATTTCGCCAGTAGTGGGATTAATAATAATTCCACCGGTCTTTTTCGATTTGTATCTATCCGTAGTACTCGCAAGAACTTTTTCAAGAAAATCTTCTACTGTTGGTTCTATAGTCGTGACAACATCACCCTCGGAGCTCTCTCCACCGACTGTTTTCTTTACATTGGAAAAAGTTTCGGCAAAAAAGTTTGCAAAGAGTGCTTCTGGATCACGCTTGAGTGTCCCCTCATAAAATCGCTCCAAACCATACCTACCAGCAAATTCGTTTCCTTTGTATCCAACGAGCCCCAAGGCGTGCGCTGCGAGAGACCCCGCTGGGTACAGACGCCAATTTTCTTTCAAAATACTAACACCCGTAATCTTGAGTGCAGAAATTGCCTCGGCTTTCGTGACATCAACACGCTTCACAATTTCTCTATACACATCTTTTTTATTACTTATCTTTGTAAGAAAATCTACTCGCTCTATAAGCAAAATGGGTGCCAACTTTTCATAGACAGCTTCCGGATTAGAAATTTTTGAAGGATTCACAACAACTGTAAAACCGGATTTAAGTGTTGCTGCAGAAATCAATGTACTATCTTTTGTTTGAAAAAAGACAGCTCCACGATTAAAAATATTGGTGCTTGGTTTTGTATACTGACGCTCGGCTTTTATCGCATACTTCTGACCTTCTATGACTTGGAGCCAATATAAACGGCCGACAAGCAACCCCGCAAGAGCAAGGAGTCCACAATATATAAGTACAATACGAAAATAATTAATTCTCATCGCTCATTGCAACAGCATCACCCATAGCATTTCTAGACACATACGAGATATGAGAAACTTCTTTAAAACCTTTCTCATATGCAACGGCTAAAGTAATATTGTTTTTGAGGGAAAGATATGACTGTTCCAAATTAGCAACTTCTGCAGAGACCACAGAAAGCTCTCGTCCTGCACGTTCACGTTCAAGAGTGTTGAAAACAGCACTATTCATAAAGAAAAGATACATTCCCGCAGAAAGCACAGCAATAGATACGAGCACCCTAAATAGATTTTTCTTTGTATTGAGTTCTTTTATTTTTTGGGTCATATAAGTGTCTGAGTTATCTTTGTAATTGCTCGTAATTTTGCGCTTCGTGATCGGGGGTTTTCTTTGATTTCTTCCGGACTTGCGATGATTGGCTTTTTTGTGAGAAGTTTTACTTTTTCATCGTCTGACAACTGCCTGAAATATCTTTTAACAATTCGGTCTTCAAGACTATGGAATGTAATGACTGCCACTTTTCCCCCGACAGATACTCGCTCGTATGCTTTTCGTAATCCTTCTGTAAGCGCCCCCATTTCGTCATTGACTGCGATACGGATTGCCTGAAATGTTTTGGTGGCGGGGTGAGTTTTCTTGTGATGATATGCAACCGGTGTTGCGTTTTTTATAATTTCTACGAGTTCAAAGGTGGTGTCTATTCTTTTTATTTTTCGTGCCTCAACAATCGCTCGCGCAATACGACGCGCATACTGTTCTTCGCCAAAACCAAACAAAATATCTTTTATATGTTCTTCCTCCCAACTATTTACGACGTCTGACGCAGTCATATCTTCTGGAGTAGGATCTTTTTTAAAAGTCATAACCAAAGGCTCATTTTTCTGAAATGAAAAACCACGCATTGATTCTTCGAGTTGGTTGGAACTGAGACCTAAGTCAAACAAAATTTTATCTGCAGTTGGATGACCCGCCTTGTCCAAAGCAATATCCAAATTACGGAAACTTTCTTGTATAAAAACAGACTTTTTGCATCCCTCCTGTTCCAAACGTGCCCATGAACGAGCAATAGCATCCGCATCAAGGTCTAGAGCGACAGTTTGAACTGTGTCGCCAAATGAATTACAAACTGCAAGAGAATGACCACCATTACCAAGAGTACAATCAAGAAACACATCGCCGGCTTGTATATCCAGGATACCGAGTGATTCTTTTAATAATACGCTTGTGTGGATCATAATTTTTAAAAAGTACTTCTTTAAATCATTCCGATGTCACCGAGTTTCTCTGCCAGTGCGTCAGCCTGACGCTCAATTCTTTCTTTGTATTCACCCCAGATCTTTTCGTCCCAGACCTCAACACGATTGTGAACACCAGTGATAACAACTTTTTCCGAAACGTGAGCAAATGTTTTCAAAAAGTCTGGAAGAAGGATTCTGCCAATAGAGTCAACTTCTGTCTCTATTGCGCCCGCAAGCATAAAACGGTTGAAGCCTCGAGTATCTGCCTGCCCCATACCGAGAGCGGCAATTTTCTCTGCAATCTTCCCCCATTCTTTTTCTGTATAAATAAACAAACAGTTATCAAGACCACGTGTGAGCACGATTTTCTTGCCAAGTTCTTTGCGAAATTTTGCCGGGAGCGAGACTCGGTTTTTTTCGTCGATTGTATGTTTGTATTCGCCTATAAGCATGAAAGTATTCTTATGAACAAAGTGAATTAGAAGACTTTCACCCTGTTAAACTTCACAAAAAGTATTTTGTGATCACTTGCTTCGCAAGTGGTTTAACAGGGTATGAAATTTATAATCGCTACGCTCTTTAAATTTCTATACCACTTTGTCCCACTTGCATATAATTCTATAACACTTCATCCCACTTTACAACAAAAGTTATCCACACGCACCCACAAATCCAAGGACGAAAAAACCCTTATTTAATAAGGGTTTTTTCAAGAAAATTAAGATAGAATGAAACTGATTTTTACTACTCGAAAAATTTTTAAAAAATTACAATTTAGAAATAACTCTTCTTATGGTTTTTAAATATTCTTCTTGCCCAATTTTATGCTTTGCACCCCTTGCAATAGCTAAACTACTATCACACAATTTTCTCTTTGCATCTTTTGCCCTAGACATTACTTCTTTTCCTTCGTCGTCCCCAGCAATTAAATAAGTTCTCGTTTTAATTTTTAGAGCAAGCTTGGTAAACGAATAGTCACTTTCAGTGAAAGATTTTCTAAACCATTTTACCCAAGATGGTTTTAAATGTATTAAGTCTTCTTCAAAATAAGGTGAGAGTGAGCAGAAAATAAATGCTTTTGGTTTTGTTTTATGCGCGGTCAGGAATGCAAGGGTCGCACCATAAGAAAAGCCGAGAATGTACGTTTCTACACCTTTCTGTTTTTTATATTGTTTTAAAAATTGTTCAGCGTATTCGCTAAAACGTTCTGGTTTATTACGCCCCCATCCAATTTCAACATGAATTGGTGTGACGCCACGAGCTTCAAAAAACTTTGCAACTTTATTATATCCTCGCTGTTTTAAATGGGATTCCCCATATCCGGGAATAATATATGCAATTTTTTTCATTCTTTATCTCTCGTCTTTATTTTTAAATCATAAATCCTGGATTGCCACGTCAGAAACTTCCTCGCAATGACAGAGAAAAAACACAGCTTCCTTTCTTGCTAACGCCTAAAGCCTAACACCTATTTTTTTGGTTTCATCAATGGGAAAAGCTGGCACTCACGCACGGGCTTATTCATAAGGAAACTAAAGAGGCGCTCTGAAACACCGAACCCGCACGTTGGCGGCATACCATACTCAAGAGCCTCAACGAAATCATAATCATACATTTGAGCCTCTTCATCCCCTGCTTCACGAAGCTTTGTCTGGTCCGCAAAACGACCCGCCTGATCGATTGGATCATTAAGTTCACTGAAACCCTTACCCATCTCAGAACCAGCGAGAATAACCTGGAATCGCTCAACAAGCTCAGGATTCTTTTCACTACGCTTTGCAAGTGGTTCCATGAAAACTGGAACATTGATAAGAAATCCAGGTCCACCCATCTGCTTACGACAATACTTCCATAATGTATCTATAGCACGAGTAAGATTGAAGCCTTTTGTATCGAATTCTACTTTCAACGTTTTTAATTTCTCTACAATCTCTTCAAAAGTTGCTTTTGAAATATCAACACCAGTTTTTTCTAAAATAGTTTTTGTGTAATCATATACTTCCCATTCTTTTTCTAGATCAACTTCAAAACCCTTGATAGTAAATTTTTGTGTACCAAATGTTTCCTGTGCAATATAACGATACATCTCTTTCACAACTTCCATACCATGATTAAAATCTGTATACGCCCAATAGAATTCCATCTGAGAATAATCCTGTGCATGTTCTGGGTCCATTCCCTCATTACGGAAAATACGGCCAATTTCAAAGACTTTTGGGAAACCTGCAACCATAAGACGCTTAAGCCAAAGCTCTGGAGAAATTCGGAGAAACACATCCATATCTAAAGCATTGTGATGTGTGACAAATGGTTTTGCATCTGCGCCACCGGCAGTATTTTCCAAGACAGGCGTCTCTACTTCCATAAAACCTTTTTTAACAAGAAAGTCTCTCATAGAAGACCAGAATTTGCTGCGCTTCACAAACATGTCTCGTACTTCTTCATTAAACAAAATATCTAAATAGCGACGGCGGAATTTTTCATCCTCATCCTGAAGACCGTGCCATTTCTCTGGAAGTGGGCGAAGAGATTTTGTGAGCATCTTCCAACCGGAAACTTGAAGTGTCTTCTCCCCTCTCTTTGTAACAAAAAGAGTTCCTGTTATTTCGACGAAGTCTCCAATGTCTACTGTTGTCTCAAATAAATCAAAATCTGCATCAGAAACTTTCTCGCCTTTTTTCAATAATCCCTGAAACTTCCCCGTGCCGTCGTATACGTTGAAAAAAGTAATCGCACCCTGAGGACGAAGAGACAAAACGCGCCCAGCAAGCGTTAATTCTTTACCAGATGCCGTAAGCGCATCAAAATCACTGATTACATCTATTACAGAGTGATCTCGCGCAGTTCCAGCTGGATATGGATTAAGACCCTTACTCTTAAGCAGGTTTAATTTTTCTAAACGGGTGGCTCTCAGTTCTTCTAATGAAGCCATGACAATGAGAAGTTATGAATAATTATTTCAACGAAACTATTTTGAAAGAAATAAGACCATTTGGAGTTTTAAATGAAAATGTATCACCTTTTTTCTTACCCATAATAGCCTCGCCAAATGGAGATCGATTTGAGATTTTGTTATTTGCAATGTCTATTTCTTCTGAACCAACGATTGTATAGGTGATAGATTTCTTGTCTGACGCACGCTCTACGACAACAGTTGAACCGACAGTAACAATATCAGCTGAGTGAGTAGAAACGATTGAAGCAGATTTAAGAATAGCATCAAGCTTGTTGATTCTATCTTCGACAGACGCCTGCATATCGCGAGCCTCATGATATTCTGCATTTTCTGACAAATCTCCAAGAGATTTCGCATATTCGAGCTGTTCTGCAACCTCCTTGCGCTTTGTTTTCTTGAGGAAATCAAGCTCTGTCTTCAATTCATTATACTTTTCCTGTGAAAGAAATTCTTTTTCCATGGGGTTTTATCTAAACTAATTGAATTGCGTAATGCCCCGTATCATACACTAAAATCACATAAAAGGACAGTATTTCTAGTTTTTCCCTACAAACCAAGTGATCCAATGGTTGTTGTTGCTGTTTCATCAACAGCAGGTACTGGCGCCAGACCAAAATACTCTGGAGTATGGCTATACATCCAATCAGAGATATCTCGCATAACAGCTGAAGCACCGACGAGATTGTTTCGTGAGCCCTTTTCCATAACGATAGCAAAAGCGTATTTCGGATCTTCATACGGGAAAAAACCCGTTATCCAAGAATTAACAAGCTCTTTACTGACCCCCAACTCTGCAGTACCGGTCTTTGCAGCATATTTAACATATGGGACATTGAGCGCTGTCGCAACACCAGATGTCACACCCATACGCATGCCATCATGGATAATATCAAAATTATGTTTTGGGAAATTAATTGTGGGAAAATTTTTCACAACAGCGTCGTTACCATGAAGCTCTACTGTAGGAGTTACCAATGTCCCGTAATTAGCGAGAGATGCCACTGCACGAACAGCCTGAATTGGAGTCACCTGAAAACCATACTGACCGATTGAAGTATGGTAGGTGTTCCCCACACGCCAGTCGTCGCCGTTAAACATTTTCTTTTTCCATTCTGGATTTGGCACCAAACCACTTTGCTCTGAGTCCAAATTAACACCTGTTTTACTACCAAAACCAAAAATCTTTGCGTACTTTTCCAAGTTAAGAATTCCCAATCCAATCTGATCTTTGTAGCCACCACCAACTGCATAAAAATACACGTCCGAAGACCAAGCAATCGCAGAGCGCATATTCATGGGACCAAGAGCCTTCCAGTCTTTGAAAACTGTCGGCTTGCTAGCATCGTATGGATTAGGAATAGAAATAGAACCGGTACTAATAATAATTTTTTCAGGATCAATCGTGTTTTCTGCGAGGGCTGCCATTGCAAAAAATGGCTTCACTATAGAGCCGGGCGTATACAAACCAGAGACTACCCTATCCAAAAATGGGTTATTTTTGTTTGCTAAATATGATTTAATCGCCGCAGAATCACCGTCTGTCATTGCATTGGATTTGTATTCGGGAAAACTTGTCAGAGAAATTATTTCTCCCGTTTTTACGTCCATCACAATGCCTGCACCGCCACTGAAACCAATCTTGAGAGCAGCAGATTGAATTGCTCTATACATTTCTTCCTGGATGCGCGCATCAATAGAGAGCGTCAATGTTTTACCTAAGATTGGAGGATTGGCGACACTTTCTGTTTCCACTTTTCCAAGTGCATTTGTTTCCACAATTTTCAAACCATTCTTACCAGACAAATACTCATTGAACCATTTCTCAACACCGTCTTTGCCAACATAGTTATGTTCGTAGTAGAAACCCGAAGAATCTTTTGCGGGATATTTTACATATCCCAACAAATGTCCAAAACCTGCCTTATCTATATACTTTCTCAAAGAAAAATCTTTTGAATCGGGATTAGTGGTGTTAGATGCCAGAAAAATACCGTTGCGATCATAAATAACGCCGCGCTCAGAAAAAAGTACCGTATTACGAAGACGATTTCTCTCGCTTCGAGCAGCAAAAACACTACCGTCATGAATCTGTAACAACCACAACTTCACCGAAAAAGCACTGGCGATTAACAGAAAACCAGCAAAGATTAAAATTACTGTGCGACGAGGAATTGGTTTTTCCAACCTCCCCTCCATTTGATGCACATTGAAATCAGGTAGATTTCTGGAATCAAGAAAAATTTCGTCTGGATCTATTTCCACGTATCGCTTACGCGATATAAAAATTCTTTTTATTTTTTGAAGCATCGTAAAACCTGTCTAACACACTGAGACCGCCAAACAGGCTTATTGATTATATAACCTAATGCGACGTTTAACAAAGAAAACAATCATGAAGAGTATTGTCGTACTATATGTCGCCACTAAAACATACCCATTAAAATACACGGTCGGAGTACCATATAACGTATCAAATATAAGTGCAAGGATGAGCCCCTCTATAAACCATTCAAATATAAACATGCAGGCAAGTACGGCAATAAGCGTCCCCCACCATGGTAAAAAAACAGCTGCAATACAAAGTATAATATCTACAATAATTCTTTTCATAAAAAAAATATTCAGGATCTTAACCTGCAATTTCAACTCCCACAAAACGAACAGACCTTACATTCACAGGACTCTTAAATAAAAGATACTGAAATGAATCGGCGGGCTTTGTGATTATATCTTCCACCACTCCATACACTCCAACAGAAATTGATGGAATTGTTATGGCGTCTCCTTTGGTAACAAGGACATCCTTCGGAATTTTTATCTCAAAATTACCACCGCCCTTACCTTCAGCCGTTGCAGAAATATCTTTCTTGCCAATAAGCACTTCTACTTTCTCGCCAGGTGCAGATGCCAAAAGAGCAATAGCTTGATGTGTTCTCACTTCAGTAATTTTCCCAACGACAGTTGTTGAGCCAACAAAAACTTTTTGCCCTAGTGCTATGCCGTCGTCACTTCCCACATCCAGTAAAATCGTGTCATAGAGAGTCTGGGGAGGGCGGGCAAGCACTGCACCAAGCACCACATGCGAGCTACTTTTTCTACCAAGCATTTCTTTCAATTCCATATTTTCACGATACACAGCGTCAAATGCAAGCGAGGAAAGCTTACCCATTTCAGCATCGTGCTTTAACTGCAAGTTCTCTGTAACTAAAGCTGTTTTAGATTGAAAATATCCAAAAATAAATGGAGAAGAAGCGGCTATCTCATTCTCACTTTTTTGTACTGGGGTAACTAAAAGACCGAATAGTGACCCCCACATGTGAGGAAACATCCATCGCAAAAATAAAACAAGACCAAGAAAAATAATCACAATCGCAAATGCGACCACACCCTTACCTTTTGGTTTTTTTCTAGATTGTAGGTGGTAATTCATCTTCGTTCGTAATCAACACTTCTTTGTATGTTTCAAGATTCTCTAAAATAATTCCGCAGCCACGTGCAACAGCAGTAAGAGGATCGTCAGCAATATGAACCGGAATCTTTACATTGTCATGAATAAGCTCGCCGATGCCTTTTATAAGCGCCCCACCACCCGCAAGATATAAACCGCGATGCATAATGTCAGAAAGAACTTCTGGAGGTGTTGTTTCCAAAACCTCTTTTACAGACTCTACAAGTATATCTATAGACTGTGACATGGCCTCACGGATGTCTGAATCGGTAATAATAACCTCTCGAGGCAAACCTGTGACCAAATCGCGACCCTTAATTGTAGCTTCTAAGGGCTCTTCCAATGGGAGTACGGCACCAACAGAAATTTTTACTTGTTCAGCAGTTTTCTCACCAATCAGGATTTTGAATTCACTACGAATATAAGAAATAATATCCTGGTTGAATCGATCTCCTGCAATACGAAGATTTTTTGCGCGGACAACACCACCAAGAGACATAACAGCGATATCTGTAGTACCTCCTCCAATATCAACAATCATACTGCCGATGGGTTCATTAACAGGCATACGAATCCCGATTGCCGCAGCCATCGGTTCCTCAACAATATACACTTGACGAGCACCGGCGTTACGCGTCGCATCACGGACAGCACGAATCTCAACGTTAGTAATTCCAGAAGGAACACCGACAACAACACGAGGCCCAAATAATTTTTTACTGTCTTTCTGAGCTTTATTGATTAAGTATGCAATCATCTCTTCTGTGATTTCAAAATCAGAGACAACACCCTCCACAAGAGGCCTGACAGCTACTACGTGCGCGGGGGTACGTCCAAGCATTTGTTTAGCTTGAATACCAACAGCCACAACCTGCCCCGTTTTCTGGTTCACAGCAACAACAGAAGGTTCATTAATAACAATGCCTTTATCACGCATATATACAAGGGTATTTGCGGTGCCCAAATCTATCCCTAAATCATGGGAAAACATGGCATATATTTTCTCCAGTCTTTTCTGAAATGACATCATCATAATATGTTTAAACCCTACACTTCTTTAACAATAAGAGCAATGGCCTCACCAGCACCTTCGCGTGGCATAATTTTCACCTCTCCAGACTTGCGTAATTTAACCTCAATAGTATTTGCGACAACCATTTTTTCACTCACCGTAATACGTACGGGGATACCGATTAAATCTGAATCGGCAAACTTTTCCCCTGCACGAGCATCTCTGTCGTCATGTAATGTTTCAATACCAGCCTTCTCTAATTCTACACACAATGCTTGAGCATAAGCTTTTACTTCTGGTTTTTCACTTGGCAACTCAATGAGGTGCACTGTAAATGGTGCCACTGATGCTGGCCACACAATTCCCTTCTCATCTGCGAACACTTCAACAATAGTTCCGAGTGCACGACTTGGACCAACACCGTAACACCCCATAATAACTGGTTTTTTATCACCCCTTTCATCAATAAACGTAAGATCGAGCGGCTCAGAGAACTTTGTTCCTAAATTAAAGATATTTCCAACCTCTACAGCTTTTTCTTTTCTTAATTCTGTATTGCCACATGTTGGACACACCTTTATTGTTGCAATCATTTCCTCGTTTATAGAAATTTTGCAAGTATCACACACATAGATTACATCTTCTCCAGCCTCAGAAAGAGTTTGAAATTCATCAGATGTTGCACTAAAACTTCCACCGGAAGCATATGTTACATATGTTTTGTCGCCAAGACCAAGACGCTTAAAAACTGCGAGATAAGCCTGTTTTGCTTTTTCATAAAAAGCCACATGCTCCTCCTGGGTACGAGAAAAAGAATACATATCCTTCATGGAGAATTCCCTTCCGCGAATCAGACCGCTCTTCGCACGAGTCTCATTACGAAACTTTGTCTGAAACTGATATGCAGCAAAAGGCAAATCTCTGTATGAGTGTACATACTCACTCATAATATTTGTAATCATTTCTTCGTGAGTTGTACCAAGACCAACCTCAGTCTGATTTTTTAACTTTGTTTTAAACCACACGTCTATAACCTGATCTGACCAACGATTTGTTTTTTCCCAGAGTTCTTTTGGCTGAAGCGCAGTCATGTACATTTCTTGTCCGCCAATAGCATTCATCTCTTCGCGAATAATATTTTGTATTTTATTCAACACACGAAGACCTAAGGGCAAGAATGAGTACGCCCCCGCCATTTCTTTATGGACAAAACCTGCACGAATTAATAATTGCGCGTTCTTTGAGACCTCGTCTTTTGGAGCCTCCTTGCGTGTTTTTGTGAAGAGTTGTGATTGCAACATATGGCTTTATACTACAGGAAAATACCAATCAAAGCAAAGAAAAAGCGACCCCTTCAAAGGAGTCGCTTTTTCTTTGCTTATACAATTTATCCTACCAATTTCGCAATATCGTGATATGTCACCACAGCCATGAGAAGCAAGAGAAGGAAGAAGCCGATTGAATTAAACGCATTAGCAACAACCGGCTTAATTGGTGAACCTTTGATTTTTTCTATGAGAACAAAAAGAAGTCTCCCGCCATCAAGCGCTGGAAATGGAATAAGGTTAATGACTGCGAGGTTAATAGAGATTGTTGCAGTAAATGATAAAAGATAAATAAAACCAAGTACTGATATATCCCCCACCATTCCCACAATTCCGACCGGACCAGACACTTCAGAAAAATTTGCTCTACCTGTCACAGATTGGTACAAGAATTTTCCCAAACCAATTGTTGTTTGTTCAATCAGTACAAGCGTATTCTTTCCCCCCTCCCAAAGAGCCATTAGAGGATTCAAACGCAATGTACCGATCATTTCCAAACTTACCCCAATAGCAGCACGATCCTCAACCACCCCTTCCTTCGGTGTTATTTCTGTGTATATTTTTTCCTCACCTCGCGAGAGTGTCAGACCTACAGGATTATTTTTTGCACCCGCGATGAAATTCTGAAAACTTTCTGTTTGAACAGTGGGAAGTGCGAGCTCACTTGTTGTTGCAGAAGTTACCACGTCCCCGATACGCACACCCGCCAATTCCGCAGGAGAACCTTTCATTACAGAAGTGATAACAAGCTTGCTTCCGGATACAGCACTAGAATAACTTGCTGGAGTTGGAAGTCCTACCATGAATCCAACAGAGATAAGTAACCACGCAAAGATTGCATTAAAAGCAACACCCGCAACTAATACAAGAGCCTGTACGTATCGCGGCTTCTGAGAAAAATTTCTGCCCGCATCACTTGGGTTACTTGCATCATCAGCATTCTCACCAAAAATCTTCACGAACCCACCGAACGGAATAAAGTTTAAGGAATATATTGTCTCCCCAATCTTTTTACCAATAGCACGTGGCGGATACCCAATACCGAACTCATCCACACGAATACCAAACTTTTTTGCAACAAGGAAGTGTCCAATCTCATGAACGAGAATTAACACTGCAAGAATTATTATGAAAAGTATGATGGACATAAATGAAGAGCTGGTAGGCTTTAGCCAAAAAAATTAATAAAATGTAAAACAAAAACCCGACAAACTAGTTCATTATTTCTTTCTCTTTCTTGTCTCCTGCTTCCATGAGATTCTTCTGACACGCGTCAACCATTTTTTGAACCTCTGCCTTTAAGCGAAACTTTTCATCTTCGCCCATACCGCCCTGTTTTTCTTTTGCCTCAATATCTGAAATAACTTTTTCACGTTCCTGGCGTAGGGTGATTTTTGCATCCTCTATTTTCTGCTTGGAAATCTTCATAAGTGATGTTCGACGCTCGCTTGTAAGCTCAGGAAACATGACACGAAGCCCCTTATCATCGATGGAGACGGACACGCCGAGATCTGCGGCTATAATTGATTTTTCAACAGACTTTGCTTGAGACATATCCCACGGAACAATACGTAGTGTGCGAGGATCTTCCACTGAAACACTACCAATCTGCTGGATGGACATCTGGGAGCCATATGAGTCTATAGAAATAGAGTCAAGCAACATTGGTGTAGCACGTCCAGTGCGGATTTGAGATAGCTCTTGTTTCAACCATTCTTCTGTCCCCTTCACTCCCGCCTTGAACTTTGAAAAATCGTATGCCATATATATTTATATTATGATGAAGTTATTGTAACAAAAAAATATTAGATTGACGAATTCATGATATGGGTTTAATCTGAATAACAAGTGAGGATGCACGGTCGTCAGAACGGAGTCTTCTTCAAGGGCTTGACGGGGAAAGAATTTAATCTACGTCGAGGGAAGGAGTCTCGTAGTACGAACGTAGGGCCGGAGAAAATTTTGATTCCCGCACGGATGCGAGTTCAAATGATCCTCACACGCCCCATCGCGGGCCGAGGACTGACCTTAGCTGGTTACCTCAAAACTGCTTGTACAGGAGTCATAGCCCGTGTACTTGCAGTTTTTTTATGCCTATTTTTTAGATTAAACCGGGTCTAATGGCCATTTAAGCAGTCTGTTTTCTCAGAATCTCAGTTGCAATCTTCCTGATTCTTTCTG
>JBAZVT010000010.1:0-29155 GCA_041660745.1 Minisyncoccota bacterium | reverse complement strand
ACTACACATTTTCTTCTATTATTTTAAACATTACTTTAGATTTTGATTAAAGCAGCTCTTAACAGAGCTTTAGTATATCAAAAGTAGCAACTATTTTTTTGGATTAGCTCGACTTTCCACAAAACGAACACGATCTGATTCTCCAAAGAAAATTTTTTGTTTATTTACCCCTCGATTACACACATGAGCAATCCTTGAAGGATAAAAATCATTTTGTTTTTCCATGCTTTTTTATTTTTAATATTACACCAACAATGTGTCAACCTGCCACGTTGACAAGGGTAATTATTCAGCAGTTACAGACGATTCTGTGCTTGCAGTTGCAGGAGTGGCTACGGGTTGAGATTCTGAGACGCCTATCATAGCTTGATTTGTGACACTTGGACTTCCAGAATCAACTGAAGGTGTTGTTGATATGATATCTATATTTGAATCACTGCCATTATCAATCGGTTTTGTCTGTGGTGTCGGCAGGATAACTGAATCTGTAGAAGTTGTTTGAGGAATTATTGGGTCAGAAGAAGTTGCCTGAGCTATCGGGTCTGTTGAAGTTGCTTGGGCGGTTGTTGTAGTGGCATCTTCAACACTATCCGGAGTAATGACGACAGTCATTTCCTCTGGTGCGACATTTGGCTCAGATTGAATTGATCCGATTCCGCATTCACCCGGTACGATACTTGTCTCCCCTGTTGTTACATCATCCACCGTCATACAACCTGCTTTCCCATTTTTGTCATAGACAGTTATCGCCGTTGGTTTGTTTGAAGAACCGATTTGTAATGAATCTACGACAAGTGTAGTGATCTTGGCCACCCCATCCTTCATCACCAACCCAATCTTCTCTAAGATACCAGTAATCATGCTGGTCATACCACCAGTACTGGATGTGGTACTTGCGAGGAGTGTTTCCATGTCGATGACTTTGAGGTTCAATTCTTGTATTGCTTTCACGAGATAGATAGGAAGTGCAGAGAGGTTGGTGTCGTAGTAGTCAATCGTAGTTGTACCCTGCCCGATCTTGGTAGTACCTACCATCTCTGGGAATATGGATTGGAGATCTTGAGCGATGAAGCCAGTGACGAGTCTAGCTCGTGTTGCTTCGTCGTAGCCTGTGAGTTCATTGTAGTTGAAGGTAGACGGTTTGAGTTGCATGACTTTGTCTAAGTAGCCAGAGTCGAGATATGCAATGTTTTCCTTCAAACGGGAGTCGGAGTAGTTAGTGAAGGCGGTGTAACCATTTGCTGCGGGTTGGCCGTTGACTTGGAGTTTGTAGGTAGGGGCATTCATTCCGATACCGACGTTTCCACGGAGGTCGGCGAGGATAATGTTGCCATCGGTACCACTACCATTGGTGCCGGTTCCAGCAACACCGCCATTAATAGTGACAGTACCTCCATTACCACCAGTGACTGAAGAAGTGATACCATCACCTCCTGTACCGCCCAAAATAGTGATGGCACCAGCATTGCCAGCAACACCTGGAGCACCCACACCAAAACCTCCGTCACCACTTATGATCGTGTAGCCGCCTCCTACACCAGGCGAAGCAGAAGCTGAACCTCCGTTTCCACCTTTGAAATAGTAGCCACCACCATTACCGCCGTTCGTAACAGAACCAACAGCATTACCACCTTGGAAATAGAAACCGCCACCATTACCAGCAGCAGCGGAGGGTCCACCAATAGTGCCACCATTACCACCGTATGCTGCAATGGTATAGGGTGCGTCAAGATGGGTTGAATCGCCTTCACCCTCAAAACCGCCGTCAACACCATTGTCACCAAGAATAGATAGTTTAGCTGTTGGTGTTGTGGAACCAACACCAACAACACTGCCGTATGCGGTATTGCCAAAGACGAGGGTTGATGTACCTGAGACTGTAGTGCCATTTGCTGCGTAATATGCAACTTGACCTGCAGTTCCTGAGTTAACCGTCCCTGAGCCGCCAATTCCACCGACACATGTACCACTAATTGCGAAACAGCCGGAGGTGAGGTTGATACCGTTTGCAAAAGTAGAGGTGGCAGTTGTTGAAGAAATATTAAGAACGGATGCGGAAAGTCCACCGGAGAAGGTTGAGGTTCCGAGACTGAGGACGGAAAGTGTGCCTGTTGCTGTGAGGTTGCCTGCGAGAGATAGTCCACCAGTGGATGTGAAGAGTGCATCTCCGCCAGAAGATGAGATGTGGAAGTAATCGGAGGCGTCGACGAAGAGGGAGCGGGAGGTGGAGGTGTAAGTGGTTCCGTAATTATATAAATAACCACCATTAACTCCTGCTGTAATCCTACTACCGTCTGATGAGCTAGTTACTGAGTACCAATTTCTAGAACCGGCACTTGTCTCTTGAGACCAAGTCGTTCCTGAATCATTAGAAATATAAACATATCCACCCGTATTAACAACGGCGATACTAACTCCGTCTGAAGACGAGGTTATTGAGACAAAATTTTTCAGACCTAAACTTTGGTTCTCGTTCCAAGTGAGACCACCATCGTTTGATGTGTATATGTAACCAGTTCGGGATGAATAAGTAGAACCAGTAACTGCTGCGATTTTCATTCCATCTGAGGAAGATGTTACAGATCTCCAACTTCGGTAGCCTGCAGCGTTTTGCGTGACCCAAGAAACACCACCGTCTACTGATGTGTATATATTTCCTGATCCAAATTCCCCATATTCCACCGCGACCAATTTCATTCCATCAGCAGAGGAGGATATGGACTTCCACGCAAAATATCCTGCAGCGGTGCGCTGTGTCCATGTTGCTCCATAATCATTAGAAGTATAGACGTAACCTTTTATAGTCTGATTTGAATTATTATCCCCAACCACGGCAGCGAGCTTACTCCCGTCATCAGAAGAAGTTATCGAATACCAATATCTAGAACCGGCACTCACACGCTCCGTCCAAGTTACTCCGTAATCATCTGAAGTGTAAATGTACCCAGGGACATTAAACACAGCACTTCCAACAACAGCAGCTAAATTTACCCCGTCCTGAGAGGAAGTTATAGACTGCCAATACTTTGTTCCTGATCCAATACGCTGGACCCAACTAGAACCTCCATCTACAGAAGAATATACATAACCGCCGTAATCAACAGCTGCAAGTCTTAAACCGTCAGACGCTGAATCTACAGATCTCCACGCTCTGGTTACAGAATTAGATTCTGTCCACACTCCCGCCCCCGCCACTGGTGCCGAACTTAAAAAGACTCCTCCTACTGACGTATTTGAAGACTGTGTAAGTGCTAATCTCGCTGAAGGTGATGTGGTACCAATCCCAAGTGTCTGGTTTCCATTATTCCAAAACAAATTAGACTGACTTAAACTCTTTCCATCTGATCCGTAGTACGCAAGATAATTACCTGAACCGGAATTTACCGAATTATTAAAAATATTCCAATCACTTGCACTCAACACTCCTGCAGAACCTGCCGAAGAAGTCGCCACTGAAAGCACACCACTCGTAAGCGAAAGTGGTGACGTCACAGAATTGAATCCCGCAAGACATACTCCGCCGACTGAGTAGCATCCAGAATTTAAATTAATCCCATTTGCAAAAGTAGAGGTTGCAGTGGTTGAAGAAATATTTAAAACGGATGCGGAAATTCCACCGAGGAATGTTGAGGTTCCGAGGTTGAGAACGGAGAGTGTTCCTGTTGTGGTGAGATTACCTCCGAGGTAAGTATCACCCGCTACAGAAAGTTTTGCAGATGTGGTAGTACCGAGAGCAAGACCGCCGTTGGGCGTGAAGAGTGCGTCTCCGCCAGAAGATGAGATATGGAAGTAGTCGGAGGCATCGACGAAGAGGGAGCGGGAGGTGGAGATGTAGGTTGAGTTATATGTATGGATATGATTCCCGTAAGTTGAGATAACCACTTTTGAACCATCTGAAGAAAGAGCTACTGCATTCCAATTTATTTCCTGAGAATTCAATTGTTGTGATGTCCATGTCGCACCGCCATCATCTGAGATGTCCGCTCCCCAGTATTGAACAACCGCTAGATGAGTTCCATCACCCGATATTGCAAGTGATCCAGAACCGTAATTAGGAGAATAGAGAGATCTGGATGTCCATGTTTCACCACCATCCACAGAAGTTTTTACATATTTTTGGCTAAAACCGCTATTGTATCCAACTGCTGCAACTTTTAAACCATCATCTGACATTCGGACTGACACCCATTTATCAAATCCCAGACCAGTTCTCTCTGTCCATGTTTCACCTCCATCTGTAGAAGTATATACATAGCCATCCCACACAGATGCGATGATTCTACTACCATCACTAGAAGAATCTATTGAATACCATGTCCGTGATCCAGCACTTGTTCTTTCTGTCCAGGTCAATCCAAGATCAGTGGATGTAAAAATATTACCCTGATAATTTGCGATTGCGTACGAAGATCCGTTGGAAGATGAGGTTAGCCCATAAAAATTCTTTCCACTACCTGAAACTGTTCTTTGATTCCACGTTGAACCACCGTCTGTAGAAATATAAAATACATCAGGACCAACAGCGGCAATAACAGTTCCATCTGCTGAAGAAGTAACAGATCGCCAAGCATTGCTTCCCGCTCCCTGTCTTTCTGTCCACGTAACGCCACCATCAACAGATGTGTAAATATACCCGCCATTTGTGCCTGCAACAAACTTTGTGCCATCTGAGGATGAGGTAACTGAAGTCCAATTTCTTGAACCAGCACTTGTTGACGTTGACCAGTTAGCAGACTGTGCGACCGGCAAAGAAGAAATATACATGCCTCCCGCTGAGGTGTTTGAACTTTGAACCAGGGATAGCTGACCTTGAGGATTTGTTGTCCCTATTCCCACCTTCCCACCGCCGTTGTAGTAAATATTAGAGGATGATTGCTGCCAAACACTTGTTAGCGAATTGAATCTCGTCCAATCTGAAGCTGTAACAAAGCCAGGCGTCGTTCCATTTGCTTGTGAAATTGAAAGTACCCCACTGGTGAAATTTAGCGGTGATGTTGTGGTAGAAATACCTCCAAAAAGTTCGCCGTTTTTATACAAATTTCCTGAAAAGTAAATGTTACTGTCCGCAGTTATATTGCCTGCTACATAGGCATTTCCCCCAACAGCAAACTTTATATTAGAAGAACCGCCATCAGAAAATTCCATTGCAGCAGCGTTATAAGCTCCTCCGGCTGAACCGCCAGCACTTGGAAATCCGTTTGGTGACCCGTGCGCACTTTGAATATTCGTGAGTAACGGATTCATCGTACTACCAACGGTCCACAAGTCTTTCCACGGATCACCACTACTGGTTTCCTCTACAACAAGATAGTATCTTCTCCCAGTAACCAAAGTGGTGGTAGCAACAGTAACCCATTTATAATTATTTGAATCTGATGATGATGAAGCTAGTACAGTAGCTGTCAAAATCGGCGAGGATGTATTTGTTCCATCCCAAATTTTCACAGTTTTGTTTTGTGTAGCGCCAGACAAATATAATCTACCGAGCTTGGTGACGGAAACACTACTAGAAAGAGTGAAGCTAAAACCAGTAGGTCCATCGTAGCCAGTTCGTGTCGCGGTGGTTGGATATGTGACATATGAGCTTGATGTAGCTCCTGTGGCAAATGTTACTTGTCCGACTCTTAGAACATCGGAAATAAGAACTTCCCCATTCAAGTAACTGTTTCCAATAACTGACAGTGGAGAAGACGGTGAGGTTGTTCCGATACCAACCTTACCAGCGACATAAGTAATATCTGACCCGCTCGTAGTCCATTGAGAAGACCCCAAGCCTCCACTAAACAGCGAGCCGTTTTGGTATAGGTTACCAGTGAAGTTTATATTTTCAAAAGTACTAGTACCTGTTGTTGTCAAATTGCCAGCTGAATCAACCGCGAGCAAGCCTGCATTATTTACCAAAAGAGTAGGAGTTCCAGCAGTACCAGCGTTTGTCACCCACCCAGAAGACGGTGGCAAGGTTGCACCGCTCATAACATACCAAAGTGGTCCCGTTGCATCTCCTAAAACATCAGAAATAACCCATTGTGGAACAGATGGTCTGTACCATATATATTCATTCCCTAACTTATAGTAGTTTCTATCATTATATTGACCTTCATATTCATATGTACCAGTCACATTTGGATTCAAACTACCGGAAACAACAACATTTGATGTATTGGTTCCAATCACGACGCTCCTTGCAACCAATCCACCATCATTATCGACTGTAAACAAATTATTATTACCAACAGAAAACAGATGTGATGGACTGGATGTGCCAATACCGACGTTGCCGGTCATATAATAAATATTTGACCCACCAGTTGTCCACTGACTTGAAACTTTGTTGTTAAAAGTATTCCAATCTGTAGAAGTAAGAAAACCGTTTGTTGAAGCAGATGATGTGGCAATAGTCAGTATTCCATTTGAAAGTGCAAGTGGAGAAGAAGCAGTGGAGATACGATTGAGATACGTAGTGTTCCAATCTGTTGTCGAAGCAGTGAGAGGAATTGAATAGTTCGGTGTCAATGAAAATACTCCGGTGCCTGACGTGTAGGTCAATCCTGCTGCAGTCGACGAGAATGCAGATCGGGCGAGTGTATTAGAGAAGTATTTGTTCGTACCTTCAGTGAGGTTGTCAGTGGTCTTTGTAGCAAACCAGGAGTTGTTAGTGGTGGTAGAAAATGCATTGTTACTAAAAGTAGTCCAGTCAGCTGATGAGAGATAACCACTTGCAGTACTACTTGCTTGTGGAAGTGAGATGGTGTTACCTACACGTGAGAATGGAGATGAGAATGAAAGGATCTGTTCTGGAGTGAAGCCGAGGGCGTTTTGTTTGTTACTCCACTCTGTTGTACTTGATGTAAGTGGAATTGAATAGTTTGCTGCAAGTGAGAACACTCCAGTTCCTGATGTGTAGGTTAAACCATCTGCAGTTGAAGAGAACGCAGATCGTGCAAGTGTGTTGGAAAAATACTTGTTAGTACCTTCAGTGAGATCATCAGTGGTCTTCGTAGCTAACCATGAGTTGTTGGTTGTTGTGGAGAAGACATTGTTACTGAAGGTGGTCCAATCACTTGATGAGAGGTACCCGTTGGTAGATCCATTTGCTTGTGGAAGTGAGATGGTGTTACCAACACGTGAAAATGGTGATGAGAATGAGAGGATCTGTTCTGGAGTAAAGCCGAGTGCGTTTTGTTTGTTACTCCACTCTGTAGTAGAAGCTGTACGTGGAATGGTGTATCCAGATGCAAGTGAGAGAACTCCAGTAGCTCCCGTGTATGAGAGACCAGTAGCTGAAGTTGAGAGTGCATTACGAGCAAGGGTGTCAGAGAAGTATCTGTTGGTGGAACCTTGAGTGATGTTGTCTGTGGTCTTTGTGGCAAGCCAGGAATCAGATGAAGATGTTGCCCAACGATTCTGCAATGAATCCCAGTATGCAACATCATCAAGTGAGAGTGTTGAGAGACAGACACCATTGACTGCAAAGCATCCAGAGAGAACATCAATACTGTGAGCAAATGTGGAGGTAGCTGTTGTAGAAGTTGCAGTGAAGTATTCTGCGGTAGATACAGTAATGTTTGCGACAGTACAGTTTGCATCTTCTGGAGCACAGTCTGGATTCAGTGTATCTCCTGGGTTGTATGGAGCAACGCGTCCTGCGGCATATACAACAAAACTACCCACGACGAGTAGAGTTAAAGCTAAAACTATGGGTAACAAGGGTTTTCGGATCTTAAATATTCGTCCGTGTATACTCATAGATTAATGAACAATTTGTTCTAAAACGACTCGCTCTGCACACTGTTTTAGATGTAGTTATTTTATCAAATATATGTATAAGTGGCCAAGGTTTTTAGAGTGAAAAGTGGGGATAACTTTAAAGAGAACAATAACGTAATAAATCGAAAAGAAATATCACATAAAATATAAACAGCCAGCGCACTTCGTGCGCTGGCTGTTTATATTTTTCTTCTCGATTTTATATTACTCTTTACCCTACTACTTTTTATTCATTTTTTCTCCACTCTTCAATTTCTTTATGATTACCGCCAAGCAACACCTTTGGCACACTATATTTTTTGCCTTTATAGTCAAAAACTTCTGGTCGTGTGTAGACGTCATTCGAAGAGACACGAGTCTCTTCGAGCGACGAGAAATTACCAAGAACACCTTCAATTTGTCGTGACATACAATCAACAATGATCATTGCGGGCAATTCGCCACCAGTAAGCACAAACGGACCGACAGAAATATCTTCCATTGGAAATGCTTTTTTAATACGCGCATCTATTCCTTCATACCGCCCACAAACAATAACAACATCGGAGTATTTCTTAGCGGTATTTTTTGCATATTCAGTATTAAATTGCGTGCCCCCTGGAGCCAAAAAAATCATTTTGACTTTCTTTTTATTTTTTATCCTTCCAACGGCTTTTTCGATCGCCTTAATGACAGGCAATGCCTGCATCACCATGCCAGGACCACCGCCATATGGCCTATCGTCAATTCGTAAATATGGTTTTTCATTCTTCTTTTGAGACTTGGTAGGTTTAACAAAATCTCGTGGATTATAAAATTTTACAGAAATCTTTTTTTCTTTTTGTGCACGCGACAAAATAGACTCGGACAGATACGAGCTGAAAGCTTCTGGAAATAATGTAATAAGGTGAAAATTCATTTTATGGTCTTACGACTGCAACGTGGAACATATTTGTTCTAAATCCTCCAGAGACTCTCAGCACACAATGTGCATGGGTTGTGGTAAAAGAGAGAACATCAGATGCACCTTCTTCAGAATATCCCCAACTCTTAATAAGATCTTTCCAAGATACCCCGCCGATATCGGTAATAAAAAGCGAACTGATTTTAGATTCATCTAAAGCGGGACCGACTTCTTCTGCAGGATATGCATCGCAATAAACATTTGCAACAGTATTTTCTACCGGCTCATCGGAAACATGGAACGATAATGAATCTTTTTCGGAAATAACCACAACCTTATTCCCACTGAGCTCCTCTGGATATAAGACCTGAATTCCAAAATTTGGCAAAAATGTTACTGACTCTCCAAAAGGAACTCCTGCAAGAATTCGATTATTTTTTGCTGCTTGTATTGGATTAACTATTCCAGCATTTTCAGGGTACTTTAGTATTTCAATATCAGAATAGAGACTTATAGGCTCGCTCACCGTATGTGGAACATCGCCAGACACAACAGTCGCACGTTCAACAATTTCACTGGGAGAATTAAAAAGTAATATTTTTTCTATACCAATAACTTTCTTATAGGCATCATAATCACCCTGAGAAGGAGCCCTGCCAATAATTGAATCTGAGAAAAACCGGTCCATTGGTTCAAAATTAATCAATTCAAGATTTTTGTATACATCCTTCCAATTTGATTCTTTTCGCAAATAAAGATTTCCACCATATCCATTAACTATGTATGCGATCCCGTCCTTAACAATCAAAGGGAAACTCATAGTGCTCGTACCATCATTGTATTCAGCTTTGATAGTACCCACAAGAATTGAAGTCGATGCGTATGATAATTTTTGTGGATGAGCAATAACAAAACGGTAAAACAAACTGGCACTGCTAAAATTTTTCTGAATAGAAACAACCGCAAGAGGAAGATTCTTTATTTCTTTTGAATCAAAGGTCTCCCGTCCGAGGGCCATCTCTTTAACCGCATCATTTGAAGTGGTGATGTTATCTTTTTTTAAAAAAAGATCAGGGTGAGATCCCCAATACAAGAGCCCCCCTAAAAGTAGAACTAAAAGGATAATTCCCCCTCCAATCACAACCAAGTTATTTTTATTCATATAATATAATTATTATTTAAAAATATTATACCACAAATTATGAAAAAACAAAACAGCCCTGAGGGGCTGTTTTGTTTTTAGTGTATATTTTAATTTTAGAGTTTCAAATCTGCCATTGCTTCATCAACTGTCTTTGAAGCACTTTCGATTCGAGGACCTGCTGAACTTGTCATGCTACTTGTACCTCCGGTGCCTCCTGCTGGCTCGTTTATTTTAAGGTTTACACGTGCATTGTTCTTCATACCGACAACTCTGAGAAGTGTTCTGATTGCTTTTGCTGTATTGCCTGAACGACCGATTACTTTACCCATGTCTGCTGGATTGACATCGAGAGTCATGAGCACACCCATTTCATCAACTGTTCTGTTAATCTTCACGTCATTTGGGTTGTCTACCAACGCCTTAACAACGTACTCGAGAAACTGTAAATCCTTTTCCATAATTCTGTATTTTACTGGTTAATGCTGCCTGTGGGCAGAAGTAGCTTCATGAAGGAATTGCAGGATTCCAACACAATACCACCTATTTACTAGTTTACCTTTATACCGAGATACAGTCAACCCGGTCAGTGAAATTTCCGGTCGTTCTATAAAGGCGTTTATTAGCCATATAATTTTAAAATAAACAGTTACTTATTTATATTACTTTATTCTTAAATATCCCATAAAACAAAAGCCTTAACCTGAAATTCTACTGCCGGGTCAACACACCATCCTCGTACTCATGATAGATTCATGAATCTACAACAAAAAACTGTCTACCTTTTGAGTAGACAGTTTTTTGTTTTATGCTTTTGGAGCTTCCTCTGTTGGTGCTGGAGTTGCGACAGGAGCCGCTGCTGCAACCGCCTCACCTTCTTTCTTTGGAACTGATTTCTTTGGAAGAACGTTTACTTTCTTACCTGAAATAATTTTCTTGGAGAGAAGTAGGTTGTGTATGGTGCCAGAAACCTTTGCACCTTGAGACATCCAGTACTTTACACGGTCAGCTTTAATCTCTGCCTTCTCTGCACGACGAGAATCATATGAGCCAATAACTTCGTGTGCCTTACCACTCTTTGGACCATTTTTGGAGTCAGTCAAAACGATACGGAAAACCGGTTCGTGCTTGCGTCCAACTCGCTGTAATCTGATTATTAACATGAGTGATATAGTAGCAGATACACATGAATAGGTCAATATGCATCAAGTAATTTTCCTTTTTGACAAAAGAAACTAACATGCTAACTTTAGAAAAGGCTCTGTTTCCGGGGTGCAGAGGTGTGGAACGCGGAGAGCCTGTTCTAGACACCTCCACCCCAACCAAAAATTGACTTGTTCAATAAAAAAGGATACTCTAACGACAGCCTCCTTGAGTTGGTGAGTGGGGGCGGAGGTTCGCCCACAACTGCGACGCCTCCGCCCCCACTCCAACACAATTGCTCTTTCTACAGAACCTCTTGGTTCTGTAACGACGACATCAAAACTGCAACCACCTCGTGTTGCAGTTTGTTTTTTGTAAAAAAGTCTTTTAAAAATCAAAGACGCCCACTAAAAGCGGGAGTCTTTGATTTTTGACTTTACAAACTTTCTACCAACACGTAGTCCAGAACCTTCCTCTCCATATCGGCACCAGTTATTTTGAATTTTACGCTGTCTCCGAGAGAATATTTCTTGCCTGTTTTCTTTCCCACCACAGCATATTGCTTTTGCTTCAATTCGTAATAATCACCCGGTAAATCTTTCAGCCGGATCATTCCTTCGGCACGGGTGTGAGCTTCTTCTACATATATTCCCCATTCAGTCACTCCGGAAACAATACCCGCAAATTCCTGCCCCACCTTATCCAACATAAATTCAACTTGTTTGTATTTTATTGAATTACGTTCTGCTTCAGCTGCGGCAATTTCTCTCTCAGTCGCACGTCGAGCAATATCATCAAACATTTTAACTTGCGAATCTTTCAAACCTTCTCCAGTCAATAATACCTGTAGCAAACGATGAACAATCAGGTCGGCATAACGGCGAATCGGAGATGTAAAATGTGCGTAGTATTCAAAGGCTAAACCAAAGTGTCCAATATTTTTTGTTGCGTACACAGCCTTTGCCATTGAGCGTACTGCGGCAGTCTTTATGAGACCTTCCTCTGCCTTACCCTCCACAGCACGAATAAGCGCCTGAATATCTTTTGGAGAAACAATCTTTGAACTTACATCAAACGTGTGCCCAAACGCACGCGCGAAAGCAGACAAGTCTTCAAGTTTTTCTTTGTTTGGCAAATCATGAACGCGGTACAAGAACGGTCCCATCTTTTTCTGTGGTGCATGAGTGTAAAAATATTCAGCAACCTCCCTATTTGCGAGTAACATAAATTCTTCCACCAGTTTGTGGGCGTCAAAACGTGACTTACGAATAACCTCAATCGGTTTACCAGTCTCGTCCAATCTGAATTTAATTTCATCCTGTTCAAAATCTATTGCACCTTCTCTATCGCGCTGTGCTCGGAGTTCTTTTGCAATTGCATTAAGCGACAATAATTCCTCGGTATAATCCCCTGCACGAGTTACCAAAACTTGCTGAGCCTCTTCGTAAGAATATCGGCGATGTGACCGAATTATTGTTTTACCAAACCACCGTTCTTTGACCACACCTTTTCCATCCATCACAAACACAGCCGAGAATGTAAGTTTTTCTTCATTCGGGTTCAAGCTACAAAGATTATTTGAAAGCACCTCTGGAAGCATTGGGATGGTACGGTCAACAAGATACACAGAAAATTGTCTGCTATCCGCCTCACCATCAAGCACAGTTCCTTCTCGTACATAGTGCGACACATCAGCGATATGCACACCAACTTCATACAAACCACCCGGCAATTTCTGCATGGAGATTGCATCGTCAAAGTCTTTTGCATCAACAGGGTCAATGGTAAACGTGGGCACTTTTCTGAAATCTCTGCGTTTAGCAATTTCAGCCGAAGTAATAACACCCTCGGTTCTTCCAACTTCTTGTGCAGCTTTCTCTACTTCGTCTGAATGTCTAGCTGGAAAACCTTTATCAACCAAAATAGAAAACATTTCTACAGAGTTGTTTCCTTTCTTGCCAAGTACCTCCAACACAGACACTTCTACAGTCTGATCATTCACCCAGCGGACAATAGAAATAACAACCTTGGTACTATCAACAAATTCTGTTTTACCATTCGTGAATATTGCTTTTGGGTAGAATCTCTTATCATCAGGTACAAACTCGGCAATAGAATTTTTCACGTACATTGTCCCAACAAACTTTTCACGCTTACGAGAAACTATTTTTGTCACTCGTCCCTGCTTTCTGCCATTTTGAAAACCTTTCTGTTCAATTTCAACCGTATCAGAATGAAGCGCGGTCAAAAGAAACTCGGGCTGAATTTCAAGATCATCGTCTAGATGCTCTACAGATACATAGCCAACACCACGAGAGTTTATGCTAATCGTTCCAATAATCTTTCCAACATGACGAGAAGTATCATTTCTAAATGATGTAGGTCTATGTTTAACCTCGTTTCTTTTTTGAGTAGAGCGAAAATTCCCCTTAAAGAATTTTACGGGTTTCTTGGAAAAAGGACCTTGAAAATCCTTCTTTGGTGATTGAGAATGAGGAAAATGTTTCTTAGGAGCTCCCGGCTTTGCTGTATGCGTGAACTGAGAATTTTTAGGTCTTTTAGTCCACTGAACACTAGTATTTTTTGCTTGTGTGCTAGTCTGACCGAGAGTGTTTTTTACCTTTCCACCATTCTGTGCCTTATCCAGCTTATCGTCCTTGCCTTTCTTAAAATATTGTTTCATTACAACATATAATATCACAAAAATCATAAAATAGAAAGGGTTCATATTTTTAACAAAAAAAATAACCACATCAGAATGATGTGGGCGTCTGGGTGGAAAGGAATGGGAGAAAGGAAAAAGAACGGGCGAATGAGGTTGGTCAGGAGTACTCTACAAATGTAGAGTGGTGTTTTGAGTATAACACGCTTTTCATTACAAATAGCCAAAGCCACAAAATGTCCCGAACGTCTCAAATCTGGTGCAACTATAGCACCGCATGATTAAAAAACAATAAAACTTGTTTTAGTGCCATAGTGTCAAGTACAGACCCCCCACCCAATTATAGAGAATGATTTATTTATTTTTGCACATCAAAGGTACGCAATAATCTTCCATCAGCTTTGCATTCTTCCGATACAAGCTCGAGGCACGTTTCACCATTAAACACTTTTATCCCACCCCCAATTTTCTCAGGAAGAACATTCTGGATCACTTTATCAATCAAACCCTGCTCCAGAGCATGCGTATTTAAAGAGGGTCCACTCGACAATAAAATGTTATCGCCGAGAGACAAAACTTCTTCCAAAGAATGTAGCGCAAAATAACCTGGCTTTGGAACAAATTGACTATTTTTTGTAATTACAACTTTTTTAATATCTGAACTTTCAAAATTCTCAACCATCTCCGTGGGATAGGCTTGGATTGTTTCATAAGTGATTCTACCCATAACGACAACGCCATACTTTTTACACACAGCAAGAAAATCCCCCCACAACTCATCGGGGATAAAATCTTCACTACCATCCTTGCGGGCAATATATCCGTCCTGAGACACTACATTGTAAGTTGTAAGCATAAAATAAATGGTATTAAACTCCAGAGTCCGTAGGACACCTTATTCCACCAAAGCGAGAATTTTCTTAAAAAGAGACTTCGCAGGTGGGTAGCCGAGACCGAGCAAAAATCCAGCAGGATTTTATGCGTGCTCTTTTTTAGAAAGTTCGAGCGACTTACTTTGCAACCGCCACAGCTTCATCAAACTCAATAGAAAGCAGCTTTGAAGACCCCGTAATCATCGTCACTCCGTAAATCACACCCGCGCGCGACATCGTCTCGCGATTGTGAGTAATAAGTATAAGCTGAGAATATTTTGAAAGACTTTCAATCATGTCTCCATACTTACGAGAATTTGCCTCGTCCAATGCAGCATCAGTTTCATCAAGAATAATAAATGGCGGTGGATTTACTTGAGAAATAGCAAAAAGGAGTGCAATGGATGCAAGTGCACGTTCACCTCCTGAGAGCATCATGAGACCCTTAACTTTCTTGTGGGGCAAAGATACTGTCACGTCAATTCCCTCTTCCACTTCTGCTTCGCCCTCTTCATCATCAGAAACTTCCATATCAACATCATCTTCAGAAAATACGGATTTTGCTTTTCGCTTTTTCTCCTGTACAAAAGAAAGTGCCGCTGTCCCACCACCAAACATAAGTGAAAAGAAATGCTGGAACTGTGTGTTAATTTTCTCAATACCAAGCCGAAATTCCACAGCTATTTTTTCATCCAATTCTGCAATAAGCTGCTCTAGGCCTGTGGCAGACTTCCCAAGGTCTTCTAGTTCATGAGCAAGAAACGCATCACGTTCTGTCGCCTCTTTAAATTCTTTCAAAGTCTCATCGCCAGAACCACCCCCTGCATCTTCTATGCGAATCTTAATACGCTCAATTACTCGGCGACGTTCATCCTGTTCACTTCGCGGAGCACTGGCAATCGCCTCTACAGACATCACGGCAGCATCTACACCAAGTACTGAGTATTCAGCAAAATCAAGCACGGCACGGCCAATAAGAACACCTGCTTCTGTCAGTTCTCGCTTGAAATCTTCTTCCACAACTCGCAAAGATTCTTCCTGTCCCTTGTATATATTCAATTCTGAAATAACCTCATTCTGCTCTGCCATAATTCGAAATACTGCCTTTTCAGCATCTCTGTTTGTGTCTTTTTCCCGTTCAATATCTTCCTGCAACGCATGATATTGTTCACTCAATGCTTTTTCTTCTTCGGCAATACCTGTAATTTTTTCTTCTACATCTTTTTTCTGTGCACGAAGTGTCACAATATCAGCTTCTGTTTCAGCGATACCTGACCCAGCACCTTCTGTTTTATTGCGAGAAATAAAACCAGAAAGAAGTTCTTTTATAGTTCCAAAAACTGACTTTAATATAGAAACGTCTCCGCTCTCTACAACAGCATCCATGCGTAGAGATATATCGCGAGACAATGCCTCCACATCTCTCACATACACCATTTTGTTTTCCTCTGTAGATGCAAGCTCTTGCTGTTTGCGAATGATGCGTTCAAGAGAATGTATTTCACCTTCAATACGCCCGATATCTCGTGCGAGTTGTTCTCTACTCTGTCTCACTACTTTTATTTTTTCTTCCAAATCAATAATTGCAGAACTTTTCACATCGCGCTGTTCGGATCGAGATAGCACATCTTTTGCCTCATGTAATTCTTTTTCACATCGCGCCAAATTCTCCTCGGGTTTCACCTTCCCAATTCTTATGCGTTCCTTTTCATGTTTTATAAAAACATCCTCTCGCTTGAGATATTCTTTATAAAGATCCTTCAACTTCTCCTTCATCTCCAAAGTCTTCTCAATCTTCTCTACCTGTTTCTGCAAGAAGCGAATGTGAGGAGCTATCTCTCGGCGTAATGATTCTACAGATTCAATATTCTCTCGAGTTTTTTCAAGCTTCTTCCCACTCTCTTGTTTTTTGTATAGATACACCTTCAGCCCAAGCGCGTCTTCTATCATCGCCTTACGCTCACGAATATTCGCATTAAGAATTCTATCTGCTTCACCTTGAGAAATAATGTGATGGCCGGAAGAACCTATATGCGCATACGCAAGCAATTCAGATACATCTTTCAAGCGCACCTGACTCCCATTAAGTAAGTACTCATTAACCGCGTCACGATGCACTGCGCGCTCCATGGCAACCTCATCAAAATCAAGATTAAAGAGTCGAGGGTTGTTGTTGAATGTCACTTTCACATGGGCACGGTTAGCGCGTGCAGTATCGTTGGAACCGTTAAATATAAGGTCTTCCCCTTTCTTGCCACGCATGGATTTTATAGATTGCTCACCCAGCACAAATCGGAATGACTCAGCAACATTTGATTTACCGGAACCGTTTGGACCAACAATGGCAGTAATGGGGGTTTTGAATTCCAAAATCGCCTTTTTTCCAAAGGATTTGAAACCAGTTAATTCAAGAGATTTTAGACGCAGCATAGATTCACCCTGTTAAATACGATTTGAGCCTATTTTTAATAAACTGTTTCCCATGATATGACTTTAAATACTTTTCTCGATGAGTTGCATCCTGCTGATTGAGACTTGCTTCATAATATATCAGCACGAATGGACACCTATCTTTTGTTGACTTAACCAACCCCTTACAATGTTTTTCAAATCGTGATTTCAAATCTTTTGTATAACCAGTATAAAATTTTTCGTCCTTCTTTGACCTAAGTATATAAACGTAATACATAATCTATACAAGATTTGAAATATTTACACAGGGTAAATTGTATCACACATGAAGCACTAACTAAAAGAGGATTACAAAGGTCCGACTTTTTTGCTGCAAAAAAGTCGGACCTTTCTAAATTCATTGACTATTTATAAAAATAATGTTATTATTAAAAACAGAGTTGTTGCAAAATCCATAACCAAAAACAAGGAGTTCGACATGCGAGCACAAGACGTACCCGGGATCCTTATCACTGAAGTCGGCCGGGAGTTTGGTGGTGAGAGAATGGTGAGGGGGGTAGCAAGAGTGAACGGGCTCTGGATAGCGGATAGTTTCCACTTCCCCCGTCTCAATGTACTGCTCGTGGAAATGAAAAGCTCCACAGACAAGATGTCCTATCTATTCTTGTTTGACCAAGCTCGACCCACTGCACAGCACGGAATCGTCCTGAGTGATGCGATCTTTTCCATACGGGCTGGGTGGCATGCAAATGTCGGAACCTGGGCTCTAGGTAAAGGGAGGCAGATGGTGGAGGAAATCGTCCTGAACATGAAACAGGACAGGGTCCACAGCAGAATGGCGGCATTCCATGTTGTATACTACCTCATGACCCGCATTTATGGTTTAAACCAAGAACCGGAATACAAACCAGAAACATGCCACGAATGCGACCTCTACCCTGAAAAGAACTACGACACCAAACCTCCCGAGTAAAGTAACTTGAACACTCAGAAGACACGACGGGACTGCCTTACAAGCGGTACCGTCTTTTTTATACAAACTTTTTAATTTTCACTTCTTCCACACATTTCCTTTTTATATTTTTGCTTGTATAGTTGTACAAGATACGCATCTCTAGTCACCCCAACCGCCCATTCGGGCATAGGAGTACGTATGCAGGAATCATGCACAAAGTGTGGGAAGGCGTCGAAATCACTGATCGCTCATGGGCAAGGAAAACTATGCCCAGAATGCATGGAGGTGTTGCTTGCGGAGAACCCGGAACTTCGAGAGGGAGAAATGAGTCCCGTTCACTTTCCCGGATTTTACGGAGACTCACCTCCTCAGAGCCCAGTTCCTGCGCAGTGAAATTGGTACACAAAAATCACTTTGCACAAAATACTCTGGGCCAGACACCTAGACAGCAAAGCGGGACAGCCTTACGGCAGTCCCGCTTCTTTTTATCTAGATTTTTTTAAATTTTTCGAACAGCAGTAGTCCGACTTTATAGCCAACCTTTCGCAGCCAACCCCTTCTGTGCAGCATCCTGCTCAGCTTCTTGTTTTGATTTTCCATCACCAAGAGCGACTTGCGCATTATCAAGAAAAACCCCAACAGTAAAATGCTTGTCGTGGTCAGGACCAGTTTCAAACATAGTTTTATATAGTGGTGTTACACCAAACACTTCCTGTGCTTTTTCTTGGAAATGACTTTTTGCATCAAGCCATGTTTTGTTTTCAACAATTTTTTCAGTTAACGGAAACAAATTTTTTGCGACAAAGCCCTGTGCGCCATCATATCCTTGATCAAGATACAACGCTCCGATAAATGCCTCCATGGTATTGGCTAAGATAACTTGCCGGCCGCGGCCTTTGTCTTTTGCCTCTCCACGAGATAATAACAAGTAGTCGTTCATGCCGAGCTGTTCAGCAAGTGCTCCTAGAGTGACCGCATTTACAAGAGCTGACCTGTATGCAGTAAGATCACCTTCTGTTCTCTCTGGATATTTTTCATACAAGAAACAGGTAACGACAAGCTCGAGCACTGCATCCCCAAGAAATTCCAAGCGTTCATTGTGTCCGATGTTTGCGTTTCTGTTTTCGTTAATATATGAACGATGAACAAACGCCTGTTTTAAGAGTTCTTTATTCGTAAAAGTTATACCTGCCTTTTTCTCAAAATTACCAAAATCTACTTTAACCATAGGATGGGCTGTTAGGTGTTATCCAAAATGGGCTTTGGACAAAGGGCTTTAACGAGAATTAAAAGCCTAACACGAGGCATTAAGCGATACTCTTTACCACACAACGGTACAGCGTATTGCTCACGGCCTGATTAATAAAATACTTACTATTATATATTACAACAAAATTACTTTTTTAGCAATAGGTTCACCGCTTTGGTAATAATAGGAAGAATATCGTTGTAAAAGTTCAACTCTACGATATCAGCGAGTTTAAACCATCGCGCATCATCAAGACCACCAGACGCACTACGCACAATCTCTGCAAATGGTGACTCCACCAAGTAATACAAAACCTGCTTACGAATTTTCCCTTTTTCAGGATCAGATGCCACGTATTCATTTTGTCCAAGCTTCTCTTTTAACTCAATATCCAAACCGATCTCGTCTTTTATAATACGTTTTAACCCAACAACTTCTTCCTCGCCCTCTAGATAGTGTCCCTTCGAAAGAGTCCAGTGACCAAAAATGTCATGCACGAGAGCAATATGAATTTCCCCCGCGTCATTTTTCGCACACACAACCCCACCACCCAGACGCTCTATCGGCATTTCTTCAAATGGAATATCCTTGTTTTTCTTTTTTGTAACCTCTTCTTTCCCAGGCTCACCAAGTTCCTTGTACACAGCCCCAAGCACTCCGTTAACAAACCTACCCGACGTTTCCCCTCCAAATGTTTTTGCAAGCTCAATAGCTTCGTTGATAGCAACCTTAGGAGGAACCTGGGTACGATCTGAAAACAAAAGTTCAGAAAGCCCCATACGAAGTATGTTTCTATCAATGATAGAAATTTTATCAATTGGCCAATCCGGAGCAGCTTTCTCGATGATTTTATCGAGGTCGCCTTTTTTCTGTAATACATTCTCAACAAGAGGTTGAGTAAATTGCATATCAGCAAGTCCTGGAGCAAATTCCGCGATATCACGCTTTAATACTTCAAGTATTTGAGCATCATCTTCCATCCCTCTGAAATCACATTCAAAAAGCGTCTGAAGAACTATTGATCGTGCAAGATGTCTATGTGCCATATAAATGAACTACTATTTAAAAAACTAACTATTACAATAATTGTACCACAAAAATTAAGAGTGCAACATCAAAAAAGTCAGATACAAAAAAAGATGACTATGCAGCCACCTTTTCTTTGGTTCCTTTTGCTTTTTTACTTTTTGATGCAATTGCTGAAACTGTATCCAGCACTACCCTTCCTTTGTATGTACCACAGTTTGGGCAAGCGATGTGTTTCAAGCGTGGAGCCGAACATTTTTCACAGACAGCGAGATTGGTTACCTCAAGTGCATGATGCCCTCGGCGGCTGCCAGTCTGACCACTGTTATGTCTCATATGATTAACCATGGGCGAAATACTACAGTATTTGGATAAAAAAAGCAACTACCCCTATTCAAAATGGACGGAGGGAAATATAACTATATGTAGTTTATATAAAAACAGAAGCCGCGCGAGAAGCGAAGCTTCTTGCGCGGCCTTAAGGCCGACGATTCTTCATTTAGCCGCCACACTCCGGAGCCGTTTCCGCGACCTCCTTGTAAGTCGGGTCCACCGCCGCACGCTGCAACAATTCAAGCGACGACATTCCGTGCGGGTCCTTCGGCTCCTCGAGCGTCAACACTCCACCCGTACCAGAGGTAGTTTGGAAAGCGCCACCCACGGCAGGCACCTTACGACCCCCAACAGGAACAGGCGGTGTTACGGTCACAACAGCCCCTTCATCACCAGCCACATCACCGTCAGCAAGTGGGGGGACAACCTTACGAATGTAACACATAGCGCATCTCCTCCCAAGCCTCATGCTTGGAAAAAAGCCCTTGAAACCAAGATTAGGAACTACTGATGTATATTATATGAAACATAATACTACTTTGTCAAGCCTTTTAAAAAAGAGATTCTGTGTATTTTACACTGTCCAAAAGCAACAATGTTTTCATAATGCTTGGCTGTCCCATATCCCTTATGCACCTCGAAACCGTACTCTGGATATTTCTTAGCCAGCTTTTTCATATATGTATCACGAGAGACTTTTGCCGCAATTGAAGCGAGCGAAATTACAGGGATTTTCTCATCCCCTTTTATAATTGTTTTCTGTTTTGAAAATTCTATTGGCGCTTTCAGTCCCCCATCCAACATCACCCGACAACATTCTGGTTTAAGACTATTTCTTTGTACCACTTGTGTTAGTGCCCGAGATAAAGCTGTCCGAATCGCATATGAAAGTCCTTTTGCATCTATAATTGAATGACTAATGTACGAAACAGCAAAATCCAGTAACCCCTCCTTTTGTGCACGCATCATTTTTATCAGCCATTCTTCCCTCTTTTTTTCTGAAAGCTTTTTTGAGTCACGCAACCCCGTGGTAAATCCTCTCGGTAATTTCTGTAATAACACACACGCCCCCACAGCCACCGGTCCTGCAATCGGCCCGCGCCCCACTTCATCAATGCCAATAATATACTTTTCCTTTTTCACACTCTTACTATACCACTCCAGGACAAGACTAGAAACGTTAGTTTTAACCTTCCCAAACCGCCACAATAAGAAGCCCGACGCAACCTATTTTTATATATCAAGCAAGTATATAATAAACACAATGTCTTCCACCCCCAGTAGTACACATCAGAATGTGACTACGGGGCAAGAATTCGCATCACTTCAATCAACATGCCCTCAAAATTTATACATTTACACGTCCACTCCCACTACTCCCTTCTTAATGCTCTTCCAAAAATAAAAGAGCTTACTAAAGCTGTAAAAAAATATGAAATGCCCGCAATTGCCCTCACCGATAACGGCAACATGTACGGAGCAATTGAGTTCTACCAGGCCTGCCAGAAGGAGGGCATTAAACCAATCATAGGCATAGATGCGTACGTCGCTCCCCGCACTCGTCACGACAGACAGGCCGGCGTTGATAGCAAACGTATCCGTCTTGTGCTTCTCGCAAAAAATGAAGCCGGGTACAAAAACCTCATCAAGCTCGTCACAGAATCTCACATGACTGGTTTCTATTACAAACCACGTATTGATGCAGAACTTATAGAAAAATACCACGAAGGACTTATTTGTATCTCCCCTTCTTTTTCTGGCGATATTATTCAGGCACTGAAAATGAGCGATGAAGAAAAAGCTGGCGCGCTTGTAGCTTTTTATAAAAAAACATACGGACCAGAAAACTTTTTTATTGAAATTACCCATCATCCGGAAATAGAAGGCCACGAGGAACGCATGACTAAACTCGTTGCATTCGCCCGCTCCACAAACACACCCATTGTTGCTGCTCATGATGTCTACTATTTAAACCCCGACGATCGCAAAGCTCGCGAAGTGCTCATGTCCATCATGAATGGAGGTGAAGCAAAAGAAAGCGGCGGTTTTGACGACTCTGAAGAAGATTTTTCTTTCTTATCACCAGAAGAAATTGAGAAGCGTTTTGCAGATACGCCCGACGCAGTGGAAAACACAATGAAAATTGCTGATATGTGCGATTTGAAACTTGAGCTCGGTAAGTGGTACTTCCCCAACTTCATCATTGAACCGGGTAAGACACACGACGAAGTGTTGCGCGAGCGAGTCTTCAAAGGTATAGAAGAAAAAGGTCTTGAAAAAACAGAAGATTTTCTGAAGCGTGTTGAGTATGAATTGTTGGTCATTAAAAACAAAGGGTACTCGCAATACTTCTTGGTTGTATCCGACCTCCTCCACTACGCCCGCACACACGGCATATACACCACCATCAGAGGTTCTGTCGCTGGCTCTCTCGTGACGTATCTCGCCGGCATTACGAATGTGAATCCCCTCGAATACAAACTTCCCTTTGAGCGCTTTTTGAATCCAGAACGCCCTTCTGCTCCCGATATCGACATGGACTATGCTGACAACCGCCGTGACGAAATGCATGCCTATGCAAAAGAAAAATACGGTGCGGACAAATTTGCACAGATCGGTACGTTCGGTACTATGATGGCCCGAGGTGCTGTTCGTGATACAGCTCGTGCCATGGGATTCCCATATGCTGTGGGCGACCAGATTTCAAAACTTATTCCTATGGGCGCACAAGGCTTCCCGATGACTATTGATATTGCATTGGATACCGTCCCCGAATTGAAAGATCTCTACAGCAAAGACAACAATTCAAAAACAATTTTGGATATGGCACGAAAGATTGAAGGATGTGCCCGACATATTTCCATACATGCTGCTGGCGTCGTTATTGCACCACAACCACTTACAGAATTTGTTCCTCTACAGTTTGACCCTAAGGGAGGAAAAATCATTACTCAGTACGATATGCATGGTGTCGGCGAAGACGGTGTTGGACTTCTTAAGTTTGACTTCCTTGGTATTCGCAACCTTGCCATCCTTGCCGATGCGGTGAAGATGACGAAGAAAATTTACAACGTGGATGTGGATATCGAAAAGATCCCCCTCAACGACCAGAAGACTTTCGACATGCTCGCTCGCGGAGAGACAGTGGGCCTCTTCCAGCTCAATGGCGCAGGCATGACCAAACACCTTATAGATCTTAAACCATCCTCCATCCACGACATCAACGCTATGGTGGCACTATACCGTCCTGGTCCGATGGAATCTATTCCAGAATACATAGAACGCAAACACAACCCAGAAAAAGTAAAATATCTGGATCCTCGCATGAAAGATATTTTGGATCAGTCTTTCGGCGTTATCACCTACCAGGACGACGTCATGATGATCTCCATCAAACTCGCAGGCTACTCTTGGCTTGAAGCGGACAAGCTCCGCAAAGCCATGGGTAAAAAAATCCCCGCAGAAATGGAAGCCCAGAAAAGTAAACTCTTTGATGGTTTTGAAAAACACGGACTAACAAAAGCAAAAGCAGAAAAACTCTGGCACCTCATTGAACCTTTTGCTGCGTACGGTTTCAACAAAGCCCACGCTGCAAGTTACGGACGCGTCGCATACCAGACGGCATACATGAAAGCAAACTTCCCTGCGGTCTACATGGCCGCGGTGCTTACTGCTGAATCTGGAGACATAGAAAAAATTTCAGAAATCGTCGCAGAGTGTAAGCGCATGAAGCTAGAACTTCTTCCACCAAGCATCAATCAGAGTTTTGCTGGATTTACTGTTGTTAGAGAGGACGGAACAACATTTGATGCAGGAGAAAAAGTAACCGCGCCAATCGGCACAGAAAAAATTCGCTTCGGTCTCTACACAATAAAAAACTTTGGCCAAGGAATTGGTGACATAATTATTGAAGAGCGAAAGCAACATGGGAAATTTATTTCTATTAGTGATTTTCTCTGTCGGATCAAAGACAAAAACATGAACAAGAAGTCCCTTGAATCACTCATAAAAGTGGGTGCTCTTGATGATTTTGCAGAACGAGGACTTCTCGTCGGCAACCTGGAACACATGCTTGAGTACAACAAAGAACAGGTAAAGCAGGCTGTCAGTGCACAAGATTCGCTCTTCGGTGGACTATCTGATAGTACCTTCCACGAAGTGAAACTCTCCCCCGCTCAACCCGCAAGCATGCCAGAAAAACTGATGTGGGAAAAAGAATTACTTGGTTTATATATTTCTGGACACCCTTTGGATAAATTCAAAGACATGTTTGCAAAAACAGTCAGTATTGCAAAGATGAAAGAAAGTTCAAAAGAAGGAATGGAACAAGTCGTCGGAGGCCTCATTGAAGAGCTTCGAGAAATACGAACTCAAAAAGGAGACTTGATGGCATTTATTAAAATTGCTGATATGACAGGAAGTTTTGAGATTGTCGCCTTTCCGAAAACATATACTCAATTCAAACCAATTCTTGCTCTGGAAAAATGTGTTGCAATTAAAGGAAAAATATCGGAGAGAAACGGAGCACTGTCTATGATTGCAGACAAGGTGAAAGAATTGAAATAGATAAAAAAAGCGGCGAGGATTAGTCGCCGCTTTTAAATAGGAGTGTCACCCTCGATCATTTGATGGCAGGGAGGTCATATTCCCAAACGGGGAAGCCTTTCGCTTTTATCGCTTCAGTTTCTGCAAGAGACTGTTTACCGCCGCCAACACGAATCATGGCATTGAGCAACGCCAGAAACACAGGGCTCTCCTGTCCCCACTCATTACCGACAATGATCTTCTCATTAACGGGAAACAGGGGGTGTTTGGTAGCACGCTTGCACGCCACGCCGATAGTTCTCCAGCCATGAACACAAGCTTCATTGTACGCAATAGCCGGAATGCCAACATTGATCAGACCAGAAACAACTATAATGCGACAGTCGGAAAACAAACTGACAACTTCGCTGTACGCACTTCTGATCAGGCGGCGCGCTTCGACCTCATCAAACCTCGTCGGAAGACAAAAGCCAACGACTCCAACCCGAACCTCTTTTACCTCTTTCATGCTAGACCTCCTTCCAAATTTCTAGTATGTCTTATGGCATGAGACATGTTTACTGGACAACCACATAGTCGCCACAGTTCTCTTGCTTAATTTAAACAATATTTATTCTTTATGTCAAGATATTGTACTGTTTATCATTTAGCTGTATTCTTTTAAGTAAGGAGATTGTTATGGCAACCAACCGTAACCCTGAAAAGGGGTCGTCAATCGGCGAACTAATCCGAAAAATGAGAGTTTGGTCCTAACCCGCTCGGAATACCTCGCGGACGGATACAAAAAGCTAGGTGGAACCACGATCATACCGAAAGGTAGACCGCCCTAGCGAACACACGACAATTCGTGTATTCGCTAGGGCGTTTTATTTACCCTGTTAAATCCCGTCGGACGGGTATCTGCTCAGAACAGATATTTAACAGGGTGAATTAAAAACATTACGCAAAAATTTATTAACCTTTAACAACATCAAAATGTCATCAAACATCGAACAAAAAAGACACTCACTCGCCCACCTTCTTGCTGCAGCAGTAATGAGAATGTGGCCTGAAACAAAAGTCACCATCGGCCCAGCAGTAGAAAATGGTTTCTATTATGATTTTGATTTTGGCACCGAAGTAATTTCAGAAAAAGAACTTTCAAAGATTGAAAAGAAAATGCGAGAAACACTAAAGGACTGGATCGAGTTCAGTAAAATTGAAGTGAGTAAGGAGGAAGCAGAGAAAGTTTTTGTTGGGAATCCATACAAACTTGAACTCATTGCAAGCATTGCAGAAAAAGGTGAACCAATCACTCTCTACAAATCAGGTTACTTCCAAGACCTCTGTCGTGGTGGACATGTCGAATCTGCAAAAGACATTGACCCAGAAAGTTTCAAACTTGTCCGTGTCGCAGGCGCCTACTGGAAAGGAGACGAGAAAAACAAAATGCTCACACGTATTTACGGTGTTGCGTTTGATACAAAAGCAGAGTTGGACGCATATCTGACTATGCAGGAAGAAGCAAAAAAAAGAGACCATAAAAAACTTGGAAAAGAACTTGATCTCTTTGTATTCTCTGATCTTGTTGGTCCCGGACTCCCCCTTTACACATTTAAAGGCACAACAGTGCGAAGAGAAATTATAAAATTCTCTAACGAACTTCAAAGCCAGATCGGATACCAAGAAGTTCATACTCCAAACATAAATAAGGGAGAACTCTTTAAAATATCTGGACACTACGAAAAGTACAAAGAGGATATGCTAAAAGTTGTTTCAAACTACACAAAAGAAGAATATTTTTTGAAGCCGATGAATTGTCCGCAACATACACAGATTTATGCCTCAAAAACACGAAGTTACAGAGAACTCCCAATTCGTATTGCGGATTTTGCAAACCTACATCGCGACGAACAACCAGGACAACTCTCTGGTCTCACACGTCTACGTTGTTTCTGCCAAGATGATGGACATGCATTTTGCCGAGAAGATCAGATTGCGGAAGAATTTTCTTCAGTATTGAGCGTAATCAACAAAGCACTTGAAGTATACAAAATGAACTATAAAGTGCGTCTTTCTCTTTGGGATCCTGAAAAGAAAGAAAAATATCTTGGAGATCCAGCTACATGGGAAAAAGCCCAGAAGCTTCTTGAAGAAATTCTCGTTGAAAATAAGGTTGAATACTTTATTGGTGTTGGTGAAGCGGCATTTTATGGTCCAAAGATGGATATTATGACAACTGATTCACTTGGACGCAGCTGGCAAATTTCCACTATTCAACTCGACTTTCAAATGCCTGCTCGCTTCGGCCTCGCATACACAGACAAAGACGGTAAAGAAAAAACACCCGTAATGATTCATCGCGCCCTCATCGGTTCGCCAGAACGCTTTATGGGCGTCCTGATAGAACACTACGCCGGCAACTTCCCTACATGGCTCACACCTGTTCAAGTCAAAGTTATTCCTGTACGCGAGAATCATAATGAGTTTGCACGCACAGTGTACGAGAATTTGAAAACGGCAGGAATCCGAGCAGAATTAAATGACGCCGATGAAAACCTCGGCAAGAAAGTTCGTGAAGCAAAAAACGAAAAAGTATCCTACATGCTTATTGTTGGCGACAAGGAAGTCGCAGCAAATGCAGTGACTGTTGAAAATAGAGACAAAGGAAACCTTGGACAAAAGACTGTGGAAGAATTTGTAAGTGAAATTGCAAAAGAGATAAAAGAAAGGAAATAAGTCACAAAACTCAAATTAAAAAAGAGCGCACCCCACCCAAAGTGGTAAGGTACGCCCGTAGAAGTTCCCGCGGATGATCACCAGTGACTGCTTCGGCAAGTACGTTTGCCGACTTTGACGCGCCTGACTCTCATGTGGTTCCTCCTTTCTATATGAAGAGAATAGCACAACGCCTTAAAGCCAGCAAGTATTGTCGGAGCCTAGTAACCCACCTCCAAGCGAGTACGCTACGGCCCGACACCCGCCGCAAACCTGTTTCAACCGACAGGAACCGCATTTCCCATTCAATTTCCTAACAAGAAGATTCCTGACGATGAGTGAATTTGCATATTCCCGCCGTATTTCATCAGCCGACTTCTGGTTTGCATCCAGGATTGTGATGGGCAATACCGCACAGGGAGTTACCAACCCCCTACTAGTTACATTGAATGTGTTTATCCCGGCAGTACAGCCGCCGATAGAACACTCGTCATCAAGATCAACCCCACCGTAGTCCCAGACGTCGTCGCGTCTCAAGGCAAACTTGAGAGGGTCCTCCGTGATTACATCCAGAGAGGGTCCGAATTCTTCTTTCAGCCGAACCATCTCAAGAAAATAATCACGCTTTTCGATGGGTTCCATACCCATCGAATTATCAATTGCTCTACCAAACGGGACAACCGTTCCAAAACCAATACTGGTCACTTGAAACGACTGAGCAAGTTCAACGAGACTCTTCATGGTGGGAATCTTGCCCTTACAAACAGTGGCTCTCATTGTCGCCGTAAGACCCCGTTCTTGCACTAAGGCAATAGCCTTCGCAGCCTTCGCAAAAGCACCCGGGTGACCACGAAACTTATCGTGTTCAGAAGGAACTGCACTATCGATACTTACCTGTATTGAGACCGGAACAGACTGCCTATGACACAATATCTGATCCAGCACATCTTCAGTAACCAATGAGCCATTCGTGGTAATCGTAATCTGGCCAACCGAGTGAGATGCAACAAGTCCGATGATCTGAGGTAAGTCCTTACGAACAAATGGTTCGCCGCCAGATATAGTAACGCCGAATTTATCCTCAGCTTCACTGTCGACAAATTCAAGAATGCCATTCATGGTGGGAAAAGATAAACCGAGCCTAGGCTCATCCCACGCTCGACAGTGAAGACATGACATATTACAGCTACCAGTCACTTCAAGCTGGACATGCTCAAAAAAAACTTCGAGAGCGTCAGTTTCCGTGATTCCAACGATCATAGCAAACCTCTTTCTTTCAAAAAACAAGGAACTTTTCCAGGAACAATCTCCTGAAATTTTATTGATAGTACATCACTTATGTTCACCATGTCAATCATAAAAACGCGAATTCTAACCTGAAACGCAACACCCCGTGGTACTGTTAGCCGTATACCATTACAAGCTAAACAAATACACACGGGGATGTCGCACATACAATTTAACAGAGAT
>JBAZVT010000009.1:0-31639 GCA_041660745.1 Minisyncoccota bacterium | reverse complement strand
GACAAAGTTAAAATTCATCATGGACTACGAAGAGACAGACGTTACAAAATGATTGAAGAGATACTTGGAGGAGAAGATTAGCAACTATTTATTTGTATTAGACCGATAATTCGGAAAAACTTCTATTTTAAGCAAAAAAATTGAGGCACCGAGTGGGAACGTTCTGTTCCACTCAGTGCCTCGGTGTCGATGAGACCTGCAGTCGCCCTTTAGGGTATTGTAAACGTCAGTGAGGCTGTTACATTGTCCGCCACGGGAATGGCGTTCTATATGTTCACAGCCTACGTCAGTCAGGTCTAATGGGTAAACCTCGGTCCTTTGACTCAATTACGTTACACCTCGCCCACGATGCCGTCAAGGGATTTCTGTACATAATACTTTTCTAAAAATTCTTTCTTATATGTATCAAAAGTTCCAGCGATAATATTTTCTCGCATCTTTTCAACAAGATGAACAATAAAACGAATATTATGAATTGAAGCGAGTGTGGCAGCAAACATTTCCTTCGCACGGAAAAGATGTGAGACATAGCTTCTCGTATAATTTTTACAGGTATAACAATCACATCCGCTATCGAGAGGAGAACAATCATTTATAAACTTCGCGTTCCACATGTTTATAGGGCCGGCTCTGGTATACACACCGCCATTCCTTCCCATACGAGTGGCAGCAACACAGTCAAAAGTATCTACCCCGTTTTCAACACCATTAAAGAGATCTAATGGCTCACCAATACCAAGCAGATGTCTCGGCTTCCCTTCCGGCAAGATTTCATTTACCCATTTTACTGCAGTAGACATGTCTTCTTTAGCAAAAGATCCTCCAATACCAAATCCATCAAAATCCATGGTACCGATTACAGCTGCACTTTCTTTTCGCAAATCTTCGTGTCGTCCACCCTGAACAATCCCATACAAACCCTGGCTCTTAGAATTTTCTTTCGAAAGATGATACTCCAAACTACGTTTCGCCCAACGATGCGTTCTATGCAAAGCTTCTTCTTGATAACTTTTTGTTTCTGCGGGTGATGTGCATTCATCAAACGCAAATAAAATATCGGCACCGAGATTATGCTGAATTTCTATAGATTTTTCTGCAGTGAAATAGTGGAGACTACCATCTAAGTGAGATGTAAAACTTACCCCATCTGCGCCGATCTTCGCCAAGCGTGCAGATTCAAATTCGTCCGTTCTTTCAGATATGAGTAATGATGGATCTGTGATAGAAATAACCTTACTCAACTCCTTTCCATACGCAGCGCCGAGAGAGAAAACCTGAAACCCACCCGAGTCTGTCATGGTAGGACCTGACCAATTCGCAAATTTTCCCAACCCTCCCGCACCTCTGATAATTTCATCACCAGGTTGTAGGTACAAATGATATGTATTGGCAAGTATCGCCTGCACACCAGCATCACGAAGTTGTTCTGGAGAGACTGCTTTAACGGTTGCCTTTGTTCCAACAACAATAAACGCAGGTGTCTGTATATCACCGTGCAGAGTTTTAATAACCCCGGCACGGCCAAGCTTATTGGGAATTTTGTGAGTAATAGTAAATTTTATAGGCTTCACAACAGCACTATAACAGAAAAATTAAATTTTTACATTAACCAAACAACCACTTCAGTATACTGAAGTGGTTGTTTGGTTAAAAAAATAACACCTTTTTAAAACCTAATTCTTGATTCCTCTTACTATATTATTGTATGTCTGGAGTATTGTAGTGATATGGCAAACCATTCCCCGCAGGTGATTGTTTGATGATGTTTATTATTTCATCAACATCATCGGTGATTGTATATAGATTTAAGTCCTCGGCATTGATTGTTCTGTATGAATCAAGAAGTTGTTTTTTTATTACTGCCTCTATCGGCTTCCAGTACTTTGAACCGGTCAAAATAACTGGCACGCGGGGTATTTTCTTCGTCTGAATAAGAGTAAGAATCTCAAACAGCTCATCAAAAGTACCAAACCCGCCCGCACCATATACAAACGCTTCCGCAGAATATGTCATACACACCTTACGGCTAAAGAAATAGAAAAAATCAATAAAATCAGTGACGTATGGATTCGTGGATTGTTCACGAGGAAGTTCTATTGTAATGCCGAGAGAATTCCCGCCCGCCTCATATGCGCCCCTGTTTGCAGCTTCCATCAATCCTGGGCCACCACCCGTGGTAACCGCGTAGCCTAGATCCTCAACAACACGTTTTGCAATAGAACGGATATGCTGATAATCCTTGGTGTGCTCACCGAGCCTCGCTGATCCGAAGAATGTAACAGACTTGGGGTATTTGCCCAGAAATTCAAATCCACGAGTAAACTCTTTATCAATAAGAAGAACTCTTTTTCGCGCCGCCTCTTCCAAATCAGCTCGGGAAAGCATTCTGATAGGAAGCTGGGTCGCAGGAACATTCAATCGTATTTTTGATTCTTGTTGCATATGTGACTAATTGTAATTTATTTTTCGGCTCAGGTCTACTTAGAGCCTGTTCAAAAGTGTGCATTGAAGTATTGCAAAATCATCATTTATAGTACAATAGTGAAGTAGTTAAAATATTAATAATTATGCCAAACGAAAATACACATAAATGGATAGCTGGTGCTATCGCAGTAGTCGTTGTCGGAATATTCTTCGGAGGATATTTTTGGAGTACCAACAACGATCCAAAAGAAATTACTAATACTAATGAAATAACAGCAGTGCAAAACACCACAACACCTTCTTCTAATGCAGAAGGACTTATCATAGAAGATACAAAAATTGGAACAGGAGCAGAGGCAGTAAAAGGAAAGAAGATCACTGTTCAATATACCGGGAAGCTTACCAATGGACAGGTATTTGATAGCTCAATCCCACGAGGACAAGCATTCGAATTTACACTTGGAATAGGACAGGTTATCCGGGGTTGGGATGAAGGCTTCGCAGGCATGAAAGTTGGAGGTAAGCGCACCCTAACAATTCCCCCAGAGCTCGGATACGGAGATCAGGGTGCGGGCGACGCCATACCACCAGGAGCAACACTTATCTTTGATGTTGAGTTGGTAGGAGTAGAAAATTAAATATAAAAAAGCGGCACCTGAGAAGGTGCCGCTTTTTTATATCTAATTTTCTGAAATTCTAGTTGTAATAAATTTGAAAAGTTTATACCCAAAATGAAACAAGGCAAACACGATAAGGGTATAGAAAATAATCTTAAATTCATACTGCCGAACACGACCTATAAACACCTCAAGAATAGTACCAAAAAAGAAACCTCCAGTACCAACAAGCACCGCCCACAAAGCAGCTCCGCACGTATTAAGAGCAAGAAAAACTGATGCGCGCATTTCTGACATACCTAACGTGAACGGCACTATATTTCTAAAACCATATAAAAATCGCATTGCAAACGTTACCCATAACGCATGCTTATGGATCAACTCCTGGGGCCTCTTCGTATATTTATCGATATGAGGCCATCTCAACAGGATACCTCTTCCATGTCGCCGACCAAGATAAAAGAATGTAAAATCACTTACAAGAGCACCGAGAAAGGCAAAGGTAATAACGAGAGGAAGAGAGAGGATTCTTTCATGTGCAGCAAGACCACCAAAAATAAGAACCATTTCTCCCTCAACGACCCCGCCAATAAATATTATGAAATATCCATATTTAGCTATTAAAAAAGCAAGAGGAATATGCATGAAAAATTAAATTATTGAACCATTATATCATCAGCGACTGGCTCTACAATACTATCCAAAGGTGTTGTTGACGAGGTTATGGTTGATGATGCTCCCACTGGCACTCCACCGACAACCGAGGCGTCAATCACACCCTTTAGTACGTACTGTTGATTTGATCTACCAATATCAAGTGTTGCTTTCATTTTAATCCAATTTGATTGACCAGAGGTTTCCCCCAACCAATACGTACTCGGTAAGATTTTGGGCGCTACAGAATATTCCACAACAGTGGCCATGTATGGAAGACGAGAAACTTTTACCGTAACAGAATCGATAGTATAGGCAGACAACCGCTCAGATAGACATACGGATGGATTGAGGTAAAAATTGAACCATTGTCGCAAGAGACGTTCAGATATATCTTCATCCGAAAGATTTGTAGAATTTATTACCAATGCCTTAGGAACCGACCCACAAACCTCTCCAACAGTATCCGCATACGAAGTAGAATCTTCTATACGAGCTTCACAACCCGTGACGGGTTTATCTGCCGAAGGATTTCCATGAGCAACCCATTCATTATTAACACAAATCCACATATCTTCAGAACCACCAAAGAAAAACCTTACAGCAAAGAGACCGCATACTATTATGATGAGAAAAAATGCGAGAAAAATAAGCCACCTAAATCTCAATAACATATACCTAGTATATCATTCCTGACATAAACAAAAACCCCCACGCGCATCGCGGGGGTTATGGCTCAAGAGGAGTATTATCGAAGGAGAGTGAGCCCATGCAACATCGCTTGCTGACTCTGGTTAAGAGCAAGCGTCACCGTAGCAAAGAACACGGTGAGGGTATTCGTCATTCCAGAAATCACGTCTGGGATGAGGAACTTGAGCATCGCGAGTGCCAATACAAGTCCTACAGCTCGAGTAATACGCATGTGGTTATTACTTGAGAAAGGCTGGTATTGTGCACCGACATGCACAATAGAAAGCTAATGCTTTCTACCCCTCTCTTTACCGAACATCATTTCGTGACATCCGCCGAAGAGAGGGTTTCCTGTTGTGTGGGTCTCAATGAACTACATTATTATAATAGAATACTATACAGAAATAATCAAGCCCCGCCAGCAGCTAGCAGGGCTTGATTTTAACACGCTCCCCTAATCATTTTTAGACTTTTTTCTGGCGAGATTTTTTGAAAAATTCCCAGGCAATCGGCATAAAAGAAAGAATTATAATACCTGCAATAATAAGACTCATGTATTGTTCTATTCCTGGGACAGTTTTACCAAGCAAAAAACCCATCAGTAAAAATCCCGTCGTCCATGTAATTCCGCCAATCACATTGTATGTGATAAACGTACTATATTTCATATTCCCCACCCCTGCAATAATCGGTGCAAATGTTCTCACAATAGGAACAAAGCGTGCGAGTACAATAGTTTTCTTTCCATACTTTTCATAAAACTCTTGTGTTTGGAGGAGATATTTTTTCTTGAAAATATATGAATCGTCTCGCGTGAATAATGATGGGCCAATTCGTTTGCCAATATAATACCCAAAACTATCACCCAAAATTGCAGCCAATATACAGCCCACGATAAGCACCCAAATATTAAACACTCCAGTAGACGCAAGCAGACCTACAGTGAACAATAATGAATCCCCCGGCAAGAAAAAACCGAGCAAAAAACCAGACTCGGCAAATATTGCAGTAAAAACTCCAATATACCCAAATGCAATAATAATATTTTGAAGTGAATCCATAAACTATTTTTTCATTGGATACTGTTCTGAACGAACTTCCATGGCTTGAATAGCTGGAATCGAAATAGAAATATGTTTATATGCTTTTTTTACCGCCTGAGCAACGGCAATAGCCACTCTCTTATCAAAGGGTTTGGGCATAATGCATTCTGGACCAAGCTCTTTCTTGGTAACAAGTTTCGCAATAGCATGCGCGGCGGCAAGTTTCATTTCTTCTGTGATTGCAATGGCCCGCACATCCAACGCTCCTCGGAAAATGCCTGGAAACGCTAACACATTGTTTATTTGGTTTGGGTAATCAGATCTACCTGTGCCGAAAACAGCGACTTTTGTTTTCTTCGCATCCTCATATGAGATTTCTGGATTAGGATTAGCCATTGCAAACACAATAGGACGATCAGCCATAGACGCAACCCATTCTGTTTTCAAAGCTCCTGCGATAGATACACCGACAAACACATCCGCACCGACAAGCGCTTCTTCTAAATCACCTTCGCGTCCATCTATATTCGTCGTTTCCGCAATTTTTGCTTTGTATGAATTAAGATCTTTTCTTTTCTTGTTTATAATCCCCTTACTATCCACCATAACAAGTTTTTTAGGATCTACACCCCCACGGATATACATATTAGTCACGGCCATTGCCGCAGCGCCAGCACCATTAATCACCACTCGCACATTTGCAATATTCTTTTTAACCACTTTCAATGCATTTATAAGAGCTGCAAGTGTCACAATAGCAGTTCCATGTTGATCGTCATGAAAAACTGGAATATTCATAATCCCCTTAAGGCGTTCTTCGATTTCAAAACATCGAGGAGCAGAAATATCTTCCAGATTGATTCCTCCAAATGTTGGTTCTAGGTTTTTTACAATGGTAATGATTTCCTCCGTATCTTGAGTAGCAAGACATATTGGGAATGCATCCACACCAGCAAAAGCCTTAAACAAGGCAGCTTTCCCTTCCATAACAGGCATTGCTGCTTCTGGACCAATATTACCGAGTCCAAGCACTGCAGAGCCATCAGACACGACTGCAACAGTATTTGCACGTATCGTATGCGTAAAAGAGGCATTCTTATCGCCTGCGATCAAGGAACTAACAGCCGCTACCCCAGGAGTATAGGCAATTGAAAGATCCTGTTTATTTTTCAGAGGAAATTTACTAACAACAGAAATCTTACCTTTATTCTTTTTGTGTGCAGCGATTGAAAGTTTACCGTAATTCATATGATTCTTATATTTATGCTACTAATTTTTAATTGTCCAAAGTATCAGTGTTTTTTTGCATCAGATACAGAGCATTTTTATCTCACTTCCCGTAAGGCCTCAAAAGCCATATATGTAATGGTTCCGAACAACAAGAGTACAATGACACCGCCAAAAACTATACCGACAATTGGTATCAAGCTAATCACCGTGATGCTCAGTGCACCTACGAGCACTGTTTTTATATCCACATTATATTCGGGTGTTTTCGCAATCCATTTATATAAGAGACTGCCAACAATTATTGGAGACAAGATAACAGAGACAATCAACCCCACCACATACAAAAATCCAACCGCTATTCCAATAAGAGACCCGACAAGAGTCATAATAGAAACCAGGGCAATAATAGGAATAAATACAAAAAGAAGAAAACCAAGTGTAAATTTCCAAGCTGGTATATTCGTTGTCTCTTCTATGAGCGACACAGCGAGATTCCCGAAAAATATTTTTGCAAATAAACCAGACACAAACAGTAATACAAATAACACCGCAACACTTACAGCTGAGAAATTTTTGTTTGTGGCCGGATTAGAATCAGCCTCTGTAAATTCAACAGCACCAAGAATCTGTGCCCCAGAAGTAACTTCAACTTCCTTTGGTGCAGTATACTTAAGCGAACCATTAACAACAGCATGCTGACCGAGTATAATTGAACGGGCATTAATAACTACATCCGAACCAAGCACTCCATCAATAAAAACATCAGTTGCATAAATTCTCGATCGCCCTGTTACCTCACCTAAAATTTCAACATCTCCCCCTGCAATAATTAAATCTTTATTGATTGTGGACGATGCATGGAGCACAATACGCGAACCGGCAATTACCGCATCACCCTTTACAGAACCATTGAGAGTAACTGTAGCGCCCACAATCCTCATATCATCTCCCACGATGCCGTTTATAATGACGTCTTGGCCAAAACCAAGAATATCTTTAGTTGTCGTGCCATTAATCAGAAAAGTATGAAAAGTTCCTCCGATAACATCCCCATCCACAGCACCCAAGAGAGACAAATTGTCTTTGGAACATATATATATATTTTCTTTGACTATTTCCGTCTCTGGGAAAACATATGTATCCGCACAATGAACAACCGCCCCGTACGTCACGAACGGAACAAAACCCACACCAACCACACACAATAAAAATATTTTTTTAAACATATACATATTGATTATACATACCATTATATAGACTACATGAGTTAATAGCCAGAACAATTACCCACACAAAACAACACCGAAAAGTGTTGTTTTGTGTCCTGCATAGGATTTTTTACATTAGAGGAGATGTGTCCTCAACCTTTCCAAACTTCATTACAGTGAATATCATATAAATCCCTGAGATACCCACAAGAGCATAGACAATACGCGCTCCCTCACCAAGGATTGGTGCAACAATATCAACACCAAAGATTGCAAAAACTCCCCAGTTAATAGCACCTATAATAACAAGCACAACGACGGCCCAGTCAATCACGTTAAGTTTCATATATATGAATTAAATTTTTATAACAAATTTAAAACGACCTTTCTATATTTAATATTAAACGTGGATGAAAAATTCATGAATACTTTTCATATATAAACAAAAATAAAGTTATGTCTACATATTCCCGAGTAAATATTGCTTTCTCTCAACCTCAGGGAACCTTTCAATCGCATACCGCAGCATCGTTCGAGGCATTTTTTTGTAATAAGTAGCAAGAAAAGTCTTCTCTATCACAACATCTCTTTTCCCCACCTCTCTCAACATCCACCCCACAGCCTTATGAATCAAATCGTGTGAATCTTTAAGAAGAATTTTCGCAATTTTCAAAGTATCTTTGAAATCGTCATTCTTTATGAAGTAAAAACAAGCAAGTACTGCAATACGCCTCTCCCAAAGATTTTTTGATTGAACAAGCTTATATACATCCTCCAACACACCTCTCGTACGTGCATATGCGCCCACAATTTTGGGAGCAGTTAAATCCACCAGATCCCAGTTATTAATGTATCTCGTATGAGAGAGATACATTTCATATATTTGTTTCTGCTCTTCATCTGTTCCATACTCATAACGAGATACAAGAATAAACAAAGCACACAAGCGCTCTTCATGAATGGAAGACTTGAGTAATTTCAGAATATCCTGAAAAGGTAACCTAGAATACTCTTTTGCCACTCGACGAATATCTGGAACAACCACCCCGATAAACAAATCCCCCTCTCCGTACTCACCAGGACCAGTTTTAAAAAACTTTTTCAAGATACTCGCCTTGACGGGATCAGAAAAACTCTGTAAAGCAGTCCTCACGGAGACACTTTTTAATCGTAGTTTCATAGTACAAGTATATCATCATCGCTGTCTGGAGAGACCTCGTAAAGAACGAGCTCTTGGACTCCCGTATTAGCTAATCAAAAGAGTTTACATATTGCAGAAATCGCGCACACAACAAAAGATCTTGCTCTTTCAAACCTTTGCGCAGCATCTATAATAAGTAGACTCTAAGAACTTATGAAGAATCTAATGCCTAGATAAAATGACAAAATTATTTACGAAAATTATGAAATCCGACGAACCATACCAAGGTCTGGTAAGGAGGAGTGAATAATTTGCAGTAATAATTTGGACATTTTAACAGGCAAGCTTTGTTTAATATTTAGCGATTAGATTATGAATAAGTTCGTAAATACTATGTTAAAAATAGGAACAAAAGCTCCGGACTTTACCCTCCGCGATAAAGACGGAAACGAGCATTCACTTTCCCAATATAAAGGATTACCTGTGCTTGTGTACTTTTATCCGAAAGATGAAACACCTGGCTGTGTAAAAGAAGCCTTGTCAATTAAAAAAGAGTGGGATAACTACCTCGACCATGGAGTCATGGTCCTTGGCATTAGCCCTGATTCTGAAGAAAACCATCAAAAGTTTTCAGACAATCATTCAATTCCATTTCCACTGCTTTCTGATTCTAACAAAAAAACAATTTCCGAATATGACGCTTTGGATGCAGTAGGAAAAACTCAAAGAATTTCATATCTTATCAATCCTAATGGAGAAATAGTGCGAGTATACTCAAACATCAAACCAGAAGAACATGGCACGCAAGTATTACAAGACGTTCACACTCTACATCTATAGAAAAAATCAAAATAATTTACCAATATATTAATTTCTTAAACAAACCATGAGTATCTATTTACTCCCAGAATTAAAAAGAAAACATAATTTCAGGCGAGGAAAAAACGTTTCTATGCGAATGTACAGATTACGCCACTATCAACGAATACCACATCACGGACGCGAGCGAGCATAGAGCAGATAAAATAAGTACAAAAAGAGAGAGCATCGTCTTAACCCTCCAATACCAAAGAGCAGACGGTGCTTTTTCGTAAGTGGCAGCAATACGCACAACAAGCCAACGATACTGGTGTCCAAGAATAAATAAATAAACAGCACTAATCATTGAAAACGCCGAAAAAATAATAGTCACCGGTGCAAGAGAAGAAATACCAACTGTGTGATACACAATAGACGCAGCCCCTACAAATACACACACTCCGAGAAATATAATAAACGAGAAAAATGATTGCGTTCTCAAAGCCAATGCTGTCCACCATGGCCTGATTAAACCAAGCAGAATCATAGCAGAAAATAATTTTCCTATCCCAGCACTAACGCCGACAGCAAAAACTGCAATAAGGAGAACAAGAAAATTACTGACGGGAACATTTCTTCCACCCACAATACCCAATTTCAGTGCAATAATGTTTTTTGCTAATTGAACCTTAGAAACCTGTGTGAAATTTTCAACAGTCCCCATACTTACAGCAAAATCACCCGCCACCCCATCGGGGCTAAAAACCGCAAGATAGTATCTCTCCCCTTTCTTCAATGTTATGGTCTCCTCCCTGTTGTGATACAACTTTTCTAAACTATATGGTTCCAGAAAAATTTCTCGCTCTCCAAAGAGTGGTGGGATTACTTCTACCAAATACCCTCGTGGTAACAAAAAAGGAAGAGAACTAGTTGCAACGGTGCGATTACCAGTCATTACAGTTCCAATCACCCCAACCCAAGGACGAAAATCAGTATTAGAGCGGCGAACAGGGACAAGAGCCTCTACCGGTACGGTAGTATCCAAGTCAGATATAAATGAGTATAAAGCAACCTGATCAGGGCTTACAAGTGCATCATACACAGCAACTGATGCGGTGCCCGGGTCTGTAATAATAACTGCTTCCGAAAGAGAAATCTCTTTCCCAAGTTCTTGATTTGAAACGGTGTGTACGACAATAGGCTGATGTGCTAACACAGTAACAGCACTAAAAGAAATTATAAAAACAAAAATAAAGTGAACTATTTTTTTCATATTTAATATATTATAACACACAGCCTACTTTCTAATCTGTTATATACATCTCCTGCCCATATTCCCCATTACCGACAAATTCTGCTTCTCCGCGCAATATTTTTTCAAATGGTCGGCACGCAAAACATCCATCTGTACCTCGGGGACAGGAAAATTGTTTTAACATGCGCGCTTTTTTAACCTGCAACGCGACTTCAAAAACTTTCTTATATGACTCTTCAAGTGTCGGCAACTTCTTTTCTTTCATTCCATCTTCCAAATCTAAATACCAATACATAGCCCCGGAGACTTTTCGTTTCTGAAGATTATGAAGCAGCAACTGATAGATAGGCAGTTGTAATGATTCATCGTTTTCCTCATTTTTCCCGGTTTTAAAATCAATCACTTTTACACTATCATTCTCTGGAATATACTGCAGCCAATCTATCTTGCCACAGAGAATAATATTTTCTTCATCGGATAGATAGTAATTAGGCGGCATGCCATTTGCACCATCCTTGAGCTTTACGGCTTTATCTAAAAGCGGTCCCATATTTTTCTGCACACGTTCTATCATCGCAACCCCACGTGCCTTGGTTTCTGCTTCAATGACAGAGCTAGTAAAACCGCCACGCTTACCAGACACTTTCTTCCACGCCTCCTCAAAATGTTCCAACATCGGCACCATTGCACGTTCTTCCGCTTTGAATTCTACCAATCCTTCTACCACTTCATGGACAGATACCCCCAGAGAAAGGGCTGGACTTACCACATTTATTTTTTTTCCAGTTTCCGGATTTTTATAAATATTACGCAAATAGTAGGCCCGGGGACATTTTAAAAAATCCCCCATAGACGAATGCGAAACCCATACTGCCGAGTATTTATCTTGAGCCATACCGAAATATTATATCGCACCTTCTTCCTTTAAGATACGCCTTTTCTTATCCACACCCCGATTATATCCGCCAATTTTTCCGTCATTTCGTATTACTCTATGACATGGGATGTCTGGATTATTATTTTTATGTAAAATATTTCCAACCGCCCGAGCAGCAAGAATGTTCCCTGCCCGTCGCGCCACTTCTTTGTACGTTGAAACTTTCCCTTTCGGAATTTTCTTTACAACCAGATACACTTTTTCAGAAAATGAAGCCATCAAATATAGCTTATCATGCTTATAGGAATATTATGATTTTCCTAATTTTGACCACAATTTACACAATAGCCCGGATATGACACAGACTGATTGACGTGAGATCGGCACGCACCTTCCAAACAATAATACATAGAACTATCTATATCAAAACCATCCGCCCAACTCAAGTTAGGAAACACACACGCTTCAAGGGGCCCTCCGGCGGGACAAAATCGCACACTTATCTGATATATCTTTTTAGTGGAATCATCTGGATCAACCCAATTCTCCCAATCATATATACTTCCTGGCCAGGGTGCATCTGGCCAACGGTCACCACCAGAAGTTGCAAGATAATTCTCAAGGCCAGAAGGTATGTTACGAGAAGCATCTGGCGGATATTGTCCATAATCACCATAATACAACTCCAAGGCAGTGGCCATGCTCTTAAATTCAGCCAATGCTCTACTTTGATATGCTCTCTGCTTTGCGGAGGAAAAGGAAGACAAAACGAAGCTCGCCAAAATCGAAATTATTGCGATTGTTACAAGTAATTCTATAAGTGTAAAACCCTCAATCTGTTTTTTCATGACGTAATTATTCTAACATATTAATGTTTTCTCACATCTATACTTCACCATATCTACACCACTCTAATATTTTTTAATCTCTTACGAAGGTTTTTGTAATCAGGAATTGACCACCCCACTAAATCCCAAAACTTTTTTGAGTGATTAAATTGCAGAAGGTGACACACTTCATGGACAACAATATAATCCTGTAATTCTTTAGAAAGAAAAAATATTTTAAAATTAAAATTGAGATTGCCACGCTTGGAACAGCTCCCCCATCTACTTTTTTGATTACGAATTGATATCCTGCCAAACTTCACGCCATACAGACTAGCAATATGAGTTAACCTCTTTTCCACGAGAGTCCGTGTATTTTCTTTATATAATTTAAAACTTTTTGCAACGGTAGTAGGTAACCGTATTATTTCTCGAGACTTTTTCTGTAAACTATTTGTTGTGCCAGTAATCCAATCCGCATGTTCCCGCACAAATCTTTCCACAACAAAACCAGGTACCCATCGAGGCACAGTCACTACCACCTCTCCGTCACATGCAATAGTTATTCGTAGCCTGCGGGCTCGTGTACTATGCTTAATGGTGTATTCCATCACCGTTTAATACTAACATCATTTGCCCAAATGAAATAAAAATGATAGTTTCAGAATAGGAAAAGTTTAAGCACCTTAGTTTAACATCAACACGGAGGAACACTCACGATGAACAAAGTCTGGCTTTTCTTGTGCAAAGTTGGCATGGTCGCCTGTGGGTTACTCATAATCCTATCTGCTGTAAGAGGCTGGGAAAAAACCTGCCTCGCGACCACACTCGGCTTTGCTTCTTTGCTGTTCGTTTTCCCCTTCCTGTACAGTGGTCGTGACGGGAACCCGACCCTCAAGCACCCCAGCAACAACATGTAGCCCAGAAAAATAAAGAGTTCCCGCTACCTTCTCAGGCGGCGCGGGCTCTTTTTTATTGAATTATTTTCCCTTCCCCTTTCCTTTGTTATCGTGTTTAAAAAACAAACGGAAAAATCTCAACTCATCAAAAGAGAACTCGTGTCCCGACTGCGACAAATACTCTCGAACAGGAGATAGTTTTCCATCCCCACCCGTTTTCGCAAATGCCTTCAGTACAGTATTCATGCGGACCGCTTCCACTTTCTCCGTAGGTATAAGATAACTAATATCAAATTTTGGATCTTTTTCAATTATTTTTTCTATATGTTCAATGACAGTACTGTGTTTTAATTCACGTTCTTTTATTATTTCATAGAGGGGCTTTTTTTCAGTAAGCAACAATCTCGTCTTCTCCAGGGTACTTACCTTAGGTTCTTTTGGCGCATCAACAAAATCTCCAGCAACCTCATTGAATATAGCCACCACATCTTCAGAACCTCCTGCATGTAAAATAAAATTCTTGTAATGATCTTTCTTTTCATCGCTTGCAAGTGACGCTAAATACCCTTCAGCTGCATTAGAAAGTTCCTTAAGCCGTTTATCTACCGCCAGAACCATCGGATCTACTGATAAGGCTAGATCATTAATCCCAAGCAGTGATAATCCCGACAGTGCACGTACGCGGGACAATGCCACGTACCCTTGTCCCCGAACAAAGACCTTTGAAAGATCCATTTCAGCAGCGTCCAAAGAAAGCCCCTGACTCTTGTGTACAGTAATGGCCCACGCCAAACGTAATGGAATCTGGTGAATTTCCGCTTTGATTTTTCCGTTGTCCTCCACAACCCAAACTTCCGACTCTGCAATAATACGCCTACCATCCGCGAGTTCTACAATGGGTGTTTTTGCAATATCTGTGCCAAAATCCACCACCACCCCACGTGTACCATTTACATACCCCTTCTCATAATTATTTTTTACAAACATCACCTGAGCACCTTTTTTCAGCACGAGCAGCTCTGGCGACAGACAGCTTTTTATCAAACCATCCACCATGCGCGGATTACCTTTGTGTTTCATGGAATATGTACGGATTGTTCCGGGGATTTTTTCCAACTCCATTGCATTGACCGCATCCACATCAATATTATGAGAAAATAATTTTGTTGGGCGAATACTAGGAGCTATCTCCGCATTGAAACGGGATTTCAAAAGAGCCCGAGAAACTTCGGACACTGCATTCGCACGGATTTCATTTAAGATAGTTGTGAACTCTGGATCGGCCTGTCGAAACTGCTCATGTAAGTAACATACTTTTAAATTCATTTCTTTCCACGCCTTCGCCCGATATACCATATCACCTTTTTCTTCACCCTTGGTCACTGGGGGTAGTTGAAAAAAGTCTCCAGAGAGAACCACTTGCATTCCACCAAACGCCGTGTCGGCCCGCTTTAACCGACGGCACACAGTATCTACCATATCTAATCGAAATGCGTGCAACATAGATACCTCATCTATAATAAGCACAGAGGTTTTTTCAAAACGTTTAAATAAATCTTTTTTCTGTTCAATCTCGTCCAAATCCCACTCACTCAAATAATCTTTTATACCGATACCAGCAAAAGAATGAATTGTAGTGCCATTCATGTGTGTCGCGGCAATACCTGTCGACGCAGTCACTCCTACACCAATCCCATGTTCCTTCAAATATTTTATATATGCATTTAGCACAAAAGTCTTCCCAGAACCTGCTTGTCCAGTCAAATACACATTGTGCCCCATCTTCAGGAGTTCTAACGCATCACCTTGAATCATCTTGAGAAGAATTATAGCAGGAAAAGATACAACTCATTTCATTGACTTTTAAATACTTCTGTGAGTAAATGAATTCGGATGATCGTCATAGGGACGATCTTTTTTGAAACACAGCCAACCCCTCTTGAAAGGAGAATGGTTATGGCTCACATCCCCGCTGACGTCCTAAAAAAACGTCCATCTATTCGTGGCCTCAGACGGAAACATCGCGGCAAAGTTCGCGATTCGTACTTCCTACCAGGTTTCCCTGATTTCATGCTTGTGGTGGTCAGCGACCGCTGCAGCGTTTACGACTTCGTCTTGAACATACTCGTCCCAATGAAAGGGGTGATTCTGAATGCGATGAGCATTTTCTGGGCAACACATGTTCTGAAAGGAGTAGAGACCGATCTCGTCGCCTACGGCGCCGCAATCGATCAATATCTCCCCAAACACTTGCACGGAAATGTGGACCTGCAAATGCGTGCCACCGTGGTACGAATACTGCCGGCCCCAGACGTGGAGGCGATCGTTCGTGGATATCTTTTTGGAAGTGGCCTCAAGAGCTACAACCAGACAGGTAAAGTCTGCGGACAACGTCTACCCACAGGACTTCGCAAGGCAGAAAAACTCCCGCGAGATTTCTTTACGCCAACAAACAAGGCGATCGTTGGTCACGACCAAGACATCGATGCCCAAAGTGTTGTCGCGAAGTATGGACAAGAGCTTGAGCAAAAATCCCTTGAAACATTTGCTCAAGCGTCGCAATACGCGAGCGAACGCGGAATCATCATCGCGGATACTAAGACCGAGTGGGCTATCGATCCGGCGACTGGAAGACTCATTCTTGTCGACGAGAAATTCACACCAGACTCCAGTCGCTTTTGGCCGATCGACGGCCACGACAAAGCGGTGGAGAGTGGCAAGGACCCTGTTTCCTTCGACAAGCAGCCGCTCCGCGACTGCATGGTCCGAATCAAGAACCTGGACCCTTCCAACCCGAAGCATTTGGCACGGGTGGATGCAATGCGCGTGCCTGAATTCGCAGCAAACGAAACCACTCAACGTTATCGCTACATCTTCTGGCGCCTCACCGGCATGAAGATCGAGCGGTTCCTCCGCGAGGTAATGGATGTGAAAGTCGCTGACAAGCGACCAAACATCCAGGTAATCATCGGCAGTAGAAGCGATCTCCCCCAATGCAAAGCGGGGCTCGACTACCTCTCCGAACATGCCGATGGTAATCTCAACGTTGCCAGTTGCCACCGCAATGCAAAAAGGCTTCGTAGTTTCCTCAAGAAGCTTTCTCCGGACACATCCCATCTCCTCTGTGCTGCAGGAAATTCAGCCCAGTTGCCTGGAGTGTCACTGAGTTGGCTTTGCGAATTCAAACTCGCTCACATCCCACTGATCGGCATCGGGCTGAAAGGCAAAACTCCCCGGAATGACCTCGAGGCGGTCACTGCTATCGAGGGACTCCCGGGCCGACCAGTAGTGCTTAACTCACAGAGAGAGGCTTACTTCGGACCAGAAGGATTCCTTGCAGCATGCAAGGCTGCCGTGAACGATGAGTTCTTTCCAATGAAGTTTGATCCGAAGCCTGCTGAGTTCGGGCTATCCTTCAAGCAGTAATAGCATCCCGAGAAACAATAACCCCGGCAGCATACGAAAGGATGCTGCCGATTTTTTATATATAAAATAACTGCGGGGTTCTTACGCACCCGAGAACTTGCTCTTAGAAATGTAAGTCAAATAATCCAAAAATCTTACCCCTTTCCCTCACCCTCTGATAAAATCTTAAACGAATCGATATGAACATTGCCGAGACTGTCGAGTGAATACGTGAACTCAGCACGAAGTGAAATATGTCCATCTTCATACTCTACCACTCCGCCGTTGCTATCATTAAATGATATTTTTGTTACAAAAAACGTTCCCCCAAGAACTTCTTTTGTAGGAGATAATTGGGAAATAAAATCTCGGACATAGTCAGCAACCTTGTTTTGTGTATCTACAGTGTTCCCACTTCCGCATGTGATTGCGTTAATCAACCAGCTATTTCCATCTGCCACCAGATCAACACGCACCAATTCTTCCCTTGTTCCAAACTTTTCCATAACCAAAACCTCTGCGTCTGTAGCTGTCTCTGAAACTAAAGATGCAGTAAAAGAATCTGGTTTATCCTGTGCACAAACCATAGGGTCGGTGGTGCCTATCGTGTATACTCCAACCGTTTCTCCTAATTTCTGTTTATATGCATCAGACAGCACTGTTAGTTTTTTATATTCATCATTTACCAGAAAATTATTTCCAACACTCGTCCATTCGGCATAAAAATCTTCCGCAACATCAAGAGGATTTTTTACATGAAAGAAAAAATATCCAACTGCAATAGCAATAAAAATTATCAGAACTATCCCAATTGAAAAATATGTTCCTTTCATGTGCATGCTGTTAATTACTAATTATTAAAATGTGCTTAGAAATAGTACTCTATAGACCCCACATAATCTTCTCATATTAAAAAAATAATTTCACGACTTCACTACATTGTCATACTAAAGTTACATTATTGACGAGCGGTATTATTGTCATAACAAAGGTCGCCCACTTCCTACATGCACAAAGTGTGTAGTCCTAACATTATTAGTTACTAATGAAATACGTATGAAAAAAATATTTACAATCAAGTCATTTTCAATTACAACACTAGGAATTTTGGTACTCGTTGGAGTTTTTATGGTTTCGGGTAAGGTGAGTCAGGCACAGGTTTTCTCGACAATTAGTTCTTCTCTTGGTCTAGGAAGTACAGGGACAAACGTCAATACACTTCAATCCCTACTTTCAACAGACAGACATGTCTATCCTCAAGCTTTAGTAACTGGTTACTATGGCCCGCTAACACAGGCTGCAGTTACACAGTTTCAAATTGGATACAACATTAGTCCCGTTGGCGTTGTTGGTCCGGTTACATTACAAAAAATAAACTCTCTTATTCTTTCAGGATCACTCGTTGATGTAACTGCCCCACAAGTAACAAGCCTTTCCATCGACGACAGAACAAGCAACAGTGTACGTTTTGTCTTAACAACAGGAGAAACTGCTCGTGCAAAAATATTCTACGACACACGACCACTTGTGACAACAGAAGCAACTCAAGCAAAAACAGAACCATTTGTTAGTGGTTCAGTTATGGAAGACGCGTCGTTTGACACATCAAAATCACTGAGGGTACAGAACCTTTCTTCTTCAATGACATATTATTATCTTGTGGAAGTTATTGATAGAAGCGGAAACGTATCAATAGCATCACAAGGAACATTTGTGACGCGATAAGCCCATCTTTAAAGCAACTATATAAGCGTTGAAATGCAGTCGAACACCGAGAGCCCGTGAAAATTCTATCTGACCATTAGTTTTTACGGGCTCTTGTGTATCCAAGCTTCTATTATTCATTCACAAAACATTACTATGAAAATGCTTGCATGCGAGTGTGGACACAAAATCAGAGGGAAAACTGAGGAAGAGGTTATGGATAAAATGTGGGAGCATGTAGAAGAGGTTCATCCAGAGATGGCTGAAGAAATGAATAAAAAACCAATTGATGAACAAAACAAAAGTATGGAGAAAATGAGAAGCGACATAATAGATGAAGAATAAAAGGTATTAAACCCCAGAGCAAGCTCTGGACACCACATAGAGTGTTCGCTTCGCTCACTCTCAATCGCTCCAAAGAGCGGGATATTTACCCTTTGATGCCTTCCTCGGCTCGGAAGTGAAAAATTCCCATTTTTCACTTCACTCGCTCTACGTCGGCAATAAAAAAAGCCCCGCGCCTATGGCGCGGGGCTTTTTTTATTCTCACATTTAAAAAGTATATGTACCAACAGCTGCAAGCATTGAAGAGAGTTCTTTTATATTTGCAACTTTTTGATTAACCAACCATTCTCGAGAAATATACTCAGCATTCTCAAGAGCCTCAGTCAAAATTCTTTTTCCTGAAGGAGCAAGCGCCACAAGACTAACCCTGGCGTCATGAGCAACGGTTTCCCTTTTAACTAAACCAATTTTCTCCATGGGAGCAAGAAGTCTTGTTACTCCAGACGCCGTAAAACCGATCTTTTCCGCAAGATCAATTCTTCGCATTTTTTCTCCCGACGCCCGACTCAGCTGAAACAAAATAATAAAATCATTCATACCAATACCCCAAAGACTAAGCTTCACATCAAAGCGTCGAGCAATAAGCGCCTGTGCCTTGGCTATATTCAAGAAAAATTCTAACTGGGGTGAAATTGAAATCATGTGTGTGTAATTAGTTTATATGTCAAGTATATATCAACTGATTACACGTGTCAACGTCAATCACAAGTTGAATCACTAAAATAACTATTTCATTTTCTCAATGTGGAATGTAATGTAATACGCACTCAATGAAATCTCTCTTTCGCTGTACCGCATAGGAGTGACAGATGCGATTGATATGTAATGTCCGTTGAAAAGATAAGGTCTTTCATTTGAAGATATACTCCTTGTTTCTGAGAAAGCTCCAGTATTGAGTGTAATGTTTGCGGTGACGGTACCCGCTTGAATACATTGCACATCTACAGGACAACGACTATCTTGAACAATAGCATTAAGAGTAACGTTCACTGCCCCCACTAAAGCTTTTTGACCAATACCTAGCGTTATATCCCCTGCCGTCACTGCAGAAGCCTCTGGACATGCTGCAAATTCACAAGAAGGACCAGAGCGTCCAACTGCACTTCCATCAGGACATATTTTTGCATCCATAGTACAGACAGTGTTTTCGAGTTTTTCTTTTACCACAAACATTCCGCTCACTTGTGGCCAAAAAACAAAAAATGTACACGCAAGCATGAGCATGCCGAGCACACAAAGGATAATAATAAATTTTATTCTCATATAATTATTTTGGAGAAACACTTTGATCTGGTTCTAATGGAACCACTAGGATCGCAACAAGATACACAAGAATGCCTGGGAAAATACCCGTCATAATCACCAGTAGAAGCCAGATGAGACGCAAGAGTACTGGATCAACATTAAAATAAATTCCAAGACCCCCACAAACCCCGGCAATCACCCTGTCCTTTTTGCTCCGTAATAGTTTTTTATATTCCATAATAATATTATTAACTCATACATTAAGTATATTTTAAATACATAAACTATCAATGAAGGCCCCACGGCCCCTCAAATCTCTTTGAAATAGAGGCCTTATCTGCTATGCTGGTCGTATGAAAATATTGTCGGCTATATTTGTAAAAGGCGTAGTGGGTGACGATGACATACTGGAGGACGGCATTCCTCAGGTGGCGTTTATTGGACGTTCCAACGTCGGCAAGTCTAGTGTTATCAACGCACTCACGGGAGTAAAAGGACTCGCCCGTTCCAGCTCCACCCCAGGACGTACCCAAGAAATCAACTTCTTCCTCATCAATAATAAATACTACCTTGTAGACCTTCCCGGTTATGGATTTGCACATGGATCCTATGAGAGAAAAGATTTTATTTTTAACCTCATTGATTCCTACATTTTTACCGCACCTGTAGAACAGAAAAAAATTGTTTTAATCGTTGATGCAAAAGTAGGACCAACAGAAGACGACCTGGCAATGCTTCAGTCTCTAGAACAAAAAGGAAAAGATCTTATAATCGTCGCAAATAAAATAGACAAACTCAATAAAAACGAATTAAATAAAAGCATGTTAAATATCCGCGAATTAGTCGGACCCCACACCATCATCCCCTGCTCAACGACAAAAAAAATTGGTCTTGGAGAAATTGCAGACAAGTGCTTCAATTAAAAAACACCCCTTCGGGGTGTTTTTTAATTTTAACTTTTATAATTCATCAACTGCATCATTTGCGAGGCTTCGAGCTTCTTTTGCTAGATCAATTGCCTCCTCGTAATCTTTATCATCAAGAGCTTCCTCAGCCTCATCCAGTTTATCATTAGCCTCGTCAAGAAGATCTTCAGCATCATTTACGTCGTCACCATCATCATCGGCTTCGTTAATTTCATCTTCGGCACTATCAATTGCGTCTTTTGCTTTATCAATAGCACTTTCAGCATCGTCACTTCCACCTGAACCGATTGCATCTACAGCATCATCTGCCACACTTCGAGCCTCTTTTGCTGTATCCTTCGCATCATCAAGCTTGTCATTTTCAAGTTCATCATTTGCCTGTTTCAAAAGATCTTCTGCATCTTCAAGTAAATTTTCAGCCTCCTCGACATCTTCTCCATCATCATCCGCTTGCTCAATAGTATCTCGTGCGGCATCTATTTCATCCTCTGTATCATCTATATACTGTTCCACCTCATCAGCTTCTGATTCACCTCCAGCATCTTCAAAAGCATCGTTAGCATTATCAATTGCATTATCAGCGTATGTATACGCCTTCGCCAAATCACCAGCAAAATACGATGAGACGGCATCAAACAAATCTTCTTTTGCATCTTCTATGTTACTTTCTGCACTTCCAATGCTCTGACCATCATCTTTTGCATCCTCAATCTGATCTTCAGCATTAGCAATTTCTTTAAGAGCTTTCTGTATTGCATCCTTAACTGATTTTTCTGTAACAGTTACTACAGCAGCTGGAGTAACTGCCTTCTGTGACTGGGCCTTTTCAAGCTGTGCTTTCAATTCAGCTAGCTTCGCAGCAAGTTCCGCTCCAGTAGCCGTGCCCGAACTCGCAACAGCAGAAACTGCTGATCCTACATTTTTCACCAATTCAGCATATTTTTGACGAGAAGCAGGACCAAAAAAACCAGACGCAGGTAATCCGTTAGCTGCCTGCCATTCTGCTATTGCATCTTTTGTTAAACCACGCAAAAGACTTGTTTCATTACCCGGTGAACCCACGCCAGTATTTGAAATTATGAAACCACTTGAATTAAGATATTTTTGGAGACACCGTACATCCTCACCATCCACTCCAATCTCAAGGTCTCTAGAGAAATCGCAAGAAGCAGCTGAAGTTACAGAAGCAAACGAGAAAAAAGTAAAAATGAATAGACCGACGAACAAAGAACTTTTAAATGATTTCATGAGATTATATTGATAAGTAGTATGTATCTATTATATGACTTTTTTGTCTGTTTGGAAATTAGTTATACACACCAATTATAGAATAGAAATAACGCGTGTAGCAAAAAAGGCGAGCGTGGAATTAAAAACTAGATTTCCTAATCCTAACGGAATAATAACTCTCCAAAATGGATACCGTATTAGCCCCATAGAGATACCGATAAAATCATTTGAGAATGGAACTATTGCACCATACAGAAAAAAGATAAACGGAAAAAGTCTAGGATGCCCCGTTCCAAATAAATGTATTTTTTTAAAAAGAGACTGAAAACGAACAGGAATAATTACTCTCCCTTGGTAGCCAAGATAATATGAAACAGAATCTCCCAACATAATACCAATCGTTGTAACTAAGCCCAGCAACAACGGATTAAGTCCCCCGACAGCGAGTGCGACAAGTACTACGTGATACGGCACAAGACTAAATGTCAACAATCCGGACAAAAAAGCGAGAAGAGAAATAACAAGGTAAGAATTATTAATACCAATATGAGTTATTAATTGTTCAGGGCTTATATACGAAGCAAAAAACACAGATAATCCCACTAAAACAATTAGGAGTGCTGCAAAAGGTAAATATTTAACAAAACTTTTAAATTGTACGTAGGACATAGATAATATACACAACACACCCAGCAGCATTACTATCTCAGTAATTCTAAGAAGCCCATGTTGGAAATCCATGAATACAGAAACACCGACAGTGTCTTTGAAAAAAGTAAGACTTGTCTATGTTTTTTACTTCATCATCTTCTCCTCGTATTTTTCAAATTCACCAATATTATTAAGTTTCCCATCCTCCAACATATACACCGTGTGGAGTTTGATTTTCTTTATGAAATATCTGTCGTGACTCACGGCGACAATAGTACCCTGGAATCGAGCGAGTGCTTCTTCAAACTCCTCCAATACTTCCAGATCAAGATGGTTTGACGGTTCATCTAATACAAGACAGTTATGTTTGTTTGCCATGATAATCGCAAGAATCAAACGGGACCGCTCACCGGAACTCAACTCATTCATTTTCTTCTTTACGTCATCTGCAGTAATCCGGAAACGATTAAGCGATCGTCGGCCAATTCCCTCCTCAATTTTCGTATGCCTCAAAAACTCCTCCAGAACAGTAGCGTCCGGGAGAAAATCTTCCTGTTGTGGAACATACCCAACACTCACAGCATTTCCGCTTTTTACCTCTCCAGAATCTGCCGTAAGCATTCCCAGCATAATCTTTACAAGAGTAGACTTACCCGCTCCATTTTCTCCAGAAATAAGAATTCTATTCCCATACTGAACAGACAGGCTTATTGGCCCAAGAGTGAGATTTGGCATTTTCTTCACAATATTTTCCAACTCAAAAACTTTATCGCCACTTCGTTTATCCACCTGGAAATCAACTTTAAGCGGAAGTGGCTCCTTCGGCTTTTCTATTTCTTCAGTATTTTTTTTAAAACGTTCAACTCTATTCTTTGCCACTTTTGCACGATGACCCATTCTTCCAGCACTGTCTCGGAGTTCGGCCGCCACACCTTTTTCACGCTCATGTATTGGAAGGTTCCTTATATTAAAACGTGTCTGATCTATTTCATTCATCCAGCCAAGTTTTGCCTCCATATTTTTTTCCAATTTTTCCTGTTTTTCAACTTTGTCTGAATACGCCACCCATTGACGCTCGATAGCATGAGCTCGTTCAAGAAGATATGCAGAAAAATTACCATCATACACTTTTACACTTCGAGAATGTTCAGAGACTTCAATAACTTTATCAACAGTCTTGTCCAAAAACTCTCGATCATGAGAAACAATAAGGAAACATTTTGAACTCTCTTTTACAAACTTTTCCAAAACGTTTAGCGCATGAATATCCAAATTGTTTGTCGGTTCATCGAGCAGGTAAAAGTCGTAATCAGACAAAAGAATTCTCACAAGTCCAAGCTTCGTCTTTTCGCCACCAGAAAGCTCTTTCATCTGCCGTGAGAGAATTGCGGGGTCTAAACGCAATTCACTCAATATCGGCGAGATCTCATGCTCGGCGACTTCTTTTTTACCCACAACAAGAGACGCCACAAACTCACTCGCAAGCATTTCATTAGACCCAGAAAAATCCTGAGGGATATACGCAACTCGGATAGATTTCGCTATTGTAACAATACCTGTATCATTTTTTACTTCCCCAGAAATTATTTTAAGTAGCGTAGACTTCCCCGATCCATTTGCACCAACTAATCCACATTTTTCACCTGCCTGAATAGAAAAATCTACATGTTGGAGCACAACAAAATTTTCGTAGGACTTCCCCACATCTGCACAACTTACAATAGGTCTATTAATAACAGTCATTACTTAATAATACAGGAAAGTAAGTTAAAGACCAAAAACATTTACAAAAACCGCTCATATTTCGTACAAGCGGTTTTTGTAAAAAACACCAGAGCCTTACACAATAGGTTTCCCTTGAATCAATCTAATGACAACAACAATTATTGCTATAACTAGTAGTATATGTATAAACCCCCCGAGCGTATACGATGTCACAATACCGAGAAGCCACAAAATCACTAAAATAACCGCAATGGTTGTTAGCATAGTATTAATGTTAAATTTATCATACTACTACTGTATACACACATGATGATAATTGTATTAAGTAAAAAAATGCAAACAAACAATCCTACACGCAGGTAGGATTGTTTGTTGTGAAGCACCTCACTACACACAGTGTGATTTTGGCCATTTTTTCAAATCACCTCAGTGCTATTGTTTTTCATCTCATTTATTTCCACAGTCTATTAATTACGCAGGCTGTCCCTTAATGTCTCTGCCTGCTCTCTTATATCCTGAACTCTTTCCCGGACTCTTTGACGAAGCTGATCTCGTGACACATTAATATCATCACGAAACTGTTGTATATCTTCTCTCAACCCTCGAACATCAACAACTGGGGGTGTCCCGCCACCTCCTCCCGAACTTGTAGTCGTAAACGTCCGATCACTGGAAGTCGCAACTGTTCCCGAAGCATTCGCTGATAATACCTGGAAATGATACAACGTGTTTGGAGTCAATCCCGCAAGTACAACAGAGTGGTTTATTACAAGAGTAGAATCAAGAGTACTTGTCGCACCGTAGCTAGAAGTCGTCCCAAATACTACTTGCGAGTTTGCTCCAACATCTGTTGTCCAGGTAATCGCCGCTCCCGTTCCACTCGTATTACTTGTGGCCTCAATATTTGAGATAACCGGACCGGGTAGTGGTTCATTCCCTGGATTTGTTGTGGTAAAAGTTCTATCGCTTGAGGTTGCAAGTGTTCCCGAAGCATTCGCTGATAATACCTGGAAATGATACAACGTGTTTGGAGTCAAATTTGCAAACACTACCGAGTGCACAGTTTGAAGATCAGAATCAAGTGTACTTGTTTCTGTGTAGTCTGAAGTTAAACCAATCGCAACCTGAGAAGTTGCTCCGGTGTCTGTTAACCATGATATTGTCACACCTGTACCGTCATCGGTGCTTGAAGTCTCAATGTTTGAGATAACAGGAGCTGGCAACGGCGGAACAACTGGACTTGCTGTGGTAAAGGTTTGGTCGGTTGAGGTTGCAAGTGTCCCTGAAGCATTCGCTGACAATACCTGGAAGTGGTACTGCGTGTTTGGAGTTAGCCCCGTAAGAACAACGAAGTGATTCGTTAGCAAACTAGAATCAGGTTCGCTAGAAGCTGTGTAATCCGATGTGGTACCAAACAATACCCGAGAACTTGCCCCCACATCTGTTACCCAAGATACCGCTGCCTCAGTACCATCAGTAGAACTTGAAGCGAAAACTTCTGATATTACAGGAGCAGACGATGGTTCGGTCCCTGGATTTGCAGTAGTGAATGTCTGATTACCTGATGCTGTAAGTGTTCCCGACGCATTTGCTGACAATACTTGGAAATGATACAACGTGTTTGGAGTCAGTCCAATAAAAGCAACTGAGTGGTCCATTGTTAGATTAGGGACAAACGTACTGGTTGCTATATATTCACCTGCCACAAAGCCAATCGCAGCCTGCGTGGTGGCCCCTACATCAGTCAACCATGATATTGTCACACCCGTACCATCCGCGGTACTAGAAGCTACAACACTCGAAATGGTCGGAGCAGGTAACGGCTCGCTCCCTGGATTTGCAGTAGTGAATGTCTGGTCACTTGATGTTGCAAATACTGTTCCATCTTCATTTGCAGATAAAACCTGAAAATGATATAGCGTATTTGGGGTTAACCCCGTAAGTGCAACTGAATGTTCCGTTACTGGAATTACATTTATATTAGACATCCCGTAACTTGATGTTAGGCCGAACCTTACTTCCGAATTTGTAGGTATATCTGTTACCCACATCACCGTCGCATTAGTACCATCCTCAGAACTTGAGGCAGTAATCGCAGAAATTATCGGCGGACTACTACTTGATACTTGAGCGTTGGATACCTTAAACGGAAGAACTGCAAATAATGCAATCAAAAAAAGAACAGCAGGTACGCTAAGAAGCGCATAAGTGCGTGTTTTCATAATCCGTTATTTTATTAACTAGTAAAGAGTCTTTAATTAATAGTAAATAATTCGCAAATCAATTTTAACTACAAATATTATTGTTTTAATTTGTAGCAAAAAATAATTTAAACCAGCATGACCATATGATCCACACAAATAATGGCCTAATTTGGGATCACAAATCACCCAGGTAGTGTATACCCGATCAGTGAAACAACAGTGAACACTCCTCTTAATCCACTCGCTCCATATCAAAATTAGAAACAAGATTATTCTCGAACAACAAAAAACTATAAAAACTATAATTTGATTTTACCGTAATAATCAAACAGTGCCTTTACTCCTGCCAGGTTCCGTTCCCATTCCATATTCTCGTGAGTTTTGAACTCAACGGTAATTGCTGGAATATTAATGGACGCCAACCAACTTTCAGCATCTCCCGTGACAGGATAGGCGGTGAAAGATTTAATAGCAGGATATTTAGAAGCAATTGAATATGCATTCATAATATCAAGTGTTTCTGGAAGAATCCCATTTTTACACTCTGAAGCATACACAGCATTGGATTGACTATGCCAAAAAATGACAGCTCGTGGATTATTTTCAACAACAAAATTTTTAATGGCAACTGCTTCCGGTTCAGAGAATGCCGAAGTTCCCGCACTTGTTGTCTTGGATTGCCAGGTAGCCTTTGGTTGCCATTTGCAATCAAAGTTACGATTAAGATCCACATCGTGTGCATTGAAACGTCCAGACGCACGAACACTTGTACTTGTAGATACATCAACACTAGCAAAAATGCCAACTTTACCAGTCGCCACAAATAACCCGTCAGGATTAACATTTGGGATAATTGTGACAGTTAGATTATTAGGAATCACTCCGGGATTACTTTTTAAATAGTCTATAAATTTATATGCCAGAAGGATACTATTCCATTCATATCCCCCATGGATGCCGCCAATAAACGCGACATGGACCGCACCGTCGCCATACGTATAGCTTTCTATCGCACGCCCCTCTACAGATCTACCAATTATATTATGAAGGGGAAAACGAGTGTCCACAGTCTGTTGTACGGGTGGTGTTGAATTTTTTCTATCCAGACCAAATAGTGCAAACAGCCCAACAGCAATCACAACAAGAGCAATGATTGTTATTGCTGCTGTCTTACTAAAAAGCTGCCTCATTATTTAGAATAATATTTAAGGACAGCAAGAATACCGGCCTGATTTTTACTCCATTCTGTATCGGTATGATTTGTGAGCAAAACACTAATTGCAGGAATATTGTTTTTAGCAAACCAATTTACCATATCACCAGTTATTGCATAGAAATCAAAAGTTTGAAAAGCAGGATACACAGAAGCGTCTGCAAAGGTTTTTGTGAGTGTATTTGCTTCCGAAGATACTCCATTATGACAACTTGATGCATACACACCACCAGCAGAACTGTACCATGCAACTACGGCGGTTGGTGCGTGTGCTGCTACATAATTTTTCAATGCCTGACTTTCTGGTTCAGAGAACACAGCACTTCCACCACTCACATCTTTATTCTGCCATTTGCCAGTAGACCGCCAATCACAATCAAAGTTACGGTTAAGATCCACGCCATTTGCATTAAAACGCCCAGCAACTGTATCAGCGGAGACATCAGCACGTGTAAAATTACCGGTAGTCGTTCCCACAACTTTGTTTAAACCATCTGGATTAAGTACTGGAATAATTGTTACTTTTATGTCACCTGCAACAACGTCTGGATTTGCTTTGAGATAATCCATCATCTCATACGCAACAAGAGAAGTATTCCATTCATATCCCCCATGGATGCCGCCAATAAAGAGCAATTCTTTACCCCCTGTACCATAGTGATATGCAATAATATCGCGACCGTCTACAGATTTACCAATAACAGTTTGACCCGACGTTTTAATATCTTTCTGCAATTGATCTAGCTGCGCTTGAGTCAAACCCGTTGTCGTAGCCTGATTCTGATTTTGGTTCGTAGTTACATTTTGTGATGAACCATTTGTTAGAAAATACACCCCAACACCGACAAGAATAATAACAACAACCCATATAATGATATTTTTTTTCATACGCTTATTTTAACATAATTATTAAAGTAAACACCACAACATCATAGTGCATACACTAACTGAGAATTTCATGAGTCTAATCAAAACTGTATTTATGGCCTAACAACAGAGGATTTAAACCACTGCTCTTGAAAATGTGTTTGTTTCAAGATTTCTTCATCTGACAACACAACCCCTTCCGGGACAACAACCACCTTATCGTCATCATCATCTATACGATGAATAATAGCAATCACCTTTCCTTTAGCCTTTTCTAACGGACAATCAACCCCCAAATAATAGGCATCTAACTCTTCGCCATCTGGAGCAATTACATTTTCAACATAACCATAATTAACCTCGTAACAAAAATTATGTTTAGGGTGCATTGAACCCATTGGACGATCCATAATAATTTGAACTTCTTTACCGAGAAAGGTTTTTGCGAGCTTTAAAGATTCTGAGTCCATGTTAAATATTCTCTTTGATATGCGCCACCATAGTTTCCGCGTCAGAAACTTCAAATGGATCAGTGGCACATTCATCGGAAAATCCCGCCTCTGAAAAAATCTTTTTTATTATCCCGTCTTCTACAAGCACGCTGTATCTCCAACTTCTATTGCCGAAACCTAAATTATTCTTAGTGACCATCATGCCCATCCCTGTTGTAAAATCACCATTTCCGTCTGGTAACAATTTAACATGAGGGCAACGCAAATCACGCGCCCACTGTTGCATTACAAAAGCATCATTAACCGAGAGGCAGTACACATCATCTACTCCGCAGGTCTTCAAAGCTGAATACTGTTCCTCGTAACCAGGCAAATGTGCAGAAGAACACATTGGTGTATAAGCGCCTGGCAATGCGAATACAACCACTTTCTTACCAGAGAAAATTTCTTCAGTTGTTACATCTTGCCAACACCCATCACTACCACCACACACAGGACTATCACCAACACGCGTTTTAAAGACAACATCTGGAACACGATCCCCTTCTTTCAATTGCTTGTTTATAGACATAAATATGTATTCTTATTAATAATTTAGCAAAATATAATCAACAACCTTTGGCACCCAGGCATTTCTTGTAAAAATTAGGCCAATACCAATAATAATCAAAATTAAAAGAAAGATTCTAACTACCCGAATAAAAAGACTTGAATTATTTTCCATTTTTTGTCTCCAAGTAGTAATCATACATATCAGTGTAACATATTTTTACTCTAATTTTTATATTTTTTTGACTGTTTTTTGTAAGTTTTCACAAATTTCCCAAACTGACGATCTTTCTCCCTCTTTTCTAATTCAGTCATATCATAATATTCACCCTCTTTTTTTAGGTTGATATAGTTTGAATATTTTGCTGCGTCTAACGTACCAGCATGTAACGCTGCCAAAACTTCACACCCAGGCTCGTGCACATGAGCACAGTCAGCAAATTTACACCCCTCTGCCAAAACACGTATCTCATCAAAAAGTTCCTCCACACCACCACTAACATCCGCCATTCCAACCTCTCTCATGCCAGGATTATCAATAACAACGCCACCAGTTTCCAAAAAATACATCTCCCTATTGGTTGTAGTATGTTTGCCTCTATGACTACGAAGACCGACACGTAGAGTCTTGGCTGCATCACGACCAAGCAATTTGTTTATCAATGAAGATTTCCCCACACCAGAAGAACCAAGAAAACAATAGGTCTTCCCTTTCTCAATATGTTTTTTCAGCTCTTCAAGACCCTCATCTTTTAGAGTGCTTGTTTGGATAATTTCAATGTCATTAAACCTGTTTTTTATTTCTATCAATTTCAAATCAAGATCTTCCTTAGAGATTAAGTCTATTTTATTCAACACAACAACAGGCTTAACTCCGCCATCATTGGCTATAACAAAATATCTTTCAAAACGGTTTAAATTGAAATCCCTATCAATAGATTCGACAATAAACGCAACATCAACATTTGCCCCTATAATTTGTATTTCATTTTTTGCATCTTTTCTGCTTTTATCGCTATGATTCCTCTTTATCAAAGTTTTTCTCGGCAGTACCCCATGAATTACAGCTTGTTCCGCATTGACGGCACTTATTACAACCCAATCTCCAACCGCTGGGTAATCCTCTCGTGATGAAGCATTTAACATTTGTTTGCCAGTCACCTTTGCCAAATGTTCACCGTCCGCATTTTTGACCTTGTAAGATCCTCTGTATTCCACTATTACGCGGGCAACAGCAAAACCATCCAAGCCCATTTTTATGCGACCAGATTCAAAAAAATCATTGTACCCCATGTCTTCAAGTGTGATTTTCTCCTGCATACATTAAGTGTATCAAAATACCACACCCTCGGACAGGTAAATTTTTTGTTAAAAATAAAGGATATAAAACCCCAGAGCAAGCTCTGGACACATACAGTGTTCGCTTTGCTCACTCTGTACCGCTCCAAAGAGCGGGGTAT
>JBAZVT010000008.1:0-35414 GCA_041660745.1 Minisyncoccota bacterium | reverse complement strand
GAAAAAGACGGCATCTGGAGTGTCGGATATTTTTCTTCGACCGTTGGTCTCAATGAACAACAAATCGCGAGATATGTTACGTGGCAAGGAAAGAAGGACAAACCACAGCGAGCTCGGCTGTTCTAACTCTCATGCCGTTAAAGGAAACCCCGGGCGGAGGCTTTGCGGTGCCCGGGGAGGAGGTCATTTTTATACTATTTTAAATTATAGATTTTCTATCACGTGTTCATAATTGTGTTGGTGAAAGAAAAGACCCCCTTCTGTTGTATTAGAAGTAGAAAGGCTGAAATATTATGAAAAATCATCCTTTTTTATCAAATAATCAAAAAAAGAAATTATGAACACAACAAAATTAGGGTTAGTAATGTTGGCGGTAGTATTGGGAGTGGTAGCAGTTTCTGCAAGTTCTACCTTTGCGTACAGAGGCGATCCTGCAGTAAAGGGACCAAATTACTCGGCAGAGCGACACGCAGACATGTTGCAAGCATTTGAGAATAAGGACTACACCGCCTGGAAAAATCTCATGCAGAATCGTGGTAGAGCAACTCAAGTTGTTACTGAAGCAAATTTTGCGAAATTTGTAGAAGCGCACAATCTTGCCTTAGAAGGTAAAACAACAGAATCACAAAAAATTCGTCAGGAACTTGGACTCGGTCTACATAATGGATCCGGTAGAAATGGGAGTGGTATGATGACGGGAATAGGTAGAGGTTTCGGTCGATAAATAGAATTTGATATACTTAACTCCGACATCCGTCGGGGTTTTGTGTATTATAGTTTGAGGCACAGTTCGGAATATATGTATATGAGTGAAACATCTAAATTAACTGACGAAGAAATAGTGGAAAGGGTTCGTTCAAGCGATCGAGACCTTTATGCTGTCATACTTGAAAGATATATGAATAAGTTGTTGCGTTATGCCTCAAATTTAGTGCACGATGATGATAAAGCATCCCACATTGTCCAAGATGCGTTCGTAAAAAGTTATATCAACCTAAACGGATTTGATAGTAAGAAAAAATTCTCGAGTTGGATATATCGTATTGTGCATAACGAAGCAATGAATGTTATAAAGAAATTCGAGAAAGAAGTGCCAATTTTAGAAGATGTGGACTTTGAAGACGAAGAAGATATTGTAAAAAGTTTTGAACAAAAGGAAACTGCCGTTCGAATTGAAAGATGTTTGAGTTTTTTACCTCTTATATATTCTGAGTCTCTGGGTTTATTTTATCTTGAAGAAAAATCATACCAAGAAATCAGTGATATTTTAAGGGTACCAATGGGAACTGTTGCTGTCCGTATAAGTAGAGCAAAGAAGCTAATGAAGAACATATGCAAAAAGACTTAAAAAACATCACAGAGGGTGTTATGGATCAAATCCATAACAATAAAATAAAAATGCGTCCCCGGATATATTTCATCCTTGGGTCTGTATTAACTTTTGTTGGATTAGTTTCATCTGTCATTGTTTCTATTTTTCTCGTAGGATTAATGCGTTTTTCTTTTCGATCACATGGTCCTATGGGCAGCTTTAGGTTAGATCAGATGCTTTCGAATTTTCCTTGGTGGGCACCAGTACTTGCTGTTATTGGACTGGTTGCGGGACTATGGTTACTCCGTCGTTATGATTTCTCATTTAAAATAAATTTCAAGTTAATAATTATCGGTTTGGTTTTGGCTGTTATTGCAGGCGGTTTTATAATAGACGCTGTTGGATTAAACAATGTCCTAATTCGTCGAGGCCCTATGAAGGGAATAATGAGACAATACATACAGGACAATAATATCCAAATCGGACCGGGTCGCGGTTGGAATAGGGGGCTGTAAGATTCTAATATTAAAAAAATGAAAAAGTGTATATTTTGTAAAATAATAAAAGGGGAGGAATCAAATTGCACCGTTGTGTTTGAAAATGAAAAGGTTATTGCAATTAAGCCTATTCATGAAATAAATCCTGGGCATACATTGATCATACCCAAGGAACACACTGTGGATATTTTTGACACCCCGACTGACTTATTGAAAGAGCTTATTGATGTGTCTCAGCAACTTGCAGTAAGTTTAAAAGAAAAACATCAGTCCACAGGAGTGAATATATTACATGCATCGGGTAAAGATGCTGGGCAATCTGTTTTTCATTTTCATATTCACGTAGTACCTAGATACTTAGATGACGGTTTAGATCTATGGTTAAAAAGAAGTTTGTAGTGCTATAAATAGTTAAAAAATTTACTTTTCGTTAATTTTCCAGTATTGTATCAGGATGAGTTTAAGCATAGGTACCGTCAGGATACAACCCAACATTCAAATACTCCAGTATCTATACCATTTCAGTTCACGATAAAAATCCCTCCACCTCAAAAGTTGTTTGGCAATCCATAAAACTCTCAAAAAATGTATAAAAAATGGAACAAAAGTAGGTCATACCATAACCGTAACCAGCCGAGCCCCTTAGAAATGCTTCTAGAGATGCTTATGGCGGCGATTGTTTGGTTAATGTACACGATCGGAAAGATGTTTTTTCGTTTGGTCCAGAAGCTTTTTAAGAATGCTATAAAGTTTGAAAGAGGTACATTTGTTCTCAATAAAGCTCAGGTGGTGCCCGTAGAGGCATTAACAAATGCTAACCAAGCCAAGGATGAACATTTAGAAAATAACTACCCAGAAAGTCGTTATAGCCTCAAACAGGCCCTACTCACTCCTTCGGAGAGAAATTTTCTTGATGTATTAAGGCGAGCAGTTGGCTACCAATATATTATAGAAAGTCAGGTGCCTTTGTCTGGGATCGTAACTCCTATAGATTCAAATAAAGGTTTTGTTAATTATCATGATTTTAATCAGATTAAGGCAAAGTCTGTTGATTTTGTTTTATATAATAAAGATTTTAGTCCGTTTCTATGCATTGAATTAGATGATCTTAGTCATTTGCAATGGAACAGGGTAAAAAGGGATGCATTTGTTGATGGGATTATGAATAGTGTTGGGCTTCGAATTATTCATATTCGCGCTGCGCATTCTTACAATCTCGAAAACTTAAGGGCGCAGATATTTAATATAACTAAATAAAAGTTAAGTAAGTTGCTTAATTTATAACGAGTAGTAAAGTGGTATTATGGTAAATTCTAAAAAGACTCGAACTAGTAAAATTTGTTTTTTAATAACTCCAATTGGTGCCGAAGGGAGTCCTGTGAGAAGAAGAGTGGACCAGTGGAAGGAGATGATATACAATCCGGCTCTTGGTGATGAATATAAAATTATTCGCGCAGATGATATTCCTTCTCCTGGTGTTATAACAGAACAAATAGTTCAACATATAATCGACGCCGATCTTGTGATAATTGACTATACAGACTTGAACCCCAATGTCATGTATGAAGCAGCAATTAGGCACTTAGCTCAAAAGCCATGCATACAAATACACGAAAGTAAGACGTCTTTACCGTTTGATATTCACAATTTAAGGTCAATACCCTATGACCGTGATAATTTACAATATCCAGGAAGATTAATTGAAGCCATTAAGAATTGTCTGATAGAATTCGCTAAGCCTAGCTATAAGCAACCTCAGATAGTTAAGGAGAGGTTTGATTTCAATAAAATAATTAGTGATCCAAATGAATTTGTAAAGATTCTTAAACAACAAATCGTTTTTGCAAAAAATTCAACCAATCCTCAAGAAAAGGAAGATTCAATTGTTACAATTAAAGCGCCTTATGATGAGATTGGTTATATAAATCGTAAAAAAATAGTTTGCCCTAAGTGTGGGACAACAAAGTACGAAGATCGTTTTTCAATGAATGCTGGTGGTTACATTAGTTGGGGGCAAGTACATTATAAATGTAATAACTGTGGAACAGAGTTTGAATTAGTATCATGACCTCACTTAAATGTAAAAAATGTGGTTTTCAAGGAGCTTTCACAGCAAAAGATACCGACCGTTTCTGTAGACAGTGTGGAAATGCCTTTTTTGTGCCGATAGATAAGATAAATGGTGACATTGATTGGGTTGATGCATATAACTCTCTGTATAATCTCAATATTTTACTTTCACCAGCGATACAATATGCGATTAGTAGATATTGTAATTGGCGATATGGAATAACCACCACCGGACGCATATTAAGAGGACCTGACGGTGCTGAAAAAATTAATCGTTATACCGTACTTCACCAATCCTTTGTTAGAAGTGGATACGCTTTACGGGTAATGGAAGAAAAATTTTCGGGAAAAACTACAAGTTTTGAGGAGTCTGTTCTTGTTGAATTTGAAAGAAGTGGAGAGACAAAGTTTTCTAAATTGGACTCTAATATATTTGATTCGGTATGGGATTTATATATAGAGGGTGAAAGTAGCGATTGGAAAGATTATGCAAAAAAAATTATTTCCATATCTTCAATTCTCGGGAATAACTACCAAGACTACTTCTTATTACCGAAGGACAAGTTGCAGATATATTTTGGAAGTTTGATTCTCGACTTAACAAAGATGCTCCAAAAAGAAGGCTTTGCTCTGAGTGGTGGTGAACGAGAGGGTTCTGATGATGACGTAATATTTGATCTGATATTTGGTTATTCGATTCGCATAGCTGAAAGATCTATTTTGTAATCTGGGCTACTCTGAAATTTTGGACCGAAATCATAAAAATTAACAGTCTTTTGAAGATATGGCAATTTTTTTATTTATATCTATAACGGCTGCACTGGCAATATTGACGATGCCTTTCTTAAAAAAAGAGAGGTTTACTTTATGGGCTTGGAGTTTCGTATTAATCTTTAGCAGCGTAACTACATATAATGGTGTTTATTCAGTCTGTAGAGACGGGTGGCGTTCAATGAGTATTGGTAGTCGCGGCGCTTGTTCACATCATGGGGGTGTTGTTGCTAAGCTTACTGATTTTGGTTTTGCAGCATTATTAATATCAATAGCAATAGTGATTGTATTTTTAATTGTTCATTCGTGGAGAAATAGGAGGAATATTTAAGCGCCAACTTTGTGAACGGGTGTAGGTTGTGGTCTTGAAGTGGTGAAGTAACGAGTTATTATTTCTATATATCTGCCTGATTTTGGTGCACGGTTATATTGCTTTATTGTATGGTCTTATCACCTTTGGGAATCTGTAGATAAAGGACTCTTATTTAATCGAAGATGGGGTAGTATTAAGGAATGGAAGCTATTCAACCCCAACCAACCATCGTAGAAAGCTCAAAACATCTCTGTAAGAGGAGTGGGTGTGAAAAAGCACTCATGCAGAGCCAAAAGACGTATTGTTCTCGTGGGTGTAGGAATACTGATATCTCAGAAGGTAATGGACCCCACCCAGAAACAAAGTATCGACCTGAATTTTCAAGTAAAATACTTGAGCTATATCTAAAAAAATGTGAAGAAGGGAATAATCCTACTATAAGCGATGCGGGAGTTGTTCTTCAAAATGCAAAGTTGCCTTCAAAAGAGGGGTATGCGAAATATTTAAAAGTACACCCAAGAACACTTGATTTATGGCAAGATAATTTTCCAGACTTTACAGATGCCATGTCGAGTCTCAAAGCTGAACAAAAAGAGTTTTTAATTAACCACGGGCTTGCTGGAAGGTATAATGCATCAATTGCAAAGCTTTTGTTGGCGAATAATCATGGAATGACTGAAAAGAAGGAAGAATTTGATAAATCCAACATGTTTGGCATTGTTAAACAGGTCTATGAAGAATCAGAGAGATTAATGGCTTTGAAATATGGTTCAAAGTCGCGTAGCGGATAGATTATTGTAATAATGCCGCTGTTTTTTTGAGCCCTTTCAAAATTATTTTGTCTATTCAAATAAATTCAAAAATGCTAAAGTGAAGACTGTTTCTAAGTGCGTAATCGTGAAATTTTATTCAACTTGCCGTTTTTAAAAGATGAGTACAAAAGAACAGATACTTCCGTGGACGAATGGTAAACTTGAAACTCTGTTAAAGGAGGTTATTTCTCATGGTACAGAACTTGCAAAAATAGATTTCAAAACTGAAATTGAATCATCGACCCAAGAACAAAAAGCAGATCTATTAAAAGACATTGTTGCAATTGCTAATACATACGATGATAATTATGAAGATCATGGCTTTATCATTTATGGTGTAAAAGCAAAAACAATAACTGGCATAACTCAAACAGAAACTGATACTGATAAATTTCAGAATAATATTGAGCAATTACTTAGGACTTACATTTCACCAATGCCTCAAATCTATGTAACGGGATTTGAAACAGATGGGAAAAAATGGGGTGCTATTGTAATACCGCCAGGCAATGCAAAACCTCACATGTTCTTTAAGGATTTTGTGTGTGGTGCAGATCGCTCTCGCTCTCGGAAGAAAGGTGAGTGGTTTGTTCGACGTGGCTCGACTACTGACCATGGGATTCCTGAAGATCTGACCAAAATTACACAGAGCCAGATGGAGCGTAACCTCGAACCGCTCAGAGAAAGTATAAGAACGCTACAAGTTCGTATAGCTAAAACAGAGGAGCAATATAACAGTGCCTTATTCAGGTTGGTGGAGAGGGCACTTAAATCGCTTCCTGAGGCGAAGGTGGTTTCTGAAGATAAAGAAGAAATAAGCTCGGACATTGGAGAAGCTCTTGGAATGAACCTTCCGACTCGACTGAAGCAAAAGCTTCACTCCTCAAAAGATAAGCTTGCTGAGGATTTAATCATTGAAGCAAAAATAATTAGAGAGTACATCGAGGGTGCAGATTCTGGACTACCTTGGGCACCTCAACTCAATAATATTGAAGGCAACAAAAAGATAATATCTGACTTGGAAGAAAAGGTACGTTCTTTTGTTGTATCAACAGCGATTATTATACTTAACGACAATAAAGGGATTTATACAGATGCCTTGATGAGAGCTCTTAAGGTGCTCGCAAAGTCAATAGAGGTTCCTAGTGGAGTTCAGTACAACCGAATTGGTGAGGGTTTAAGATATTATCCTCTCTATCTTATTCTTTATGTAATTTTTATTTGCGGGGTGGCCTCTAATCGTGGAGATGTATTAAAGCGGGTATTGGATATGCAAATTAAACATCGAAGTCGGGATGCCTCGGCACCTATTACGGATTTATATTTCTACACTCACGGTATGAGGGCATTAATAAATGATGCTTATACTCAGCGTTGGTGTGAACCAGTAGCTCAAAGAATCCGTCAAGTAATTGGTGATCAAATTGGTGAGATGATAACTGATTACTCAGAGCAAGAATACTTTTTTAGGGGAGAGTTTGTTTTGTCATTAACAAACATTGATAAGGGAATAATTAATGGCGAGGATGCAGAGCGTAGGGTGCCTTTAGGAGGTTTGTATTTATATTTTCATGAGGCTCATGAACCTATTCTCGACTTTGTGCGTGAAAATCCAGATTGGTTTTCAAAATTATTTACCCACTCATTGAAGGAGATTCTTAATGCTTTTGATCAAAACGCAGATAAGATGACGGGATCGGGGTGTATAGCTATCGGAATGCATGGGCTTAAGACCGCACCTGTGTATGAGGAAATTTTACAGAAGAAAGCTAAAAAATAAAGAAACACACTAACTCTTTTTCCAAGTTAATTTATTATGACTAGATGAGTGAATGTTACATTCTGGATTTTTGCAGTTGCTAGAGAGGCATTTTGCGCACTTGGGGTCATCACAAAGACAGGTGTTTGATGGTCTGCGGATAGATACCCAGCTTTTCTCAATTTTAAAACATAGACCATTTCCAGACCCTAGGTTCTTGTGGATAAAGTAAGGTATTGTGATCTGATCTTCTTTAATATCACACTCGATTACTCCTGCTTGGATAAAACGTTTAAAATTAGGATAGTTAAGGTTGTGCTCTTTGATATTTTTATCTATCTTTTTATCAATCTCGACATAGTTCTCTGGTGTATATAGATATATGGAATTGTTTGGTCCCGTACAAACAATAGCCTTATCTTGAAAAAGGGTTCTGATGTCGTTTGGTAGTGATATCGTAACAGTTTTTTCCATAAGTTTAATATTGGAAAAATTCTGATTCGTTTAAATATTCCGTTTTTGCTTTACCTTCAGATACAGGGCTTAATGTAACACTGTAGGTAGAATAGCTGGTCTTTTTGAAGTTGTCTTCGTAAAAAGTATTAGTACTAAATTCGAACGGCTCATCAAATTTTTGATAGGATTTGTTTCTATTAAATGTTTTAAAGTTTTCATTCCAATCAAGTCCTGCAGAAAAAATCAGATCATAAATGCCCTCTGATATGTCTGTGAAAGTGTAATTTTGGCCAGCTTTAATATAGATCCAAGCAACCGTTTTGTTTTTTCTAATAAGCTTAGCTGTCGCATCTAAATCGCCATTATTAGTTATGTGCAATTCTCCCAAGCCTCGAAAATGGCCGGGGTTTGATATAGTCAATTTTGATCCCGTTGGAAGAGAATTTTTTTGTATTTCTGATTCAGAAACAAATGTTTTCACTGGGGGTGTTTCACTACTGGAGTTTAAAAAATAAATAAAAAGTATTACTAATATTATAAATAATATCCAGCCAAATTTATTATATTTACTTGTATCAAACCACTTAGAAACTGCTTTTTGACTATTATCAATACTTCTATTTTTCTGTTGCCGCATATACTGTTGTTGCATATAGTTCATCGCTGTTTCCATAACTCTCATTTGATTCTCATTGTCTGTTGGAACAGCCGCAACTGAAACATAATCCTCTAAAAAGTTAACCTTATTATTAAGTATATCCACAGGGTTTAGGAGTCTAATTACCCCCTTTAGGCTAAAACCTATAATTGACGCTTCTCTGTAAGTTTTATATCTTACCGATTCAGTTTTATTCTTATTTGGATATGTAATTAACACACCGTCCTGTTTATTGCGAGTGATATTAAAAAGGTTAAAACATTCTATGATTTCTTCTGGGTTTTTATGGTCGTTAATTATCGTAATTACCTGAAGACTCCGTTTGTTTTCTTGGAATTTTTTAGACAGCCATTTGTCAGCAGTCGTTACGAAAGCTTTTTCAGGATGAGATTTAACCACGGCTGCAAAAAATGCCCATTGAGGTTTTGCTCCCATTGCAATATTTAGGGAAGAAGATAAAGATTCTTCATACTCTTTTCCATATACAGGAGAATTGGTCCATACATATAACGCAGTTTTATTATATCGAAGCACAAAAAACATTTTTGTGTATAGAAAAAGTTTGTTTGTAAATGCAAAATTAATAAAAAATTCTTCCGAACAGCCACGATGATCTAATATCTCCTTAATAAGATTGACTGGAAGAGCTTCTCGGTCCCATTTTTCAATATGGATATCAATTACTTTTTTCTTAAGGTCAGTTTTTATGTGCATAAAAGACAGTTACTTAGAACCGAAGAAATTCTTTGCATCAAGAATTCTTGCTAAAGATTCTATCTCACCAGAAATAGCGTACGTTGGGATTCCTATATAACAATTGTTTTTTAGCCATATTGCCGCACCACCAGAATTCCCGTGTTCCACTTTGGCTGATGTGACATAATCACCATTATCATTGCCAGAAATAATACCCTCTGTGGCAGTCACAGAGTTCGAAGAACCTATTCCTGGAAAGCCTAGTATTACAATTTTTTCACCAGTTTTTGGAGTTTCTTCACACGCAAAATTTTCTTTTGATATTTTAAATATTTCAGGATCAGGATTCTTTATAACAAGGGCAGCTGCATCGAGAGAGTCAACTACATAAGGAGTGCCTTGAATAGTTATAACTTCATCAGAATTTGGAGAAGAGAATTTTAAGAAATCTTCATCTTTGAAAATTTGGTACTTGTATTTACCAAGTTCTACCTGGCAGAGATTTGCGGAACTAAAACCATTATGACCAGTGATAACGTGGTGATTGGTTACAACTTCCGTTATGTATTTTTTAGAGGTTGTGTCATATATAGTCACCAAAAAACCTGAGCCTTGGGCTGTTTGTGGTGATGGATCAATCCCAGCGCTTTCGAGTCTATTGTACAATTTACTGCCTGGCCATGGAATAAAATCACAAGTAATTTTTGCTATCCTTGGGGTCCACGTCTCAATTATTTTTGGTAAGTTTTCTTCTGATTTTGTGTATACGGTTGAAATGGGTCTGCTCTCTATTTTTTTGTTATTTTGCTGTAGATTTTGTATTTGTTCTTTTAGACTGTTGACTTCTTTAATATCAGCCAATCTTTTCTCCTCATATTCTCTCTGTTGACTTGAATATTCCTTAAGAATAGAAGTATTTTTGATTTGAGAAAAAACAGCATAAGAAATTAGTGCCAACAATACCAGTAGGAGTGTATATAAGTAAAAATACTTCGTTAAAAAAATATCCTTGAGATTTTTCATAGTTTAATCCCATTTATGCCAGTCATATCTATCTTCATTTGGTTGTATTTTATCCCAACCCAAAAGGTGACTAATATACATAGCTATGGCGAGAATAACGATTGGTAGAAGCATATTTTTTTGATTAAAAACTCACTGAAGTGGGGCGACAGGGTTGGATACCTGCAAATGCCGATTGCTCGGTGCGTCTGTCCGATTGCTCGGATATTCCGCCACACCCCGCTTCAAGGAGCTTTGTTTTCATTAATTTTAAGATGCAAAAAGCCCACCACGTGGGTAGTGACCGTAGTCACTCATACCGGTTTCCCGATATGGCCTGTAGAGACAACCCCAACATGATGGGTTTTTTGGTCTCTACAGGACTGTTCGCCATGCCACTGATTGCTCAATAGTTTAGGCTACTCTTATATTCAATTGTCTCTTAATGATAACGCTAATAATGAAGACTTGCAAGAAAGCCTAAAATGGTGTGAGATTAAGCTTATGGAATCAATTCTCACCAAGTTTAAAGGACTTCCTCTAAAGTACCGAGCCCTTATCGTTTCTATAATTGTAGTTATTCTATTCGCATACGTTCCTACTTTTTTAATTTTTGCATGTGCAGCAGCTCTGTCGTATTTTTTTGTTGGGAATAAATTGTGGAAGTATATTGGTACAGTAGGTTTTTCCATGCTTGCTTTGATATTTTTAGTCAGCAGTTTTTCAGGAGACACTACTCCCCATGAGACGGCTTCAAAACCAAACGTAAGACAATCTGTTCAAGCGACAGAAAACGTTACTGCAACGTCAGTCTCTGCGAGTTCTGGGACAATGAAGATACAAAACATATCTTCCACGCCTGAAGCAATAAAAAAAATTACCGCTAGCTCCACCAAGTACGAAGTTGTTAAAGTTGTTGATGGTGACACTGTTGATGTTTCAATTAATGGAAAGATTGAAAGGATAAGAATGATTGGGATAGACACTCCCGAGACCGTTGACCCGAGAAAGCCTGTTCAGTGTTTTGGAGTTGAAGCTTCAAATAAAACAAAAGCTCTTCTTTCTGGTAAAAAAGTAGTTTTAGAAAGTGATAGTACACAAGGTGAGAGGGATAAATATAACAGACTCTTGAGATATGTATTTCTTGAGGATGGGACAAGTTTCGGACTGCTTATGATTCGTGAAGGTTACGCACATGAATATACTTACAACATTCCTTATAAATATCAAACGGAGTTTAAAGATGCTCAAAAAGAGGCCATGCAAAATAAAGCTGGTTTATGGGGTGATGTTTGTCAGATTGAGACAGCTCCCGTGCAGACAACTTCTACTTCTACAGCAGACGCTCCTGTTGTAAGTTCAAGTTCTTGTACTATAAAAGGTAATATCAATACTAAAAAAGAAAAAATATATCACATGATTGGCTGTGGGTCATATGAACAGACTGTAATTAGCGAGAGTCAGGGAGAAAGATGGTTTTGTACTGAACAAGAGGCTATTGCAGCTGGGTGGAGAAAGGCTTTAAATTGCAAATAGAATGCAAAAGAATAATTTTTTCTATAAAACTACCAAAGAAAGAATGGATCTATCTTCGTTCCTGTCTGAATATTCGTTGGGAGATACAGAATGCAAATTAAATGAGCTTTTACGTGGGTCTGACACAATCCTTCTTTATACTTTTGACCCCACTGTTTCAATGTACGCAAAATTGGCTACTAAAGATAATGAAAACGCATATAGATACTATCATCATGACGTGAGAAAAATGTACTATCTCTGGAAGGTGCAAGTGTTTAAACTCTTAAAGAATAACCCGATCCTTTTTGAAGGGCAGTCAAATAAATTTAATGATTTAGATACGGTTCCGTATGACGCTATTGCGTATGATTCAAGACCAGATTTCCCATGTAATTACGGATATGAGTGGTTAAAAAATATTTTTATCGAAACAAGGCAGAGGTCTAAAATTATTCGTGAGATGTTGAAAAAGGTTAAGCGCAGATTGTCTGTAGGAGAAATTGAGTTTGATAAAGAAAGACACCTTTTATCAAAAAAGGGCAAGGAACCAATTTTACTTGAGGATACGTGGTTCCGGTTCTACGACTATATGAATGACAAACCATTAAAGAAACAGATTCCTTGGTCGGGTGTTTACGAGGCGTCTACTGGTGATGATGTAGATTCTCCAAATACAACCGAAGATCAGAAAAGAAGAACTGTCGATGGTTATAAAAGAAAAATCAATGAAAAAATAAAAGAAGAATTCGATGTTGATGATGATCTATTTACAAGAATAAACAACTGTTTTGTAAAGAATTTTTAGTGCCCAAAAGTGAAGGTGCGCCACCTTGTGGTAATTAAACTGGCCAAAGCCGGTTTTTTTATTGGCAATAATTTTTGAACGCACAAGGGAAGCCCATTGTTTTCTTGGTAGGTGCCCATTGGCGTTCAAAAACCTACCAAGAAAAGAGCGGACTTCCTTATGGAAAGCCGAAAGAACAATAAATCAAAAACCAAACCAGAAATAAAACTTGTCTACCAGCAAGTTGTTTCTGATCCTGAAAAAACAAAAAAAGCTATTGAACGAGCTTTTGACATTCTTTTTGAATACACCCTTAAAAATAAAGGACCTTGAACAGAGCCCTTTATGTAGTGTTATTAACGAATAAAACAACAATGAATGAAAAAGTAATATATATGCTAACCGAGGGGGAGTTTCAACAAGAAGCGGAAGATGTAATTGGGCGTGAACTTACTAAAAAAGAACTTGAACATGTAACTGAAGAATTTATGGATCATTGTTTGGAAATCTCCGCAATGATTCAAGCTTCCATAGAAGCAGTAATAGATTACAACAAGCTAATGAGGAGAAATCGTAACGCCAATTCTAATTTTCCTCACTATAAAGTTGTGTGGAAGAACGAAAATGCATATCAAAAAGATTTTACTAACGTCGGTCATTTTAAGAACAAAGAAGACGCAGATGAATTTGTGGAGGGGCAATTTCTTAGTGAGTTTGATCGATACAAGATTATCTTGGTTGAAAAAAGTGGAGAGAAAGAAATGAAAGTTATTGGAAAAGGTGAGGCACTTTAATCATTAAACTAATATGAAAAACAAAATAATATTCAGTATTTCAAAGGATGTGTTAATGAGCGCCGCGATGACTGTAAACGAGGATTTAGAACTAACCGATAAAGAAATATTGCAAGTTACAAATGTAATGAACGATAGAATTTGCGAATTTTTGGCTTATTGTATCAGACAAATCAAGCGCAGCAATTAAAAACATTTATTTAAAATCACTAATAATAACCATAATGAAAAATATATTTAATCCAAAGCATGTATCGGAGCTATTAAATGCTAAGTTTACAAATTCTGAATGGGTCGTTAAAGACCTAGTTCCTTCTGAGGGATTGACCTTTGTTTCTGCGCCGCCAAGTTCATATAAAACATGGCTTATTGCCGGCCTGGCAATTGCTGTTGCTAAAGGTGAGAAGTTGTTTGGTATATTTGAAACGAAGCAATCTTCTGTGTTGATTGTAGATGAAGAGAGTGGGTGCAGACAGTTGCAAAGCAGACTTAAATTATTGGGAGTTACCTCGAATGTTCCAATATATTTTTGCTCAAAAACTGGATATAAGATTGAAGAGATGGCTGATCAAACCCTTGAGTTTGCAACCGAGAAAAATATTGGTCTAATAATCTATGATTCACTTATAAGAATACATGATCGGGATGAAAACAGTGCTTCTGAAATGTCAAAAGTGTTTCAAAAATTACAGGTACTTGGAAAAGAAAAAGCTGTCATTTCTATTCATCATACTAGAAAATCACAAGATGGATTATTTTTGTCTCGAGAGATGAGAGGTTCTTCCGATATTTTAGCAGTTGCGGATTCTCACGTATCAATTAAAAGATTAAAAAATGAACAGAATTGCATTTATGTTGAGCAGACAAAATTAAGACAGGAAAAAGAACATCCGCAATTTAAGCTACGGTTTGATGATAAATCGACACCATATTCTTTTGCTTATGAACCAACAGAAAAGAAAGATAACATGCTTGAAATAAACAAAGTCGTGGCTGAGACTATACGGACTGTTGGAAAACCTATTTGTCAAAAGGATTTAAAAAAAATAATTGATCAGTCTGGAAAGGAGATTGGAATGCCAACCCTTACTAACATTCTTTCTGAGCTATCGAAAAAAGGGGAGATTTTTAGAAAGAAAGGTTTGGGAAATGCAATTCTATTTTCAAAGCTGCCATTTTAGATCCGATATTTAGATATTTAGCTCTTATATATAAGAGCTAAATATCTAAATATCGATGAATGTAGCAGCATGGGACAATTAGGGATATAATAATCTATATGGAATTTCTTACAAAAAATGAAGTCGCCAAATATTTCCGAGTGCATCCCAAGACTGTTGAGCGGTGGTTAAAGTCTAAAGATTTGATCGGGTATAAGCTTGGAGATGGAAATAGTGCGCTTTGGAGAATAGACAAAAAAGAGGTCAAAAAGTTTCTAGAAAAATATAAAAACAATCTAACCACTCATGAGCCTACAGGAAAATAAAAAATTAGTTGCTGTTTACGGGCGTGTATCTACATCTAACCAGGAAAACGAAGGCACTATTGAAACCCAGCTCTCATCTGTAAGAGAGTTTGCAAAGGCTAATGGCTTATTGATTGTAAAAGAATACTTAGACGAGGGGTGGAGTGGTGATACTCTTGTTCGGCCAAACTTGGATCAATTAAGGCAAGACGCGAACAAGAAGGTTTGGGAGGCTGTTTTGGTGTACGACCCAGACCGTATAGCAAGAAGATACTCGTACCAAGAACTAGTAATGGATGAATTGAAAGAAAAGTCCATTGAAGTAATCTTTGTGACGGTTAGTGCCCCCAAGAATCCTGAGGATAAAATACTGCATGGAGTAAGGGGATTGTTTGCGGAATATGAAAGAGCAAAGATAACAGAGAGATTTCGACTTGGTAGAGTTCGTAAGGCAAGGGAGGGTCACATTATAGCTAGTGAGGCCCCGTATGGTTATACATTCATCCCTAAAAAAGACGGTCGACATGGTTATTACGAGATAAATACGAGCGAGATTGATAATCTCAAAAAGATATTTTCTTTTGTAGGGGATGACAGGATGACAATAAAAGGTGTTGTAAGAAAACTCCAAGAACTCGGTATACCTCCAAGGAAAAGTAAAAGGGGTGTTTGGAACACGAGTACGATCGGTACTCTCTTGAAAAACAAAACGTATATCGGTGAAGGTCATTATGCCAGTACCTATGCTGTTGTTCCTGAAAAACCAATCAAAATAAATTGCTACAAGAAAATAAAGAAGACTAGTAGACGAACTAGACCTGAAGAAGAATGGATTAAAATACCAACTCCAGTAATTATTGATAAAGATTTATTTGCACGAGTTCAAGAACAACTAAAAATAAATTTTGCTCAATCGAAGAGGAATAAAATAAACAAATATCTACTTTCCAGTAAAATTGCTTGTGTTTGTGGGTGTAAGCGGGTTGGAGAAGGTCCCCAACACGGAAGATATCTGTATTATCGATGTACAAATAGACAGCGCAATTTTCCTTTACCGCCCACCTGTAGTCAAAAAGGGATCGACGCGCAAATTGTCGATAGGTTAGTTTGGGAAAAGTTCTTAGCGCTTATGAGTTCTCCAGTTCTCATTCAGGAACAGGTGAGTAGGTGGCTAAAAAGACATAATAATTCACTGGAAGCAGAAAATGTTGATACCGATTCTCTAAAAAAGGAAATTGAAAAACTTAAGCTACAAGAAGATCGATATAATAAAGCGTATGGTGCGGGAGTGTTTACTCTTGATACCTTGAAAGAATATACTCAACCATTGAGAGAAAGAATTTCTTCAATTGAAAGCAAGCTCGTAATAGCAGAGGCGGCTGTAAGACAAAGCAATGCGACTAAAATCCCTGAAGAAGACCAAATCAAACTATTTGCCAATAAAGCAAAAGAAATGCTGTCAGACTTGAATTTTGAGGCAAAAAAGGACATAGTTATGTCTACTATAGATGAAATAACCAGTACGAATGAAGAATTATCAGTCTTTGGTCGCTTACCAATAACATCACCAATCCATGTCGGGTACAAAACTAGCAATAGGAATCGTAGGTCTTCCAAATGTCGGTAAGTCAACATTATTCAACGCGCTTACAAAAAAGAGTGTGCTTGCAGCTAACTATCCTTTTGCAACCATCGACCCGTCTGTGGGCGTTGTGGCTGTTCCTGATGACCGTCTATGGAAGCTTTCAGAATTTAGTAAATCAGCAAAGACTGTTCCTGCGGCAGTAGAATTTGTGGACATTGCCGGTCTTGTAAAAGGTGCGTCAGAAGGTGAAGGTCTTGGTAACCAATTTCTCTCAAACATTCGTGAGACTGATGCTATCGCAGAAGTTGTGCGTATTTTTGAAGACGAAAATATTATTCACGTCGCAAACAAAATTGATCCACTCAATGATATCGAGGTTATCAATCTTGAGCTTGTTCTTGCAGACTTACAGACAGTCACAAAACGTCTCGGTAGTGTTGCTCGTGAAGTAAAACGCGGAGACAAAGAGGCTGTGATTGAATCTGAGCTCCTTACCCGCATCGAAAAACTCCTTTCCGATGGAAAGCTTGCCTCAGGAGTGTTTGTTAATGAAAAAGAAGCCCCTATATTCAAAAAATTACAGCTCATTACCACAAAGCCGATACTCTATATATTAAACAAAAAGGCTGGAGGGAAGAATCTGGACGAAATGAATGACGAGCGTTTTACCAAGCTTCTCGCATTTTTCAAGGAAACTAATTCTTTGTATTGCGTTGTTGATGCTCGTATTGAAGAAGAGCTTAAAGATATGGATGCGGGAGACAAACAAATGTTTCGCGAAGAGCTTGGTGGTAAAGATGATGGAATCAATACTCTTATTAAGGAAGGGTACAAACTTCTCAATCTCATTACATATTTCACAACAGGAGAAGATGAAAGTCGTGCATGGACTATTTTAAATGGTTGGACAGCACCTCTTGCTGGAACCGCAATTCATACAGATTTCAAAGATAAGTTTGTTCGTGCGGAAGTCATCCATTGGGACGAACTTCTTAATGCTGGCTCATACGGCGTCGCTCGGGAAAAAGGTTTGGTGAGAACGGAAGGAAAAGAATATATTGTTAAGGACGGAGATGTTATAGAGTTTAAGATTTGATTGAAATGATAGAAGAAAATACATTCACTAATATAGTGGATTTTCATGGAGTAAAAGGTCTTATTTTTATAGATGAAAAAATCCTTGTTTTTCGTCGTGATAATAAAACTAATAATTTTCCTCTGCAAATAGATCTTCCTGGTGGTGGAAGAGAAAATAATGAATCTCCATTCGAAACTTTTAAAAGAGAAGTAAAGGAGGAATTTGGTCTTATTATAGAAAAAACAGATGTTGTTTTTTCAAAAAAATATCAAAGCGTTTTAGATTCCAGCAAAGTGGCTTATTTTATGGTAGCCAAACCTTTAAAAATTTTAGAAAAAGATATCGTCTTTGGAGAAGAGGGGTTAGGGTTTATGTTAATGACCCCCCAGGAATTTTTGAATCTTTCTGATGGTGTAAATAAACAACAGGAAAGAGTTGCTGAATATTTGAACATTTTAAAGTAATGCGTTTACAATTTTAATATAATAGAGTTTAAAATATAAAAAACCGCCACACCCTTTTGGGGTGCGGCAGTGCTGGTCAATTGAATGTCTACTCACCATCTGCGACTGAGCTCAATAGCTCGTTGCGGTAGTTTTCGATTTCATCTCCTTTCATATCTTCAGTGACCACGCCATTTTCAATCACAATGACGCGTTCGAAATAGTTCAGAAACATCGGGTCGTGTGCAACCACTACTACGGTTTTGGGCAACGTCATCAGTGTCCTGTAGAACTGCTCGCGAGTTTCCACATCGCAATGCGACATGGGTTCATCGAGCAGAGCCACTTTAACATCTGGTGCCAAAACACGATAGAACGCCGAACCCAATTTCAGCCGCTGAAGCTGTCCGCTTGAAAAGCCAACACCCCCCGGCCAATCTTCACCAATCTGGGTTTCGAGTCCGTCTGGTAAATTCTCCGTAAAAGAGTCGACGCCAGCATTCAAACAAGCCTGCTGTAATCGAACTCGATCTCGGAGAACCTCGGGTTCGCCTGTCATCGCCTGGCTTATAGGTAAATCAGGCACATCTATTGCCTGGGTCACATAGACCATCTGCTGGGCGATGTCACGCTGTCGGTAGTCGCTTGTCGCGGTATTCTCAAGAAGCACAACACCCTTTTCTGGGAGGTACACTTTTGACAAAAGTCTCAATGTCGTTGTCTTTCCTGATCCGTTTGGACCAACAATGGCAACTTTTTCTCCCGGGGCAATCTTCAGGCTACACCCTGAAAGAGCGTACGAACCTGGCCTGCCGGGATACGCGAACCATACATCCCGCATTTCCAGAGTTGGAGTGGAAGCAAGGCGCCTACCACGAGCAATAGCTGACTCATCAATCACAGGACGTATGCTTAAGAACTTGGTCAGGTACTCAAAATCCTGACAATTCTCTCTCATGTCTACGATTGTACGAGACGTGCCTCCTAGAGAACCGCCGAGTGTTTTGACGGCTCCAAAGAAAACCACAGCCTGACCGAGGTCACTGCTTCCCTTGGAAATCTGGAACGCAAAGAACGAAAAGACGGCACATGCGACCACCGTTTCCACGATGGATTCTGCAAAGCTCATCCTGAAGTCATCGAACTCGTTCTTCTTCTTGTGTGCAAAGAGGGTATTGCGCATTTCCTCCCAGCACGTGTGCATGTAAGAGTCGGAGCAGAACAACTTGAAATGAATCAGCTTGTTCTTGCTCGTTATGCACCTTTCATACTCTCCCTTTTTCCTTCTGATCAAGTGATCCTGTTCCCACTGCGCCCTTCGCCGCTTTTGGTCCACTGCGGACCTAATGGTTTTAGGAATGATGGGAATGATGGAGAGAAAGATAAGAACAGGGTTTAGTACACCAAGAACTGCTATTGATGCAACCACACCCACGCACGAGCCGATTAGCTGGAACTGTGAGCTAAAGAGATTCGAGACAGAGGAGACTCCTCTACGCTCGGCGTTCTCCTTAAGCTCTGCAAACTCCGGATCGAGGACTCGTGCAATATCGAGCGCCAAGAGCTTGCGCATAACAGTACTGTCCAGGGCATCCGAAAGCTTCAACCTGAAAATATCCTCCTTCAGAGAAATGAAACTCTGAATAATGTAGCTGAGCGACATGAAGCCGACGATTATGCCGATACCCGCCGCCGCAGTCCCAAACGTGATTTTCTCAGGGTTGATCATTCCCGCCGAGATCCTATTCAGGAGAAATCCGAAGATTGCGAAGGAGGAGAGTGTCGAAAGAGACCTCCAAACCGCCCGCACATATCCGAACTTCATAATGAACGGATCTACATTCTTTACGATCGTATTCACTTCGCGAACACTTGAACGTGATTCTTTGAGCGAAGCAACAAGCTCCGCAAACGTTTTTCCGAACTTTTCAATGAACATGGTTCAGCCCCTTCCTTTGTTAGTATGCTGTTGTTCTAATCGTGACAATAACACTAATATCTACCCATGTCAAATAACACATTATTTTGAAATCGCACTCTAGAATAAACAATAATTTTGTTGTAATATGCATAGATAACTACTTGTGCACATGAAACCATATAATCATAAAGCTATAGAAAAGAAGTGGCAGAAAGAGTGGGCGAAAAAGAAACTCTTTAAGACTGAAGAAAAGTCTAAGAAGCCGAAGTGTTATGTGTTGGACATGTTTCCCTATCCATCCGGTGCAGGTCTCCATGTCGGTCATCCAAAAGGATATATTGCAACGGATATATATGCACGTTACAAACGCATGAACGGTTTCAATGTGTTGCATCCAATAGGTTGGGATGCGTTCGGTCTTCCGGCAGAAAACTATGCTATTGCGAATAAAATAAATCCCCGAATCGCCACGGCTCAAAATGTAAAAAGATATAAAAAACAAATTGAGATAATTGGTCTCAGTTATGATTGGAGTAGGGAAATAGACACGACCGACCCCGCATTTTATAAATGGACACAGTGGGCATTTATCCAGATGTTCAAGAAAGGACTTGCGTACGAATCGAACGAACCAGTCAATTGGTGTCCAAAAGACAAGACTGTCCTTGCCAACGAAGACGTGGAAGATGGTAAATGTGAACGCTGCGGTACTCCTGTAGAGAAAAAGCCCATGCGCCAGTGGGTGTTAAAGATCACAAACTACGCAGATAGACTGTTAGAAGATTTAACTGCTTTGCAATGGCCCGAGCATATTAAAGACGCCCAGAGAAACTGGATCGGACGATCAGAGGGAGCTGAGATCGAGTTTGATATTAAAAGTGAAGATGAAAGAACATTCTATAGTTTTGAAGGTGATTCAAAACCTAGAAATGATAAAGCTTACGTTGAAAGAAATGTTATTTGCGCTGTGGTGAAACATTGGTCTGAGGATAAATACATTGGACTGAAATGGAAAAATCCAAAAAATGAATATTTTTGGGAAACATTTGTTACGGGGGGTATTGAGAAAGGACAAACAGCTGAAGAGGCAGCCCGGGCGGAAGTGAGAGAAGAAACTGGATTTAAGAATCTCAAACTTATTAAAAAATTTGATAGAGTACATTCAAAATTTTTCCATGTGCCAAAAGACGTAAATAGATATGCACATTTTGATGTATTTTATTTTGAACTTGAGAATGGAGATTGTGAGGAAGTTGAAGCTAATGAAAAAGCTAAACATGATGCTGTATGGCTTACAAAGGAACAACTAGAAAACTTTGCATTGCCCGCATCTCAACGATTTGTTTGGAACCAAATAACTAAAGGCGAGGAAAAAAACAATAAAATAAAAGTCTTTACAACACGTCCAGATACATTGTTTGGCGTGACATACGTTGTTTTGTCTCCAGAACATTCGCTTGTTAAAAAATATATTCATAGCGCTTCAAACGCAGAAGAAATCGATTTATATATAAAGAGTGTAAAAAATAAAACGGAAATAGAAAGAACTGCCGCAAATAAAGAAAAAACAGGTATTGAACTAAAAGGCATAAAAGCAATTAACCCCACAACGGGCGAGAAAGTTCCTGTGTGGATTGCGGACTACGTTCTTGCTGATTATGGCACCGGCGCTGTTATGGCTGTGCCCGCTCACGATGAAAGAGACTGGGATTTTGCAAAGAAGTATAATTTACCAATTAAAGAAGTAATCATTCCCGAGCGAATTGATAAAAGAAATCCTCCCGTTGTCGGAAAAGAAAAAGTTGAAAGAAAAAATGTTCAAGTCATTGTTCGTAACCCGAAGAATGGAAAAATTTTGTGTCTGCAGTGGAAAAAACATGATTGGAGAACATTCCCAATGGGTGGCATTGAACAAGGAGAATCAATTATTGACGCTGCGAGACGTGAGGTTGTCGAAGAGACTGGCTACAAAAATCTAACTAATGGCGTTGTCCTCGGAGGGCAGGTTCGCGCTGAATATTTTGCAGCCCATAAAAATATAAACAGGGTTTCTTTTACAAACCTTGTTAGTTTTGACTTGGTGGACGAAGAAAGGGGTGAGATTGCTCAAGAAGAAAAAGATGAGGCTGAAATATTTTGGGCGGATCTTAAAGATCTCACTGTTGATTTTATGACTCATGCGGAGATGGATATTTGGCTTGAGAGAATTGAAAAAGAATCAAAAGCTTATACGGGAAATGGTGTTCTTATTAACTCTGGTAAATTTACAGGTGCAAATTCCCAAGAAGTAAAGAAATCAATCACAGAATTTGCTAGTGGAAAAATGACTGTGACCTACAAACTGAAAGATTGGGTGTTCTCACGCCAGCGTTATTGGGGTGAACCAATCCCTATGATTCACTGCGAGAAATGTGGTGTCGTCCCCGTGCCCGAGAAAGATTTGCCGGTGAAGTTACCAAACGTGAAATCGTATGAACCGACAGGCACGGGCGAGTCTCCACTTGCTGCGATCAAAAAATGGGTGAATGTAAAATGTCCTGTTTGTAAATCTCCTGCGAAGCGAGAAACAAACACTATGCCACAGTGGGCCGGTTCATCGTGGTATTACCTCCGTTTTATTGATCCGAAAAATACTAAAGCTCTTGTAGACAAAGAAAAAGAAAAATACTGGTCACCGGTAGACATGTATATTGGAGGCACAGAGCATGCAGCGCGGCACCTTATTTACGCGCGTTTCTGGCATAAATTCCTATTTGATATCGGAGCAGTTAATTATAGTGAACCTTTTGCACGCATGGGCAAGTCTCTCGGACTCATTATGGGTGCGGACGGACGCAAGATGAGTAAGCGTTGGGGAAATGTGGTCAATCCAGATGATATGGTAAGTCAGTACGGTGCAGATACCTTGCGCGTGTATGAAATGTTCATGGGTCCATTTGAAAATGCAATTGCGTGGAATACGGAAAGTATGATTGGATCGCGTAGATTTCTAGATAGAGTTTGGAGACTTGCGGAACGAGTATCAAAGAAAGGTGAAATTCTCCCCGCAAACAAAGTACTTGAAGCTGTATTACACGGCACAATAAAAAAGGTTACAGAAAATATTGAAGAGTTTTCGTTCAATACTTCAATTTCCGCGATGATGATATTACTGAATACACTTGAGAAAGAAGAGAAGATTTTACGTACGTGGTTTGAAATGTTCCTGAAAATCCTTACACCGTTTGCTCCTCATATTACAGATGAATTATGGAATGGCCTTGGTAACAGAAAATCAATAAGTAAGGAACTGTGGCCAGCATTCGACCCCTCTAAACTTAGTACGGGGATGGTAAAAATCATGATTCAAATCAATGGTAAAATGCGAGACGAATTGGATATTGCGGAATCTGAGCTTGATGAAAAAACCGTGACAGAAGCAGTGTTAAAGAGAGAAAAAGTACAGAAATGGGTAGGGAATAGTGCACCCAAGAAAATAATTTATGTGAAGGGTAGAGTTGTGAACATCGTGGTATAAAGAAATAGGGGATAGATTTCCCCAAAACTTGACTATTTTTACCAAAAATGATACAAATAGAAGCAATACAACAACAAAATTGTTGCCAAATAAAAACTTATTATGAGCACCCACGTAACATTTAAACCAAAGCAGGTCACGAAGCGGCTTCTCGAAGCTCTCTCTGATAGAGCACGGGATGTTATTACTAGTAGGTATGGTCTTGATGGTAAGGTTGAGAAAATGACCCTAGAGGCCATTGGAAAAGCCTATGATATTACTCGCGAACGCGTTCGCCAGATTGAAAATCATTCTTTGGCAGTGATTAGAAAATCTAAAGAATATCTTAAGGAAAAAAAGGTTTTTGATGAGCTCAAGGATATTTTACACAAACTCGGAGGTGTTATTGCGGAAAAAGATTTTCTTGAACATATCACAAAGGATGAAAGTGCTCAAAATCATATAAATTTTCTCCTTATCACAGGTGAAGAATTTAAGCGTTCAAAAGAGGATGAACATTTTTCTCATCGTTGGTTTGTCGATGAAACTCATTCCAAGAAAGTTGAAGAGGCTCTCAAAAAACTTTACGAGAAACTCAACGACAACGACCTCATGACCGAGTCTGAAATTATTGCTTCATTTTTTGATCACCTAAAAGATATTTCGGAACAATTCAAAAATGAAGAGATTGCAAAGCGTTGGTTAAAGATTTCAAAGAAGATTGATAAAAATCCTCTTGGTGAATGGGGTAAATCTCAGTCTCCTAATATTAATGTAAAAGGTGTTCGTGATTATGCATTCTTGGTTTTGCGCCGTCACGGCTCACCAATTCACTTCCGCGATGTTGCAAAGTCCATTACAGAAATCTTCAAGAAAAAAGCACATGTGGCAACAACCCACAACGAACTGATCAAAGATTCCCGTTTTGTTCTTGTCGGCAGAGGTCTGTATGCTCTTGCTGAGTGGGGATATATTTCAGGAGTTGTAAAGGACGTGATCCGTAAGATTCTTGAAAAGCACGGTCCACTCACAAAAGATGAAATTATTGCTCATGTATTAAAAGAACGATACGTCAAAGAAAACACTATCTTGGTTAATCTTCAGAACCCAAAATTCTTCAAGAGAGACAAGGATGGTAAGTACTCTATAATTCCAGAAACAACAAAAGTAAAAGAATTGGTAAAATAGTACAAAAAACAGCGCCCACTAGGCGCTGTTTTTTGTATATTGTCTTAGAGTTTTCCACTGTTCACCAACAATCTCTTAGTGTTATACTATACCCATAATGTTTGATGCATTTTTTAACTCAACTTTCTTCCCGTTATTTAATCAGGGATTACATTGGGTGTACGTTTTTTCTCCTCTCTGGGTTCCTGTTTTTCTTGTATTTATGTTTTGGGAAATGTGGATGGATTATATTCATGCTCATTATCTCGCAAAACAAAAAAATGTTCTTTTTGAAATTAAACTTCCAAAAGTTCTCGACAAGTCACCGGCAGCGATGGAGTCATTTATCACATCCATGTGGCAAAAAGGAACTCCTAAAAATGTTCTTGAAACATATTGGATAGGTATTGTCCCGCCATCTTTTTCTCTAGAGATTGTTTCTCTTGGAGGTGAAATACATTTTTATATTTGTGCTCTGGCAAAATACAAAAAATATCTTGAAGCTCAGCTTTATGCCCAATTCCCAACGGTAGAATTTTTCGAGGCACCTTCTGATTACACAAAAAATCTTATTCACGACCCAAATCGTTTTAGTATGTTTGGCATATATTACAGTCTTACCAAAAAGGATCCTTATCCGATCAAAACATACATTGATTACGGCCTCGACAAAGACCCCGACGAAGAGTTTAAAGTTGACCCACTCACACACGTATTAGAATTTTTAGGTTCTGTCAAACCATGGGAACGGGTAATGTTTCAATTTGTTTTCACTGCACACCAAGAAGAAGGTCTTATGTTTGGACACATAAAGAAGCAAAAAACCTGGATTGAGGATGGCGAAAAAATTGTTAATGACTTACTCAACAAAGCCAAAGATGAAAAAACAGGTTTCTCTCGTTTCGCAACGAAAGTTGAAACAGACATCATTGGAGCGATCCAGCGTCATATGGGGAAAACGGCATTTAATACATATTTACGAGGTATATATATTTCTGAAAAAGATAAATTTGATGCGATCAATATAACCAGTATTATTAGTGTTGTTAAACAATTTAGCTCAGACAGTCTAAACGGTTTCAAGCCTGGATGGTTTACTTCATTACCATCAGATAAACCTTGGACAGATTTCAGAAATGTAAGGAAAAATGCGTGGGAACATACAATGATTGATCATTTTAAGAAAAGAAAGTGGTATGGTGTTTCAGCTAATCATCCCAAAATTAAAAAGATGGTTTTAACTACAGAAGAACTCGCGACACTGTTTCATTTCCCAGGTGCTGTCGCCTCCACTCCTTCATTTACACGTATTCCTTCCAAGAAAGCCGAGGCACCTTCAAACCTACCTGTGTAGACTTTTTTCCATCATTGCCATATGAACGTTATACAAAAAATAAAAAGTGTCTTTGGAATATTACTGAATCAGTATCGTTCTCTAGGTTCAAAAAAGAAAGAACTTATTCCAACAATTCTTGTTCTTGTGGTAGTTACCATGTCCGCTCTCTATTTTTCTGCTTTTCAAAAACCAGCTAAGGAAATATTTCCAATCTTGGCACGTATCGAGTCGGGTAGTTCTTTGGGGAAAACGGCCGACATCCTAGAAGATGCGGGGGTAATAAAATCTAAATTCTGGTTTACATTTTTTGTGTATGTTCGGGGTGGACAGAGTAAAATTGCGGCGGGAGATTACTACTTTGAAGAACCCGCAAATGTTTTAAAAGTTGCAAAGCTCATCAGTGTAGGCGAGCACAACCTTATAACCTTTAAGATCACTATTCCTGAAGGGACGTCTGTATTAGGAATAGCGCGTTTGTTTGAAAAGAAAATTCCACATTTTGATACGGATAAATTTATTAAACTTGCAGCATCGAAGGAAGGGTATCTATTCCCCGACACTTATTTTTTCCCGATCAATAGCGTACCAGAAACAATCATTCCAGTTTTGGAAAAAACTTTTACTGAAAAAATAAAAACAATTACTGCCGATATAGAGAAATTCAAAAAACCCATCAAAGATGTCTTGACAATGGCGTCTATTCTTGAAGAAGAGGCGAACAATGAGCGGGACAGAAAAATCGTCGCGGGGATTCTTTGGAAACGCATTGCCATAGGAATGCCCTTACAAGTGGATGCTGCGTTTGCATATGCAGTCGGAATAAGTACATACGACCTTACTCTTGCTGACTTAAAAGAAGACTCTCCCTATAACACATACACGAACCGCGGATTACCACCAGGCCCCATTACTAATCCCGGAATAGAATCTTTGCAGGCTGCGGTTACTCCAATCAAAACGGAATATTTGTATTATTTATCTGACAGAAAAGGCGTGATGCATTACGCCAAGGATTTTGAAGGGCATAAGGCAAATAAAGCTTTATATCTTAATTAATGAATTGTCAAATTATCTTCGGTAGTGTACATTTGTGTCTATAATGAAACAAAAAGTTTTTGTGGGTGTATCCGGGGGAGTCGATAGTTCTGTGTCTGCGGCGTTACTGAAAGATGCCGGTTATAACGTGACCGGTGTTTTTATCAAGACATGGAGTCCTGATTTTTTGCCCTGCACATGGAAAGAAGAGCGTCGGGACGCCATGCGGGTCTGCGCCGCTCTCAACATACCTTTTCTCACTCTTGATTGTGAAAAAGAGTATAAAGAAGGTGTTGCAGACTATATGATTGCTGAATATAAGGTTGGGAGAACGCCAAATCCTGACGTAATGTGTAATAAGGAGGTAAAATTTGGCGTTTTCTTACGTAAAGCACTTGAAATGGGAGCTGATTTTGTCGCAACTGGGCACTATGTACAAGTTGCGGCGCAGCGCGAAAAAGGAAATTCAACAAACACATACTCATTATCCGAAGCGGTTGATAAGAACAAGGATCAGTCATATTTTTTGTGGACACTAACCCAGAGCCAACTCGCACACATTTTATTCCCAGTGGGCCACCTTACAAAGCCTGAGGTAAGAAAACTCGCAAAAAAGTATAATCTTCCAACAGCTTTAAAAAAAGATAGTCAGGGAATTTGTTTTGTCGGTAAGGTTGATATGGCTGATTTTCTGAAACACTTCATAGATATAAAACCCGGGGTCGTGCTCAATACTGAGGGTGATCACATAGGTACCCATGACGGTGCTGTGTTCTATACGATTGGCCAAAGGCACGGTTTTACAGTAGACGCGCAAAAAAATGACGCGCAGAGCTATTATTGTATTGCAAAAGATATAGAAAAGAACACCCTAACGGTCTCGCATAGTCCACATACAGAAAATCCAAACACAAAAACAGTCCGACTGGGGAATGTAAATATTATTCGAGGAGATATTAAAGAGTTGTTATTATCCAAAACTCTTTCATGTAGAGTACGTTACCGCCAACCCCTTCTTCCGTGTACTCTCAGCGAAGTATCGGGCACGTTACAAGTAACTTTTTCTGAACCGAGTCTTGTTGCAGCAGGACAGTCGGTGGTTATCTACGGAGACGAAACAAAAGGATGCAAAGAAATGCTTCTCGGTGGTGTGGTGATGTAAATTTTTTTTTAAATTCTGATATACTTATAGAATCAATCTAATAACATAACCTATAATAGCTTCCTCGGCTCGGAATTAGAAAAGTAGTAACTTTTCTAATTCAGTCGCTCTACGTCGCTAATAAGATTTCTATATGTCAGAAGGTGTATATATAACAAAAAATGATGGGAGGAGAGAACTGTTTAGTGCGGAAAAACTTGCCGCATCTTTACACAGATCTGGCGCAGGAGAAAAAACGATATCCGCAATCTTGGAACATATTCAGGGGGAATTAAAGGATGGAATAAGTACATCAGCCATTTACCACCATGCGTTTTTCCTTCTACATAAAATAGAACGACCGGTAGCGCTACAATATTCCATCAAGAAAGCTGTTATGGAGCTCGGCCCGAGTGGATTCCCATTTGAGTCGTTTGTTGCAGAAATATTTAAAGATAGGGGTTTCTCCGTAAAGACAGACCAGATTGTGCAGGGTTTTTGTGTTGACCACGAAGTGGATGTCGTGGCATGGAATGAAAATAAACTTATTATGGTGGAAGCAAAATTCCATAATGGCTTTGATCTCAAATCAGATATCAAAATCGCTCTTTATGTGAAAGCTCGGTTTGATGATTTGAAAAAGGCATCCTTCCTTATTGAAAACAAAAAAAGAACTCTTGATGAAGGCTGGCTTGTTACCAACACTAAATTTTCTGAAACAGCAATCAAGTACGGTGAATGTCAGAACTTTAAAATGGTGGGATGGAATTATCCACACAGGGGCAGTTTATTGCACATGATTGAAGATGGGGACATTCATCCCATTACTTGTCTTTCCACACTTTCAAAAATGGAAAAAGAAATACTCTTAAAGCAGGGTATTGTCTTATGTAAAAAAATTGCAGCAGATCCAAATATTCTTTCGCTTATAAACGCAGAGGGGGAGAAGCGACAAAGTATTCTTGATGAGATACAATTACTATAATCAATAATTATTATTAGTCTCACAGTAAAATAATGCTTAACGCCTCTCTTCTACTAGATATCAATCTCGCACCCTACTTCCAAATTTTATTTGCAATGCTTCTTGGTATTGTCATCGGTCTAGAACGCCGACACGCAGGGAAAATGGCGGGGATGCGCACATATGCCCTAGTTTCAGCTGGAGCATGTTTCTTGGTCCTCATACCTCTTCTTACGAGCTCCGTAACCGCCGACCCATTACGCTTTGTGCAAGGCATACTCACCGGTATTGGATTCTTGGGTGCGGGGATCATTATGCACAAAGATGCGCAGCTTACGGGTCTCACTACCGCAGCAGGAATCTGGGTTGCTACAGCTATTGGCATCGCAGTCGGCATGGGACTTTTTTCACTTGCAGTTTTTGTAACAATTCTAACGGTATTTATTTTAACCTTTGTTGGAAGGTTTGAAGCAAAATTTGTTACTCCACACACACCAGGAAATTAATCAGAAAAATTAAATAAAAAAATACAGGCACCCTGAGGTGTCTGTATTTTTTACTACCGAAAACAGTTTGGGTTGTTGATAACTATTTTGACCCTGTGCACTATTAGGAGGATAATAGATGTAGAAATTCTGTCCCACCTCTCGTCTTTTTTCCGAAAGGAGTGCGTTATGGATGCCGCTGAATTGATCCGTAGCAAATCTCCACTTGGAGAAGTCGTTGAGTTGCTTGAATATGCATTAGCCATGCCCTGGGAGCTAGTCGTCTTCAGGTTAAGAGACTTTCTGGATAAACACGAACTAACGGGAACACCCGCCGGTGCTTTCGTAGAATTCTATGTCCAGAAAACGAATACCGCCGCAAAATGTGCTTACTTGAACCCCCTCATCGGTCCATACACATATGCACAGTCTATTTTGTCTCTTATTTGCCCCATCAACAGGAATGGGATCAGAGAGAGGTTTGCGTGGAACGATCAACAGGTTAACCAAAAACCTGAATTCCTATTCGTTCAATTCAACCGCAGTTCGGGCCCGAGCTGGGCGAAAGAACAACTGAAAGACGTGTTCCCGTACGTAATCCTAACAGAGCAGTCCTGAGCCTCATTCCCCACACAGTCGATTTCCTTTGGAAATCGACTGTGTGGGGTTTTGTTTTATTTAATTTTGGGTATACTAGTCTTTATGGACGAATACAATGAATCTCAAAAAGCAGACCTCTTACTACAGCTGGAAGAAAAATCCGATGTGTTCCGCAACCCCGCAGTAAAAAAAGCATTCTATGATATTGATCGTATCTATTTTGTTGATGGAGATTACAAACCTGAAGCGTACGAAGACTACCCACTTCCTATAGGGTTTGACCAAACAATCTCGCAACCAACTACAGTTGCCTATATGTTAGAACTTCTTGATGCTCAAAAAGGTGATCGTGTGCTTGATATTGGTTCTGGCTCTGGATGGACGACAGCACTTCTCGGAAGTATGGTAGGAAAAGATGGAAAGGTCATAGGCCTTGAACGAATTCCTGAACTTGTGATAAAAGGTGGAGACAATATCAGTCACTACAAAAAAGATTTTTCAATTGAAATACGTCAGGCAAACGGCATCGGTATTCCAGGAGAAAAATTTAATCGAATTCTCTGTAGCGCTTCTATAGATGAGAAAAGTGCTATAGTAGACACACTTCTCAAACAACTCGCTGTCGGAGGGATACTTGTCGCTTCCGTCGGTGAATCTATTATTCAGATTAAAAAAATATCTGACACCAAAAACGAATACAAAGAATTCCCAGGTTTTCTTTTTGTTCCATATATCAAGTAGTTACCCATGAACACAACAAAAGAAAATTACCTAGACATTTTGAAGAATGGGGGACTCGACCCCTTCGAAAGTAAGGTATATTTTGCCGCTCTAGAAATGGGGGATGTACCCATCCACAAACTTGCAAAAGAAGCAGGGATTAATAGAACATCGGCGTATGCTATTGTGGATCGATTAAAAACAAAAGGATTATTGAGTTGTGTAAAAAAATCTAGCAAAATATTTGTAAGTGCCGTATCTCCAGATAAGTTACTATCTCTACAAAAAGAAGCTGTTGTTCACCTTGAAAAAAATATTCAGACATTAAGAAACATTTTTTCTGTGCCAAAGCCAGATTCTGGTGTCACACATTTTGAAGGTGCTGAAGGAATGAAAAATGTATTCAACATGATTATTAATGAAGCAAAAGAAATTTCAATCTTTGGAGATGGTGATTCCTTTCAAAATTCAGTTCCTGGCATTGCAGAACAATATAGCGAGCTTCGTGTTAAAAAAGGGATTAAGACTAGGCTATTATTAAAAGGGACCCCAGACTCCATTGCTTTTGCAAAAAAACTCAGGCACTCAGAAACTTCTAAAAGCAAATTATTTAAAGTTAGAGTACTCCCTGAATCCTACAAAATTGTTGGTGGTTTTGATACGTATGCGCACAAGGCAATATTTTATTCCTTTGATGAGAAAAATACAGCAGTTGTGGTTGAGAACTCGATCATCAGCACACTCATGCTTACCATTTTTGACCTTCTGTGGAACATCGCAGAAGTCTATGACCACACCTTATTAAAAGCCTAAACGAACAACAGTTGTCGCCTGAGGACGACAGAAAAGTGCTGTGTTTAAAAGAGTATTGAAGAAAGAATAGAGAACAGGCTCTATTTTTTTGTGTGTATGTGCAGAAGCCCTATGATTAATACATATTAATAAACGCGCTACATATGGAAATAATAAAAATAATAGCAACGGTAATGGGAATAACAATGTCACTGGGATACTATCCTCAACTTTGGAAAATTATCAGATCAAAAAACTCAGAAAATATTTCAATCGTTTCGTATATCATTTTTAGCATCGGGACCACAACATGGCTCATGTATGGATTCTCAATTATGGACTCTGTTATTATTGCGAGTTTTTCGCTCGGTGTAACTGGCGCAGTACTCATTTTGTATTTTTCAATACTATACAGACACAAGAAAACAACTGTTAATGCTCACGAATAGTTTTATCCTACACATATGACTGATACAGAAAAAATAAAAGGCATAGCAAACTTTCTTTATGAGGTTGGAATGCTCTCCAAGACACCTAGAAGCTGGTCTTCTTTCCTTGGGAGCGGAAGTCAAAGTGTCGCTGAACACATAAACCGAACAGTTTATATAGGGTATGTTCTAGGTAGCATGAGAGGAGGATCTGTGAATTGCGATAAAATAATCAAAATGTGCCTATTCCATGATCTTTCCGAAGCACGAATCTCTGATTTGAACTACGTGCATCAAAAATATACCGTAAAAAAGGAGCACGAAGCGACGCAGGATCTCATAAAGACCCTCGCTTTTGGAAACGATCTCGAAAAGACAATCGCCGAGTATGAAACCAGGGAAACTGAAGAATCTATATTAGCAAAAGAAGCAGATAATCTGGAATTTCTAGTTTCATTAAAAGAACAAGTAGATGTTGGAAACGAAAGGGCGCGAACATGGATACCTTCCACAGTAAAAAGACTTAAAACGGAAGAAGCAAAAAAACTCGCAGATGCAATTCTTTCAACAGAATCCGACGAGTGGTGGTTCGGAGACAAAGAAGACAAATGGTGGGTTGATAGAAACAAAGAGTCGTTATAGCTGTTTCCATCCATCTGTGTATAATAGAATTTATGAAAGGTGGGACACGTACGCAGGCGTTACAAAAAATCAAAGATGATATTCTGAAACTTAAAAAGTCTCCACTGTATTCGTATCGGATAAAAAATAATTATTTTCCGGTAATTGGAGAAGGGGGCGAGAATGCAAAGATTATGTTCATCGGTGAAGCGCCAGGTCGCAACGAAGCGAAGACTGGTAAGCCTTTTTGTGGGGCAGCAGGTAAAATACTGAGTGAACTTTTAGAACATGCTGGACTCAAAAGAGAAGACGTATATATTACAAACATTGTAAAAGACCGTCCGCCAGAAAATCGTGATCCAACACCAAAGGAGATAAAACTCTATGGACCTTTTCTTGATCAAGAGATTGACATACTACAGCCGAAGATTATTGCAACCCTCGGCAGGTATTCAATGCAATATATTCTTGAAAAATTCAGACTCGAAAGTAAACTTGAACCAATCGGAAAAGCACATGGAAAAACACACCCCATCAAAACAACACACGGAAATGTTTCTATTGTGATACTTTACCATCCCTGCGTGACAATATATAATCCAAAAACAAAGAGTGTGCTCAAAAAAGATATTGAGATTTTAAAAACCCTATAATATGCCTTACCAACTATCCAAAATTATTTTAGAAAAGTATGCAAAAGTTCTTGTTAATTTTGCTCTAGGGAACGGAGTAGGAGTGAAACACGGAGATGTGGTACGTCTGACCGCATTTGAAAGTGGCAAACCGCTTTACATGGAACTTCGCAAAGCCATCCTACGATCTGGTGCACACATCATAAGCAACTATCTTCCGGAAGAAGACGTACTCTATAACCCAGATAGAGTTTTTTATGAACATGCCCAAGACCACCAGCTGAAACATATACCTGCAAAATATTTTAAAGGACTTGTGGATGAAATTGATCATTCTATTTTTATACTAAGCACCTCAAATCCAAAAGCTCTTGCCGGAGTTGACCCACAAAAGATGCTTGCTCGAAGTGTCGCCATGAAACCCTATCGCAAATGGCTTGAGGAAAAAGAAAATAAAGGAAATTTCACATGGACTCTTGCGCTGTATCCAACAGAAGCAATGGCACAAGAGGCCGGTATAACTCTCAAAGAATACTGGAAACAAGTTATCAAGGCGTGTTTTCTAGATTATCCAGATCCAGTAAAAAAATGGAAAGAAGTTTTTAAATCCATCGATGTTTGTAAGGCAAAACTAGACAAACTTCACATTAAAAAAGTTCATGTACAAGGTCCCGATGTGGATCTTTGGATTTCTCTTGGCCAAAACAGAAAGTGGCTTGGAGGTGGCGGAAATAATATTCCGAGCTTTGAAATTTTTACATCTCCAGACTGGAGAGGAACAGAAGGCTGGATTACTTTCAATCAACCTCTCTATTACCAGGGTAATAAAATAACTGGAATAAAATTGTTTTTTGAAAAGGGGAGAGTAATAAAGGCAACAGCAAAAACGAATGCTCGTTTCCTTAAACAGATTATGACTGTTGAAAATGCAGATAAGGTTGGCGAATTTTCTCTCACCGACAAAAACTTTTCGCGCATCAATACCTTTCTGGCGGAAACGTTATACGATGAGAATATGGGAGGCAAAAATGGGAATACTCACATCGCTATAGGAAATGCATACAAAGAAGGCCTAGCGGGGGATATGAAGAAAATGACACAGAAAAAGTGGAATGATCTTGGTTTTAATGAATCACCCCTGCACATAGACATCATTTCAACTAGCCCCAGAACAGTGACAGCACATCTGGCAGATGGCAAAGAGAAGGTTATTTATAAGGACGGAACATTCACCCTGTAGTTCAAGGTAATTTGCAAATCAAGATTATTTATGTTATAATATAAAAAGAAGCGAAACGTATCGTTTCAAGATATTCTGTATTTTCCTATTGGAAGGAGCCAAACATGGGCTTTCACTTTCACAGATTTCCATTGTTCGCCGCAGAACTCGCGGCATTGTGCTGTATATCAGTACTGCCGGGTGATCAGAAATTGACCATTGAAGCAGGTGCTCTGTCATGTATCGGTGGAGATCCAGGTACTCCTCCCGTACGCTCAGTGGTTCATGATCAAACGATTGAGCTGCCCCTGAAGATGTTCCGTACAGTGCAGTGGGTACCAGGCGAAAAACCATCGCTGTACAGCCTTGACACAATAGTGAAGGGACTGGCATCCCAAGGAAGGCTCCCTCTCTCTCTCTCAGAACATGATGCGAGCATTTGTTATAAAGCCCGCCCTGATACAGCCAACCTTTGGGGAAGCTACAACCCAACTCATCATGCTCGGCGAAAAGATCTCGCTGAAGGGGAAGGCCAGCTACGCAGTTCTTTTCCGGGGCGATGACGGGTCCTGGAAGTGGGACTATGTCACAGAGGAGCGAGCATGGGAGCGTTTCACTCTCATGAAGTTCCCGTACATCCAACTGCCAAACGATTCCTGAAGTCGTTGCGGCACATTCCATTATTCAGACGACCTCAGCCGCCCCGTGCGCGGCTGAGGTCTTTTTGTCCATCTTTGGGAGTAAAACCCCCGCCTTCAGGCGGTCCTTTTAAGATTCTGCTATACTACCACCATGAAACTGTATCGAGCAGGTCCTCACACTGTCTTTGATCGCAAATATCACC
>JBAZVT010000007.1:0-37044 GCA_041660745.1 Minisyncoccota bacterium | reverse complement strand
TGGTTACTTTGGTACAACACTAGGCGTCCTCATTGGTCGCTTGGTCTTGTATCTCCTTTGAGGTATATTGTGTCTACATTACCAGCGTCAGAGTCTCATATGTGGTGGACGAGTACATTTGCTTTTCATGAAAAAAATAGCATGATATTATTTATAGTATGAAAATAAAAATACTTATTTTAGCTTTTGTCCTTTTCTTTGTTGGAACATTTACAGCACAGGCTACATATACTTTCGATCTACAGTTTGGAGTGCCGGGTTCTGGACAAGGACAATTTAATGATCCCTATGATTCTGCCATCGATAGCCATGGTTTTATTTATGTTGTCGATGCTGGGAATGGGAGAATACAAAAATTTGATCAAAGTGGAAATTTTGTATTATCTTTTGGTGGGATTGGTACTGCGGATGGACAATTTACTTACCCCAATGCCATAGCTATTGATAGTACTGACCACGTATATATTTCTGATTACAACGCACATCGTGTTCAAAAATTTTCATCTGATGGTGTTTTTATAATGAAGTGGGGAGAGAATGGAACGGGAAATGGTCAATTCTATTTTCCCACTGATCTTGCGTTAGACTCATCAGGAAATTTTTTTGTTGTTGATAGGGGAAATGATCGTGTTCAGAAATTTGACTCCAGCGGAAACTTCGTAAGTCAATTCAGTACAAATGGCGATCAACTGTCCTCATATCCAGATAGAATGGTTATTGATTCTCAAGATAATATTTATATAACTGATGATTCAATTTATAATATTGTTATAAAAAAATTTGATAAAGATGGAAATTTTATAGCTAATATTGGAACGGAAGGAGGGACAGTATCCGACGGAGTATTTGCAGACGCATATACACGAGATCTCGCATTAGATGCGTCGGGGGATTTGATAGTAACTGATTATGGAAACAATAGAATACAGAGAATTACTACAGATGGTGTTTATGTTGACAAATTCGGTGGCTACAACACTTGGGTAAGAGAGCCAACTTCGGTGACTGTAAATGGTGATGGTCACGTTTTTGTTACATCGAAATATCATGACAGGGTAATCAAATATGAATATACTCTCGGAATTAGATCCTACGACCCCAATGATGGAAGAAGGGTGTATGCATGGGATCCAGATATTCGATGGGGAGCATCTGTTTCCTGTTCATATTCATGGGATGGAGAGGTTTGGATTGATGTGGTCTGCTCAAATAGTGGGTCTGATATTCTAGAACCTGACAACGAGGGTGAAATCACGATTTACTTAAAAGGTGTAGATTCGGCCGATAGGGAAAATATTGTTACTTCAGAGTTTGTATATTGGAATGATCCCGTGGTTACCATAGAAAACCCTATTGCCGATTCGACCATTACAGTAGAGGATTGGGACCCTCAATTTACAACTGAATATTCAAATGCATGCTATTACTCATGGGAACCAATGCAATCGATGAGTGGTGGGTATTGGTTAGATGGTGCAATATCATCGGATGGCACAAAGATGGTGATTTCAGGAGACCCATATTTTTATACATCATCAGATTCTGGTCAGACGTGGATACAGAGAACTAATGCTGGTGAGGGTCAATGGGAATCCGTAGCAATGTCTGCAGACGGGCAGAGAATTATGGCTGTTGATTGGTCTGACGATGTTTTAAAGATATCAACGGATGGTGGGGAAACGTGGGCGAATGGTGCGGTAGAGGATGCTCGGGGGTATGCATACCTCGCTTCCTCAGCGGATGGATTAAAAGTAGCAGCTACTGGTCATGATGGATACATATACACATCGACAGACGGCGGTTTTACATGGCTAGAAAGGACTAATGCTGGTGATAGGAGTTGGTGGCAGATTACCTCATCTGCTGATGGTTCAAAATTAGCCGCGGTTGATCAGGGTGTTAATGGTGAGTATGGTTATATCTATACATCATCAGATGCGGGGGTAACATGGACTCAGCAGACTGGTTCCGGGGTAGCTAATTGGTGGGCAATCGACATGTCTTCTGATGGTTCTAAATTGGTTGCTTCTAGTGTTGGAGAAAATGGGTCTGTATTTACTTCTACAGATGGTGGAGTCACGTGGACACAGCACGGTTCAATCGGTTTTGCGGATTGGGAGGGTGCTACTATATCAGATGATGGCCAAAAAATCGCTGTCTCAGTGTTAACTGGCTACATTTATATAACAACTGATGGCGGAAACTCTTGGACACAAAGGGAAAACACTTTCAAGGGGTGGTGGCTTTCTTTGGACTACACTCCGGACGGCTCAAAACTACTAGCGGTCGATAACGGAAATTATCTATCAGACGGGTATGCACATATTTCTACTAACGACGGTGCGACTTGGACGAGACCATTTCTGTCTAGAGGTACAATATTTTCATGTGACAACGCATCGGCAGTTTCCGAACCTCCACAACAGGGTCGGAATACTTTGTACATAGCGGGAGTCAATGAGTTTGGCCCTGGTGAAGTATCGTCTGTTGCATTTTATTACGGGACCCCTCCCGAGGTTTCGATTAGCTTACCGCATTCAGGAGGAGTCGTGAATCATTCTCAGTGGAACCAGCTCTCATATACTCACACCAATGCAAACGCCTGTTACTATTCGTGGTCGCCTTCTGTTAACACTGAGTATGTTGCGCCAGACGACTACGGTTTCTGGAGCGTCGCTTCGTCGTATGACGGTTCAAATATTCTAGCTGTGGATAATGTCGGGAAAATATACAAGTCAACTGACAAAGGATCAACGTGGAATTCTTTAAATAATCCCGGGCAATTCCTAAATTCTGGTGCGATATCATTTTTCAATAATGACACAGGAATTATTTTTGGAAATGCACCAGATATATACATATCATCAGATGGCGGTACTACATGGAATGATAATCCAGACATGAGTGGTCCTAACTGGATTTTTGTTGCTGGAGCAGCAAGCACTACAAAACTTGTGGCTGTAGATGAATCAAATGATGGTTATATACACATCTCTCCTGATGGTGGTGTCACATGGAATGAAATGACGGATGTTGGGCAGGATAGCTGGGCATCAGCAGCCATTTCTGCTGATGGTATGAAAATTCTCGCCGCGTCTGATTATGGTCAAATTGCTATTTCGAATGATGGCGGTACTACATGGGCCACGAGCACTATTACTGGAGGAGAAGATTTTTACATCTCAGCTTCTATGTCTGCAGACGGGAGTGTAATGGTTCTTGGTGATTATAATTACGATGGTTCTCTGTATCTTTCCACTGATGGTGGTATTACCTGGGTTCCACAATTTGCAACAGACGGCGGTATTCAGTCGGCATCTGTGTCCGCTGATGGGAGAAAAATTATTGCCGCCGAGTATGAAGGAACAATACGTATTTCTACTGACGGGGGAGCAACATGGAATATACAAGATACACTCGGTAGTCAGGTTTGGGGCGGTGTGGTCTATTTCCCCGATGGAACAGGGTATGTTGCCGTGGCGGATGCGGTACATGTCATCTCTGACGCTAATAAGCCCCTCACCCCCTGCGGTTCAACGGATGGAATAACTTTGCCTCAGGTTGGTGAAAACACTCTATATATAACAGGAACAAATGGTATTGCAACGGTGGTTGCTTCAACAACATTTACGTATGATCCAGACGGAGGAGAAGAAATCATTAATCTGGCTGTTATTACGGGAACAACTACTAACACCACCTCTGACGCCACGATTCTTAATGCTACCCTCACAGGTTCAGCTACAGAACGTGGTTTCTACTACGGTCTAACTACCGATTATACCAATGTTTCTACATCAACGGGATCGTTTGGAACTGGAGATTTTTCTCTTCAATTAAGTTCACTAACGTGTGGAACTACCTATCACTATAAAGCATTTGCATACGGTGAGGGCACTCTCGCTGTTGGAAGTGATAATAGTTTTTCCACATTAGACTGTGATGATTCTAATCCTGACCCCGACCCTGATCCAGATCCTGAAGAAGCTGGAGGTTCTCGTGGAGGATCAAGACAGTCAGGATCACTCATCTGTTCATTTGAATTTATACAGAACTGTAAAGTCGATGCTCTTATGAAAATGATTGCAGACGTTGAAGCACAAATCGCAGCCCTCACCAAGAGTCAGCCTGCCAACACAACAAAGCTATCATTTACTCGTAACCTTCAGCTACACGCTAGTGGTTCTGATGTAAAGGCTCTTCAGGTCTTCCTTAATACACACGGTTTCCCTGTTGCAACAACAGGTATTGGTTCTCTCGGTAATGAAACTACCTACTTCGGACCTGCAACATACAGTGCACTCAAACGCTACCAAGCTTCTAAAGGTATCCCTTCTAGTGGGTACTTTGGACCAATGACGAGGGGAGTGGTAAACAAGTAACAGGGGAGAAAAGAAATCCAAAGTAATTAAGTAAAAAGTAGTAAGTAAGAAAATAAAAACCTCAGCGACCCTACAGTCGCTGAGGTTTTGTCTGGTGTTAAATTTATTTACAGCCAATAGTTCGCACTCGTGAGTGTTGGTTTGAAGAGCTTTTTATTGTAAGTTACTTGCCTATTTTTAATATGTGGTAAAAACTCGGAAAATGTTATATTATTGCGCTACAATTCATTAAATATTCAGTATAAATATATAATCTTACGCTATATATGCCACCATTCAATAATTTTACAACTAAAGCAAAAGAAGTCATCCGCCGTGCGCACGAGCTAGCCGCTGAACGGGGTCAAAACCACGTGAACCCGATGCATTTGTTGTCCTCGCTTGTGTTGCAAGAGGATGGTACAACAATGTCCATTTTAGAAAAATTAGAAGTGGATACTATTTTGTTTGCTGATACGGTTTTGGATACCATAGAAGGGTCAGATCATCAGTCCGCAATGTCTACTGCAATGCAGATGTATCTTACTCCAGAGATGGCGCAGGTGTTGGAGCAGTCTGTGAAAGTTGCAAAGTCATTTAGTGATGAGTTTGTTTCTACAGAGCATTTGTTTATCGCGCTTTTTGACGTACCAAGTCCGGCTCGTGACGAACTCGCACGTTTCCGTATAACACGAGAAGCTGTTGTTCGTGTATTAGAAGAATTTAAAAAAGGCGTCATACCGGAGCAGGCGCAAAGTAAAAAACCAAAGGCACTAGTAAAATATACTCGTAGTCTGACGAAACTTGCTGCGGAGAACAAGCTCGATCCCGTCATAGGTCGTGACAATGAAATCGCTCGAATTATTCAGATTCTTTCTCGAAGAACAAAAAATAACCCTATACTGATAGGCGAAGCTGGTGTGGGTAAGACTGCAATTGTAGAGGGGCTCGCACTTCGTATGTCTATGGGAGACGTGCCAGAATCTTTGAAGGATAAAGAACTTGTTTCTCTCGACCTCGGCCTTCTAGTTGCTGGTACCAAATACCGTGGTGAGTTTGAGGAGCGTTTAAAAACTATTTTGAAAGAAATCGAACGTTCAGAAGGGAAGATTATTTTATTTATTGACGAAATACACACTATTGTCGGTGCGGGTGCTTCCGAGGGTTCTCTTGATGCGTCTAATATGCTTAAGCCGGCTCTGGCTCGTGGAGAATTGCGTGCTATTGGTGCTACAACCCTTAAGGAGTACCAGAAGTATATCGAGAAAGATCCAGCGCTCACACGTCGTTTTCAGCCAGTATTTGTAAATGAACCCTCTATAGATGATGCCGTGACCATCATGCGTGGTTTGAAGGAAAAATATGAGCTGTATCACGGAGTTCGCATTACAGATGATGCGATTATTGCTGCAGTAAAACTCTCAAGTCGATATATTACGGATCGTTTTCTACCCGATAAAGCCGTTGATCTTATTGATGAGTCTGCATCACATTTGAAAATCTCTCTGGAAAATATGCCTCCGGTGTTGGAAGAAACGCATAGTAAATTGATGAAGCTCGAAATTGAGAAAGAAGCTTTGAAGCGTGAATTAGAGACAACGAAAGAGCAGGTAAAAATAAAAGCGCGTATCAAGAAAATTGAAAAGGAAGTTGCTGACCTGAAAGAGCAAACGTCTGAAATTGAAGCAAAATGGAAGAACGAAAAAGAGGCACTTGCAGAAATGAAGCGTCTTAAGAAAGAGCTTGAAGGTCTTCGTCGGGAGGCGGAAACAGCAGAGGCAAAAGTTGATCTATCTAAAGCGGCTGAGATTCGCTATGGCAAAATCCCCACACTTACTCGTGAGCTTGATTCATACATTAAAAAACTGAAGAAACTTCAGAGTTCGCACCGTATCCTTAAGGAGGAGGTTGTTGAAAATGATATTGCAGATATTGTGGCACGATGGACAGGTATTCCTGTATCACGCATGCTCGAATCAGAAGCAGAAAAAATTAATCGCATGGAAGAATATCTTCAGCGTCGTGTCGTGGGACAAAACGAAGCTGTTAAGAAAATTTCAGATACAATCAAGCGTTCTCGCGCTGGTATTGCAGATCCGAATAGGCCAATTGGTTCATTTATATTCTTGGGTCCAACAGGCGTTGGAAAGACTGAGCTTACAAAGGCACTTGCAGAATTTCTGTTTGATGATGAAAAAGCACTTGTCCGTGTGGATATGTCGGAATTCATGGAGCGTCACTCGGTATCCAAGCTTGTCGGCGCACCTCCGGGGTATGTTGGGCATGAGGAAGGTGGAACACTCACTGAGACAATTCGTCACCGACCATATTCTGTCGTTCTCTTTGATGAAATTGAAAAAGCTCATCCAGAAGTCTTTAACTTGCTTCTCCAGGTGTTGGACAACGGACGTCTTACTGATGCTAAGGGCCGTGTCGTGGATTTCAAAAATACGGTTATTGTTCTCACTTCAAATATCGGCGCACAGTTTATAGATAAGATGGAGAAGATTGGATTTTCTGATGGTAATAGCGATGTTAAGAAAGATTATATTCAGGTAAAAGATAAAGTATTAGAAAGTTTGAAGGAGTTTTTCAGACCAGAATTTATCAATCGTCTTGATGATATTATTGTTTTTGATATCCTTTCTCCGTCAGCAATTGAAAACATTGTAAAGATTCAAGTTGAGCAGGTAGTAAAGCGCCTTGAAGAAAAAGAAATTGTACTCACGGTGTCGGCAAATGCGCTCGCATATTTGTCTAAGGAGGGATATGACCCACAATATGGCGCACGACCTTTGAAAAGAATGATACAGAACAAGATTCTTACGCCACTTGCTTCGTTTATGATTTCTCAAGGAGTTATTAGGGGTGGCACTGTCGCTGTAGATGTAAAAAATGGAGAATTTATCTTTGATGTTAAAAAAGGTAAAAAGGGCGGTCTTGTTCAGATGAATATTACCGAAAAGCAACCGACGAAGAAGGGGTAGGAAAAGGGACCCGACCATTACATGGTCAGTAGCTACAGTAAGTGATGCCCGGGAGCGGTGCACCTTGCGGATTTTTTGTTCGTTCAGAAACTTCAAAAAAGTCTCGCAAGGTCTTCGAGTCCCTCACGTGATGTGTCCCACACATCACTTCCACGCAGAAAATAAAAAACAGCCCGGAAAGGCTGTTTTTTATTTGTGCGTGGAGAGGGACTCGAACCCCCGGAGCCCGAAGGCAGGAGATTTACAGTCTCCCGTAATTGCCACTATACGATCCACGCATTACGAAGACTATAATACAGGAATTTAAATAAAAATCAAAGGATTGAGAGGTGTGAGTGTTGAAAGCTATTATTCCTTGTATTATTTCCACACATTGCTATTCTGTATGTTGGGTGTTTCTTAATTAATATTAAAAAAAGAAGGAGGATTGCATGGCAAATGGACTTCTGGACATTATGAGTGAGCTTTCATGGAGGCGTGTACGCGAACCTCAGGCATCTGATCTATGGGAGGAGTTTGTGCGATTACGGGGGGAAGTAATCGGAAATGTCCCTCAACAAATCCTGGATAGTTTTCTTGACTGCTTTTGTTTTTTCCCTGAAACTGCGGTCTTTCTCCAGAATAGGGAAAGGGAAGCTGTCAGCAATAAAGAGGCGAGACATCTCTGGAACTGTCTCAGAGAAAAGGCGGTCACGTTTGCTGGATCTTCTGCAGCATATCTGGGTTGGTTGAGCGCACATCCCGCCAAACCGATCGTGTAACGGTGTGTGTAGAATTCTACACCGCGGGCGGCATCATCCGATGCCGCCTTTTTATATACCTCATATTCTGCTAGTATATATTTATGTCTACATTTTGTTATTTCAACGGCTCAATTATCCCTTTTACAAAAGCGGTACTTCCTGTAACTGACCTCGGTCTTTTGCGTGCGTATGCAGTGTTTGATTTTCTCCGTACATACAAAGGCAAACCATTTATGCTGAAAGAACACATGACCCGTTTTCGTAATTCCGCCAAGCTTCTTGGTCTCAAAGTTCCGATTACCGACAAAGAGGCCTTGGAAATAATTCAGGCTCTTATGAAAAAGAATAAAATGAGTGAGGTGAGTGTTCGTCTTGTTCTGACTGGTGGAGATACATTTGGAGCAAAAATTGATAATAAACAGAGATCATTTTTTATTCTTACCGAACCAATTCACATGCTTCCTGTGAAGTCGTACACAGACGGAGTGAAGGTTGTTACTCACATCTATGAACGCAGTTTTCCAACAGCGAAAACAACCCACTATACTGTGGCACTTGCTGATGCGCAGCGCAGAAAGAAAGAAAAGGCTCTCGAAACGTTATTTGTCTTTGGTGCAAATGTTCTGGAATGTACCACAAGTAACTTTTTCATATTTAAAGGTGACATTCTCATAACACCGAAAGATCACATTCTGCTCGGCATGACGCGTAACAAAGTGGTGGATATTGCACGAAAATATTTTACCGTGGAAGAGCGTGACGTTGTCGTGTCTGAATTGACCGCTGCTGATGAGGCGTTTCTTACAGCCACCAATAAAGAGATTGTTCCTGTGGTTATGATTGATAAAACTCACGTTGGCAATGGAAGGGTGGGCGAAAATACAAAGAAGTTAATAAAACTGTTTCAAGAATATGTAAACGCGTTATAATATAAATATTATGGAAGACATACAATCTACATCGGGTGTGCGTACATGGATAGAAATAGATACCCATGCGATAAAAAATAACGTTACTGAATTTAAAAAGCTCATTGCCCCTGCGGTAAAATTTTGTGCTGTCGTGAAGTCAAATGCGTATGGACATGGACTTGTTGATTTTTCAAAAGTAGTTGCAGATGCCGGTGCCGATTGGCTTGCCGTGGATTCTCTCGTTGAAGGATTGCGTTTACGTAAAGAGGGAATTACAAAACCAATTCTTGTTCTCGGCTACACATTGCCAGAATTGATTGAGAAAGCATTTGATGCTGATATAAGTATTACCTTGTCTCACCTAGAATATTTTTCGTATGTAAACACGTTGTCTGAGGGTAAGAAAATTAAGGCACATATAAAAATTGATTCGGGAATGCATCGTCAAGGTTTTCTTGAAGGTGAGATTGGAGGAGTGACCGAATTGCTGAAAAAACATTCAGACAAAATAGACGTGGAGGGAATATATACGCATTTTGCAGCCGCAAAGAATCCTGCTTTTCCTCAGACGGCCCGAGAACAGATTTCAATATTTAACAAATGTGTTGAAACGATAAAGCGGGGTGGTTTTTCTCCTTTGGTTCATGCATCAGCAACATCAGGCACAATTCTTTTTCCAGAAGCACATTATGATATGGTTCGCATTGGTATCGGCTTGTACGGTCTATGGCCATCCATAGAAACAAAAGCTTTTGCAGAACAAAAAATAAAACTCTTATCTGTGATGACGTGGAAAACAGTTGTGGGGGAGGTAAAAAAATTACCACAAGGTGAACGTGTTGGATATGATTTCACAGAGGAACTTTCTCGGGATTCAGTCGTGGCCATTTGTCCAATTGGATACTGGCATGGTTTTCCTCGCGCCCTTTCGGCAATCGGACGAGTGCTTGTAGGTGGCGTTCAGTGTAAAGTCCTTGGCAGAGTGGCGATGGATATGATCATTATTGATATTACTGATGTAAATGATCCTGTTGTGGGTGCAGAGGCGGTGGTTATTGGAGGGCAGGGTAATGAGTATATTGGTGCGGAGGATATAGCCCGCCTTTCTGATGCTTCGTGGTATGAAATAATCACAAGAATCAACCCATTAATAAGGAAAATATATAAGTAAGGATACGTAGTCATTCAAGTTGCTTACTTTCCCAAAAAAGGGCGGACGAGTTGCTTTTTTCAGCCTTTTGTAGTATCTTTAACGAGTTAATTTCATATAAACAGTTATGTCACAAGATCGATTAATCAAACTCGCCTGTAAGGAATGCAAACGCGTTAACTACTGGTCCAGTAAAAATAAGAAGAAAGTAGAACGTAAAATTGAATTTACAAAATTCTGTAAATGGTGCCGTAAATCAACAGTTCACAAAGAAGCTAAAAAATAACCCATCCGGGTTATTTTTTTATGCTTGCATTTTTTTTATGCTTTTGTATACTATTTTTGCTGTTCTTGATTTTAACTTTGATTTGCCCCGCGTGCTGACCGAGTCCGTTCCGGACTTTGGTTGGCAGATCCCTCGCGGCTGACGGCCCCCCGTCAGCCGCTTTTTTTATATCTTTTCTTCCAGACAAATTCTTTTTTGATTAAAACTTAAAAATCATGTAGGATAGTGCAATAAAGGGCGATTAGTTAAGTGGTATAACTGCGGTCTCCAAAACCGCTGTCGGGAGTTCGATTCTTCCATCGCCCGCAACAATCCGAGAAGAGAGCCGGGGGCTCTCTGATTGGTTTATTGTTGCGCGGTGATGGAAGAATCGAAAACCGGAGCGCGACGGCGCGAGGTGGGGTAGCGAGTTTTGCTAGCAAGCAAAAACTTGTGACCGATTCTTCCATCGCTCACTCTTGATTTTCGCCACAATCTCATGCTTAGACATTTTGCGTATAAACTTAATGAGGGTCCTTTTTCTTCTGAGGAAGAGCTTTTAGGTAAGTGGTATATTGGAAATTGTCGCAGGGCGGTTCAACTATATCTTTTTGAAAAGAAGAAAATTTTTTTAAAACCCGAGGAAGTGCTTTGTCCGGAATCTTATGAAAAGACAGGTATTTTTGTGACTGGTAAAGATTTTGACTTTTCTTTTAATTCGCTTATTGATGGAGATGTCATTTATGCCGAAAGAATTCGTAACAAGGAAGGGAGAATGATTGATAAAAGCCCGCAGACATTTTCCACAAATAACGAATATCTCATCTCGCTTCACACGGCTCTTTTTACTGGAGAGAAAGGAAAAGAAATTTGGCAGGCTACCTTTGTGGAAGGCTCCAGCTGCTTTTGGTCTTTAGAAAAATTTTTATATTATTATCGCCCGATTTGTGCAAAGAGAATTGATCAGAAGTTCTTAGATATTTCTCGAAAGTCCCACTAAAGTACATTTGAGAACTTATTTCCTCGTGGGCACACCAACCTGAGCGCCTCACGAGACGTATTGATTTTCTTTTAATGATATAATTGTTGTATGCAAAATTCAAACGAAGGTGGACAAGAAAAAATAATATTAACAGAACAAGACGTTGTTAATGCTCTGATTGAAGCCAAAACGAATCCTTTTGATGTTGCTGAGTTTATAAAATTTATTGATGATTCTAACTCTGAAAGAGAATCAAAAATTGCAACCGATCCTGAAAATACATACAGAGCAAATATGGAGAATAGTATTAGAATATTCACTTTACTTTACAAAGTAAAGGGTTGTAGAAATGCCGTTAGACCAATTTTGGATGCTTTGCAACAAAGTGCTTCCGCATCATCAATAAATAGAGATCTAGCTCAGAAAATTCAAGGTTTTTTTGATGAATGTGCTCTTGGTGATAAAGAAGCAATAACAAATGATGTTGAAACCTTGACTGCTACTTTTGATTTAGTTGAGGCTGCATTCAAGAATGGTGGAAGGGAAGCAGCAAAACCATTGTTGGGCGGTCTTTATAATTCTTTTACAAAACTAAACAGATTTGACCCAAATATAGTTATAAATCCTTTAAAGGAATGGAACCCAGAAGGCGATCTAACAAAGGAGCAGTTTGAAATACTAAATCGTCGTCGAAAAATATTGTCTAATGCTGTTGGTATAATGACTAGCTCTGGGCAGGTTAGGCATGATTTGAATCCAGACGTACCTGAAGCTTTGGAATAGATATGTAAATACAATATGTACCCAACTCCGAGTCATTTTTGGGAGTAGGGAGAAGTTTTTTAGTTTTGATTCTTTCATCGCCCACATCTAAATTTTATGGACCCCCTCACCATCTCCACCTATAATAAACTCGCTTCAGACTACGACGCAGAAACTGCTGATTTTTGGGAAAATTTTCCTCAAGATTTTTTGAATGAGTTTGTTCAGAAATCCGGTAAAAAGATCTTAAATATCGGCAGTGGTCCAGGGAGAGATGGTTTGTTGTTGAGACAACTTGGCTGCGATGTAGTATGCCTGGATGCTTCAGAGGCTATGATTGGTATGTGTAAGGCTCAGGGTTTTGAAACTGTACTTGGCGATTTACTCAAACTTCCTTTTAAAGATGGTTCTTTTGATGGCGTATGGGCATATACGTCACTTCTCCACATTCCTAAAAAAGATTTTGGAAAGGCGATAAACCAAATAGTTAGAGTTCTTGTGCCTGGGGGTGTTCTAGGGCTTGGGCTTATTGAAGGGGATACAGAGGGGTATAAAAATAGTTCTGGAGTAGATCTGCCAAGGTTGTTTAGTTTGTATAAAAAAGACGAAGTTGTAGATATATTAAAAGAATACGGCTTTGAGTTATTACAGTATCTCGAATTTCAGCCCCGATCAAAAAAGTATTTAAATTTTGTTTTTAGAAAAATGTAAGCGTTTCCCTGTTCTTTCTTTTTTATCATTATTCGTTACTATATACGTTATGAAAATTACTAAATTTGGACATTGCTGTTTGTTGGTGGAGGTGCGGGGGGTGCGAATTCTTACAGATCCAGGTAGTTTTTCTGTCGGCCAGGATGTTGTAGGGAAAGTTAATCTTGTTCTTATTACTCACGAACACCAGGATCACATACATATTGATTCACTCAAGAATATTTTGAGTAATAATCCTCAGGCTACTATTATTACTAATACTGCCGTGGGCAAATTGCTGGAGAAAGAAAATATTGCATTCGTTCTCCTTGAAGATGGGCAAAAATATAACTATGAAAAATTAAGTATCGAGGGTGTAGGTAAAGATCACGCCTTTATGTTCCAGGGAATTCCTGTCGTTCAAAATACGGGGTTCCTCATTGGAGGAGACCTCTTTTACCCTGGGGATGCATTCCCAAAGATTTCTCAAAAGTTTTCCGTACTTGCTTTGCCTGTGTCTGGCCCCTGGATGAAACTTTCTGAGGCTCTAGAATATGCAGAAATGGTAAAACCAAAAATATGTTTTCCCGTGCATGATGCTCTCCTAAGTCAGGTGGGGATGAACGTCACTTGTAGAATAAGTAAAATGGTCTTAGAAAAATCAGGAATAGAGTTTAGAGAAATAAAGATTGGAGAAGAAATGGAATTCTAAAAAGAAAATCAGCCTTTGATGGCTGATTTTCTTTTTAGAAAAACTTGAGATTAATGAAGGCGAAACTCCCGAGTCTAAAGTAAAGTCCTTTCTTTGTTTTGCTTTTTGAAAGACGCTTTTCTTTTGTTTGATAGTCTGTGAACATGATAAGTGTTTGTTATTTGTATGTTTTAAGTATAGGTGAGGGGATATATCTTGTCAACTTTTCTAGAAATACGGAACTGTGGATAACTTTCTTTACAATAAAGTTGGTGATGTTACAATATGTGCATGCATCCAATACAAGAAAAAATATTAAAACTCTCAAGTAGTAAGAATCTCGGGCAGATGACTCTCCGCGAGATCGGTGAACTTGTTGGGGAGAAGTTTCCTCAGAAGATCAAACACCATCTCACCCAGTTAGAGCGTAAGGGGTTGGTAAAGATAAACAAGGCCACGAGCACAATAGAGCGTACAATGGGCGGGATGATAAAAAACACTACACTTATCTCAATTCCGATTATCGGTACTGCCAACTGTGGTCCGGCTACTATTTTTGCAGAAGAAAATGTTCAGGGGTATTTGAAGGTTTCAGTTAACTTACTTGCAAAGAAAAAAGGTGTCTTTGCTATTCGTGCGAGTGGTCTCTCTATGAATCGAGCTGATATCCGAGGTAAGAGTATTGAAGACGGAGATTATGTGATTGTGGATAGTGAAGACCGGGTTGCAAGTACGGGTGACGTAATCCTTTCTGTTATAGATGGTATGGCAAACATCAAGAAATACGTATGGGATACAGAAAATGGTCAGGTAATTCTCGTTTCAGAATCCACGAAAGACCTCCCTCCGATTTATCTTAGTGAAGGTGATGATTTCATAGTTAATGGTAAGGTGGTGCAGGTTATTAAAAAACCGAAGATATAAAGGAAAAAGGTCCGACTATTTTGCGATAAAAAATCTCAGCAGTGGTCGATACCCGTGAGCGATAGGACCTTTGTAAAACAAATATATGAATAAAGAAAAAGAATTTTTATTGCAGATAAAGAAATTTATTGTTGAAGCAAACAAGAAAGGCTATGCAGCTGGTGGAGCAGCAAGGATCAAGAAGGAAAAAGATCATTCCAAGACCATTTCGTATGTTCGTGGTGATTGGAAGTATCACGATAACTATTTTGGTGGTGAACCGTACGGTGGCAGAGAAGTCGTCTTTTTTAAAGGAAAGCCTGTGTGGATGATGACGTACTATGGTTGGGTTAACGGTGGGGTAGAACTTGAACCAGTGTATTCATTCTTACAAGAAGCGCTTCGTGCGATTCCTGAGAATAATCCATATCGTGGTCCCAAACTTCACGAAAATGATAGTGTAAATATGATATACCACAATATCTGGGGAGGAGATGCTGCTCAGTTCTCTGGTGAGGAAAGAATTATGCAGGGTAAGAAAGAAGTATATAGAGCAATGTATATGGGTGGGTTAGTGGATGTTGTTAGGCAATAGTTTTAAATTTAGTATGGAACCCCTTGCATCAAAAATTCGTCCGAAAAGTTTGGAAGAGTACATAGGACAGGAACATTTGGTGGGTGAGGGTAAACCACTTCGTATTGCTGTACAAGAAAAACACCTTTTTTCTTTTATTTTGTGGGGTCCTCCTGGTGTTGGTAAGACAACGCTTGCTAGAATATATTCAAAGGCTCTGAATGCAGAGCTCTATGAGCTTTCTGCGGTCTCTGCAGGTAAAGATGATATCAAACAGATTGTTAATGATAGAACATTGCGCGGTGATCGTCCGAAAGTGCTTTTCTTGGACGAAATTCATCGTTTTAATAAAGCCCAGCAAGATTTCCTTTTACCGTATGTAGAAACTGGAGCTCTGACACTTATTGGAGCAACGACAGAGAATCCAAGTTTTGAGGTTATACCCGCGCTACTTTCGCGATGTCGTGTTTTTGTGCTGAATGAATTTTCAGAAGAGGAAATGGAAAAGATTATTGAGCAGGCAGGGGTAAAGATGCCCAAGACGGCACGAGCATGGCTTGCTCGCATGGCAAATGGTGATGCTCGTCAGGCTATTACCATGATTGAGAATACACAGAAATTCTACGGGAAAATTTCTGTTGAGACTCTTACGCAAACTTTGCAAAATAAATTTTTACGTTTTGATAAAAAAGGCGAGGAGCACTATAACACCATCTCTGCTTTTATAAAAAGCATGCGTGCCTCTGATGCAGATGCGGCAATATACTATCTCGCTCGTATGCTCGAAGCTGGAGAAGACCCAAAATTCATCGCCAGACGCATGGTGGTCTTTGCCTCAGAAGATATAGGCTTGGCACAGCCGACGGCCTTGGTGGTGGCAAATGAAGTCTTTAGAGCTGTGGAAATGATAGGATTGCCTGAATGTCGAATTAATCTTGTTCACGGGGTGGCATTCCTTGCTCGCGCAACAAAAGATCGCAGTGCGTATGATGCTCTTGGTGTTGCAGAGAAAGATGTAAGAGAATATGGCAACTTACCAATTCCGCTTCATGTTCGTAATGCTCCGACTAAGCTTATGAAAGAGCTGGGCTATGGTGAAGGACAGAAATGGGAAGCTGGTTTTAAGCATGAGGGTGGTTATTTACCAGAAAAACTGAAAGGAAAGAAGTACTTGAAATATAAAAAGAATATTCAAAAATAAATACCGGTACTGTGTTTGGGTGTGGTAATTACTTTTTTAAGAAACTTTTGACTAGCTTTAAGATTTTTTTGTCATCTTTACTTTCAAACCAGTGGATTTGTTTGTCTCTTTTGAACCAGGTTTTTTGTCGTTTTGCATAATGCCAAATTTCTATTGCAAGTTGATCTATCATTTTTTGCTTTGAAATTTTTCCCGTGAGGTGACGCGACATATATCGATACTCAAGACCAAGATCTTCCATGCGTTTCCAAGAAAGGCCTCTAGTGTGGAGTTTTTTTGCCTCGGTAAGCATCCCTTGATCAAGGCGTGTGAGGAGGCGGTTGTAAATTCGTTCTTTTATTAGTTCATCACTTGGCAAAAGGCCGATTTTGAGAAATTTGATATCTTTTCTAACTTCCGGTTTTGTTACAGGTACGGAGCCAAGTGCTGCGGCGATTTCTATTGCACGGATTAGACGGCGAGGGTTGTGTTTGTCTATTGTTAGGGCACGAACAGGGTCTATTTTTTGAAGTTTAGAAAAAAGTTCACTGGTGGATTTTTTCTCAAGTTGTGTGCGAAGTTTCTTGTTGGGAGGAACTTCAGGGATGTTGTTTACATCAGTGAGCGCCTGAATATATAATCCCGTGCCACCGCAAATTATAGGGAGTTTACCTCGAGAGAGAATGTCTTGGAGGGCCTGTTCGCCAAGTTTTTGAAAGTCGGTAACTACAAAAGTTTTTTTAGGGTCGGCAACATCAAGGAGGTGGTGTTTAACTCCCCGCATTTCTTTCTTTGTTATTTTTCCCGTGCCGATATTGAGTCTCTCATAAACTTGTCGAGAATCAGCAGAAATAACCTCGCCATTCTGAGTAAGCGCTATCTCAACAGCCAGGTCGCTCTTGCCACAAGCTGTGGGTCCGAGGACTATGAAGGTTTTTGACTTCTTTGTCATGTGTATACATTAATGATAAATAGGAAAAAAGCAAAGCGGGCTGACTTCTTTCCTAGAGAGGAATCGGTCGTTACACGACCAGTACGGGTTTCCCATTTTTTTTAATTCAGAAATTCTCAAAAATATAGGAGAACCCTTTCGATTCTCTCGTGTGAGCTCTCCCAGAAGAATCGGTCACAAGTCATTTTTTGCTAGTCGCAAAAAATGCTCGCGACCCCGCCTCACATTACAATTTTGCTAAATTGTAATTGTTCCGGCTTTCGATTCTCTCACGCAGGCTCCAGTGGAGCCTGCTTCTCGGCACAAATAAAAGAGCTCCCTTTACAAGGGAGCTCTTTTATTTGTGCCGAGAGAGAGAATCGAACTCTCATGTTGTTGCCAACGCGGGATTTTGAGTCCCGTGCGTCTACCAATTCCGCCATCTCGGCTTTATGAGGGATAGTGTACTAGAAAACCAAGAAAAATCAATTGTATGCGGGATAGTATTTAGTAGTATAATTAAAAGATGAAAATCTTTATTTGTTCAAGTAAACATATTTACGATAGGGTTTTACCAATCAAAGAAGCTCTTGAAAAAATGGGCCATGTGATCACGTTACCAAATAGTCATGCGGCACCTCTTAAAGAAGAGGAAATGAAACAAAGGGGTCCTGAGGAGCACAGAAAATGGAAAGCAGACATGCTTCGACTTCAGGGTGAAAAGGTGGCTGCAAACGATGCCATTGTTGTAGTGAATATGGAAAAATACGGGCAACAGAATTATATTGGCGGGGCAACATTCCTTGAAATTTTTAAAGCATTTGAGCTCGGGAAGAAGATTTTTCTGTATAACCCTATTCCAGAGGGTATTTTTAAGGATGAATTATTGGGAATTGGACCTGTTGTTTTGAACGGCGATCTAAGTTTGGTTTGTTGAATTAAGAGCCCGCCCACTATTTCAACGTATTAAAATGATTTTGAAGAACACTTGTCTGATAAAACTTGTAAATTTTCGCTACAAACCGTTCATTTTTACTCAACAGATTTTGGTATGCTTCATAAAAATTCACGTTTTTCGCAAAAAAATTTATAAGTTCTCTCTAGACATGAATTAGTGGATGGGCTCTTAGTAACGTGATATCATATAGGCATAAATTAAGACCTCGTCATTGAGGCTTAGTGTGCCATAACTAAACGATTTAATTTTATACCATGTCCCAATTTTATAACGATTCTATATTCTGGATTGAGATTGATAAGATCAAGCCAAACCCATACCAGCCACGTCGTGATTTTGACGAGGCGCAGTTGAAATCTCTTTCGGAGTCTATTCGTCAGTACGGTGTTTTGCAAGCGCTCGTGGTGACCCGTAAGGAAGTTCAGAAGGAGGATGGGGGACTTGCTGTTGAATACGAGCTTATTGCTGGTGAACGCCGTTTGCGCGCCTCTAAACTTGCAGGACTTTCTCAGGTTCCGTGTCTTATAAAGAATGGCGAAGAGAATGATTTGTTAAAACTGGAACTTGCGATTATAGAAAATATCCAGCGTGAAGATTTGAATGCGATTGACCGTGCAAATTCCTTTGCGCGTCTTGCAAATGAATTTGGGTTTAAGCATACACAAATTGCAGAGAAAGTAGGCAAGAGTCGTGAATATGTCACAAACACACTTCGCATACTATCTCTTCCGCAGGAGATGCAAATAGCCCTTTCTCAGGGAAGAATTAGTGAGGGTCACACACGACCATTACTCATGTTGACTGATCGTCCCGAGGAACAGAATACTCTTTTTAAAGAAATTACGTTGCGTAAAATTACTGTTCGTGAAGCGGAATCCATCGCACGTAAAATTGCATATGATCGAGTTCGCAAGAAGGAGCTTATGGCAGATCCAGAGCTTGTCGAAATTGAAGAAAAAATGCAGGAGTCTCTTGGTACTCGGGTTCATATCGAAAAGAAAGAAATTGGTGGGAAAATTTCTATTGATTTCTTCTCTAATGACGATCTTCGTATGATTCTTGATCTTATGAATTCAAATAAGATTCACAAGTCTTCTGATCTTATGGATAAATTTGTTGGGGAACGAAATGCTGAAGCTGATAATGTATTGGCGGCAGTCCCCGAAGTTCCTATTGATGATAGAACTCCTGCGGAAAAGAAAGAGGAGGACGATCAAGAAATATATTCTGTCACGAATTTCTCTCTTTAAAGGCACATAAATAAAAAACACCAGACTCATGGGTCTGGTGTTTTTTATTTATTTACTTGTCGGGTTCTTGTGTGAGGTGCGCATTTTTTTCTCGCGAGGTTCACGTAATTTTGGCGCCTCTTTCTTTATTTGCACAGGTTTCTTTTCGGAAGGAGTTTTAGAAGCATTTTTTATATGTTTTTTTGCCATTGAAGTGCGAGCAAAACCAAGCCACTTAGCGGTGGGTTTACTGGATTCTCGTGTGATGATCTCCACAATATCGCCATTTTTCAGAGCACTGTCCATTGAAGCAATCTTGCCATTTACTTTTGCTCCTGCCATGTGATCGCCAATGGCGGAGTGAATAGAATATGCAAAATCTATTGGAGTTGAATCTGTTGGGAGGTCTACCACGTCACCTTTTGGAGTAAAGACGAAAATGCGTTCTTTTGAAAAGTCGGAGGTGATATTTTCTTCAAAAGTCGGACCACCTTTTCCTGGTTTATATTTTGCGAGGTCTTTTAGCCATTCAGGGATATCCTCGTAGGTGAAAGGTGCACCCGCCTTTGTGTTGCCATTTGTGACGAGGCCATAGTTGGGTTCCTTAGAAGGAAGAAGGTGCTGTATCCAGGCAAGGTTTGAGTTTGGGGTTTTTGATTTAGGATTTTCTTTATAGGAAATATGCGACGCAACGCCATATTCAGAATCCTGGTACATTTCTTCGGTTTTGATCTGTACTTCAATAATAGTTTTATCTCCACGAAAAATAGTGGTGTGTAGACTTTGATAGCCGTTTGGTTTTGGAAAGGCAATGTAGTCTTTGATTCTTCCAGGGAGTGGGCGCCAAATAGCATGAATCACACCGAGTGCTTTGTAACAATCGCTTACTGTCGGGACGATAATACGAATAGCGGCAATGTCGTAAATTTTTTCAACATTCTGTTCTTTTCGTTGGAGTTTTTTATAAAGACTATATAAACCTTTAATACGAAAATCTGTTCGAGCTTTTATATTTTCAGCCGCAAGAGCTTTCAGAACTGAATGGTGGAATTTTTCTATTCCATTTAGATCTTTTTTGGTTCGTTCACGAGTAATTTTCTCGATGAGAACAGCTTCTTTTGGTAGAACAAATTTAAACGCTATGTCTTCCAACTCACGGCTCATTTTTCTCATGCCAAGACGATAGGCGAGTGGGGCGTAGATGTAGAGAGTCTCAGAAGCGATACGAACTTGTTTGTGTTCGGGAACATGCTCTAATGTACGCATGTTGTGAAGTCGGTCTGCGAGCTTGATGATGAGAATGCGTAAATCTTGGCTTGTTGCGACAAAAAATTTTCGTAAACTTTCGTTGTGTCTATCCACACCGTGGTAGCGAAGTTTACCAAGCTTGGTAACACCTTGAACGAGAAATAGTATTTCTGGTCCAAATTCTTTTTGCATTATTTCAACAGTTACTCCAGCATCTTCTATCGTGTCGTGAAGAAGCCCTGCTGCTATTGTGGTTGCACTCATGTTGTTTTCTGCGAGGAGTTTGCCTGTTTCTGCTACGTGTACAAAATAAGGCTCGCCAGAGTAGCGCTTCTGGGTCTGGTGAGCATTTTCAGCAAAAGTATATGCCTTTGTTACAAGGGTAATGTCAGTTTCAGTTGGTTCGCGCATCTTTTCAAGTATGTCTTGGACGGTCATGTGTATATACTAGCGTAAATGTGTGAAGTTACAAGTTATTAGCATAAAAATAGCCGACAAGGACCTTGGGGTGCTTGTCGGCGGGTGAGCGCTATTGGCGAACTCGTTAGTGTTGGGGAATGAGTATACATATCAGGGTCCCCACACAGGCGATGATCACCAAAAGTTCAAGAAATGTGAATCCATAACGTTTTCGGCTCATTTTTCCTCCTTCTGGAAAAGGTTCGTGATTCCCAATATATAATGAAATTTTAATGAAGTAAAGGGGGTGAATATGTGGAATCATTACATAGAGCAAAAGTGATTGTGGTTTGAACAGGCTTTGTTAGAGCAATGTTCGGGAATGGTCTTGGGTCACAAGTAAAAGTTTTGTCGCCACAAGAAAAATTTCTGCGAAGTCCTCTCGGACACTCGCTTTTGCTCGCCCGGCTCGGTATTTTCTTCTGCTGAAGAAAATATACCTGTGCTTTACAAAAACCATGTCGCAAGCAATGAAGATTGCTTGCTCGTGCTATTCCTTCTTTGGTAGTTTATGGGGATTATGGTTGGGGCAGGTTTTGTTTGAGCAACGTTCCGGAATGGTTTTTGTACCTTCCATCATGAGGGATTGGCAGAGGGGGCAGATGTTTCCGGTCGGTTTTGTTTTGATAATATTTTTACAGTCAGGATAGTTGGAGCAACTATAGAACACTCCGAACCGTCCATGACGTTCCACCATTTCACCTGTTTTGCAGACGTTACATTTCACACCAGTACTTTTTGGAGGGAAGGCGTCTTTCTTAATATATTTACATTTTGGATAATTACCACATGATACAAATAAGCCGAAACGTCCTTCTCGCTCAACAAGGTTCGCTTTTTCACATTTTGGGCAAAGTTCGCCAGTATCCTTTGGTCCAGCAAGTTCGGCGCCGTCTATTGTTCGCGCGCCTGTGCATTCAGGGAATTTTGCGCAGCTCATAAACTTACCTGTACGGCCAAGTTTGATTACCATATTACTTCCACATTTTGGACATTTGAATTGTGGGTCGGCGTCGCCAAGGTTTGTAATTTTGTCTAGTTTGTCTTTTGATTTTACATCTTTTAGGAATGGCCCGTAGAAGTCTTTGAGTGTTTTTTCATACTCGGCTTCGCCGTTTGCAATATTATCCAACTTGTCTTCCATTTCCGCCGTGAAGGTGTCGTTGATATAGTGCATGAAATTATTCTCAAGGAAGGTGCTGACTACTTCTCCTGTATCGGTAGGCTGTAATGCTTTGTCGTTCTTATCAACATATCCACGATCAATAATTGTCTTGATGATAGACGCGTATGTGGAAGGGCGGCCGATGCCTCTTTTTTCAAGTTCTTTAACTAACCCTGCTTCAGAGTATCTGTCTGGTGGGGTGGTTTGTTTATCTTCTGCACAAATATCTACCAGTGTAAGAGTGTCTCCCGTGGCAACCTTCGGTAATATGACATCGTCGGATTGACCTTCTGGGTCAACTTTTGTCCAACCATCGAAAAGTACACGTGATCCAGTAATTGAAAATATTGGAATTTCTTTATCGGGAACCCCAGCCTCTATTCGTGTTCGGAGCATTTTTGCATCCGCCATTTGTGAGGCAACTGTTCTCTGCCAGATGAGTTTATAGAGTTTTTTTTGTTCGTCTGTTGTACCAACATTCATTTTATGTACATCGGAAGGACGGATAGCTTCGTGGGCTTCCTGGGCATTTTTGCTTTTTGTTTTGTATGTGCGTGCGGAATAATAGTCTGCCCCGTATTGACCTTTTATAACCTCTGTAATAGCCGTAAGAGCGTATTCGCTAAGGTTTGTGCTGTCAGTTCTCATGTATGAAATATGACCTGCCTCGTAGAGCTTTTGTGCTATCTGCATTGTGCGTGAAGGAGAGAACCCGAAGCGTGAGCTTGCTGTTTGTTGGAGAGTGGATGTGGTGAATGGGGCACGTGGAGATTTTTTTACCTCAGATTCCTTTACGTCTTGTACGGTCCAGGGGCCTTTTTTTCCTGCAGCAAGAATTGCATCGACAATTTTTCTGTCGCGTGGTTCTTCTGTACATTCTAGTGCGAGTGCGTCATTATTTTTTGTAGTAACATCGGCAAAAATCTGCCAGTAGTCTTCCGGAATAAAGGCTCTGATTTCTCGTTCTCGTTCTACAAGTATGCGAAGTGCGGGGGACTGTACTCGTCCTGCAGACAGACCATAACGAACTTTTTTCCAGATAAGTCCGGACAGGTCATAGCCTACAAGTCGGTCCAACACACGGCGAGCCTCCTGAGCTGCTTTCAGGTTCATATCAATTCCACGAGGATGTTTGACTGCTTCCGTTACTGCTTCTTTTGTGATTTCATGAAAAGTGACACGTTTAGGATTTTTTAATCCAACTGCCTCGGCGATGTGCCATGCGATAGCTTCACCTTCGCGGTCAGGGTCAGTCGCGAGTAGTATTTCATCAGCATCTTTTGCAAGGCTCCGGATTTCCGCAACAACTTTTTCTTTGCCTGGTGAAATCTCGTAATGAGGAATAAAACCACCTTCTATATCGATAGCCTTTTTGTTATTTTTTGGTAGGTCTCGGATATGTCCAACAGAAGCGGTTACGGTAAAGGCGTTATCAAGATATTTTGAAATTGTTTTTGCTTTTGCTGGTGATTCAACGATCAATAATTTTGTCATAATTTTGGATAGATTCTCCACTACTATACCACATTTGTATATTTGGCAAATTTTATTTAAAAAAACACCCCCACCTCAAGGGGTGGGGGAATCCTGTTGTTCTCTTTGGAATTGTTCGAGCATGACTTTCGCTAGTGCTCGCAACAGACGTTGCTGGGCGTTGGCAAAGGCGGTGATTCGCAGGTCTTGGTCAACGCCTTGTCTCCGTCTCTCAAACCACTCTTTTTCCATAATCTCGACCTCCCTTTCTTTTTCAAGAATACACTTTCTGTATAAAAAAGAAAGAGGAGATAATCTACTATGGATAGTTGTGGGGTAAAAAAAAGACTGACGCATACATCGTGTACACTCCAGTCTTTTGCTCCGTCGACAGCGATCCGTCAATTTCCTTGTTCCTGGAATGTGTAGTTTGACCACACATACCTGGGTACCGGCGTATTGAAACGACCAAAGTCTTTTTGTGTCGGAAGAACGATGTCTACATGAGTCATAAAACGTGACTCAAATGGCGGCTTCTCGTCTAGCGAGTATGCCTGCCATGTACGCCTGATCTCGTACGTACCAATGTCGAGACCAAGTAATCGTTGTAGTTCTGTTTCCAGCATTTCGCTGAACGAACTCCCGGCACACGGACTCACTGTCAGGGTCAGCTCTCTATTGCCGCCCTCAGAAGAACATTCCAACAGATGGCTCCGCAGCCCTCTGTCGGAGATATGGAGCACTACGCGGTCCGCTCTTTCAAGAAGCGCCTCGTTGTGCTCACCAATACCGATCAACGGTCGAACCATCAGTTCGCGTACGCTCATGATAGGCTCCTAATGCCCGGAACAAGCGCACATGTGAATGCGGACCCCCCACACTCACAACCCCATACTCCGAAAAGAGTATACACAGAGATTATGAAGATTAAATGAAGAAATACAGTATGAAAAAAGTCAATAATGAAGATTATTTTTATCCTTTGTTTTGAACATATTTAATCATGATCATTTCGTGATTTTTCTTCATTTTTTAGATGTTTATCCGAATTTCACCCATGGTTTCCTTGATTAAATCTTTGATTTCTAAAAGAGAAAGTGTGGCACTCGCTTCGCTAATTCGTAGTCCAGTTTTTGCAATAAGATCGTTTCGAGATAGAGGCCCTTCTTGTAATATTTTTATACACAACATTTCGTTGTCTGTACAGTCTGTATACAGTACAGTCATATCTAATTGCTTCGGCGCATCAAGTCCCAATACTTCCAAAATATCCTCGCTTTTTGTGATGGGTGTTGCCCCGATGCGTAAAAATAAATGTGGACCTGTGGATGTGCTGGAAAAAATAGACCCGGGAACTACTAAGACGTCACGGTTGTACTCTACAGCAAGTCGAGCGGTGATGAGTGTACCAGATTTTTGCTCAGCTTCAACGACAAGGATTGCATGCGAAAAACCCGCCATGATTCTATTGCGTTGCGGGAAGCTCCAGTTTGTTGCGTGAAAATCATTTTCAAATTCGGAGATGAGTGCTCCGCCGGCAGATATAATTGAATCAGCTAGTCCGCGGTTTGTTGCTGGATATAATACATCTCTTCCAATTCCAGAACCGGGAATTGCTATTGTTGGAAGTCCTGCGTCTAAGGCTACTTTATGTGCAATTGCATCTATTCCCAGGGCAAGTCCCGAAACAATACAGATTTTTTGTCCGCGCAATCCCGAGATAAGCTTTTCACAAGCCTGTTTTCCGTAGCTTGTGTATTTTCGTGAACCGACAACTGCGAGGAATTTATAATCGTCGGGTGGTATGGTTCCCTGAATGTGAAGTTGTTTCGGTGGGTCGACGATCTCTCGGAGGAGTAAAGGGAATTCATCTGGCCCGATTGTGCGGATAGATGTATCTTTCATTTTGATTATTGTAACATGGTTATTGCTGTAGATTACAGTGGATAGGCTTCTATAAGTTTGCTACTATATATAGTACGTTCCGAAATGGACTGTATGCATAAAAATAATCATTAATCATCACACATCATGCTTGATATAAAATTTATCAGAGAGAATAAGGATCTTATTACCGCCGGTGCACAAAAAAAGCATGTTGAGTTTAATGTGGAGGAATTGCTGACCGTAGATGATGAGCGTCGTGGCCTCATGACATCCATAGAACAGAAGCGTGGTATTCAGAATCAGTTCAGTGAGAAGATTCCTCAGACAGAGGATCAAGTTGCACGCGCTCGTATGATAGAAGAAATGAAGACTGTGAAAGCAGAATTGCAGCTCGAAGAAGATAAACTGAAAGAGGTTATGAAGAAGTGGCAGGGTCTCATGGTGCGTGTTCCAAATGTTCCAGATGTTTCTGTCCCAGAAGGGGCAAGTGATGCTGATAATCAAGAAGTACGCACATGGGGTGAAATTCCAAAATTTCCTTATGCGCCCCGTTCGCATATTGAGTTACTTGAATTAAATGACATGATTGAGTTTGATCGTGGTACAAAGGTCTCAGGTTTCCGCGGTTACTTTTTAAAAAATGATGCTGCCATGCTCCAGTGGGCACTTGAACAATTTGTTATGGATGAGTTTGCAAAGAAAGGTGATTTTACTCCCATCATTGCTCCATCGCTGGTGCGCAGAGAGCCTTTTATTGGCACAGGATACCTTCCTCAGAGTGAAGAAGATTTGTATAAAACACAAGATGATTTATATCTTGCCGGTACTGCCGAAGTGCCAACTATGGGTTTGTATATGGACGAGGTTCTTGATGCCGGTAAACTGCCTATAAAATTTATCGCCTATTCTCCTTGTTTCCGCCGTGAAGCAGGAAGTCATGGTAAAGATACCCGTGGCATTATCCGTGTCCATGAATTCCACAAACTTGAACAGGTGGTTCTTTGTGCAGCTGATCATGCAGAATCAGTAAAACTCCACGAAGAATTGACTAACAATTCCGAAAAATTATTACAAACACTTGGAATTCCATATCATGTGGTGGTGAACTGCGGAGGAGACTTGGGTCTTGGACAGGTGAAAAAATATGACATAGAGGCATGGGTACCTTCAGAAAATAAATACCGAGAAACTCATTCGTCGTCCTACTTCCATGATTTTCAGACACGCCGTTTGAATATTCGTTATAAAGATGCGGAAGGAAAAATGAAATTCGTGCATTCCCTCAATAATACCGCGATGGCATTTCCTCGTATTCTTGTTCCTGTGATTGAAAATAATCAGCAGGAAGATGGTTCTATTCGCATTCCCGAAGTATTGCAGAAGTACATGGGTGGAAGGACTGTAATACAGAAGAAGTAGTTGTTGCGTGGTTTTTGGTTTCTTTAATCGTGAAAAAACGATCGTTCTCTTCATCACGTAAGGTGGTTGTGCATCCATATCGGAAAATATGGCTAATCTCGCTGTGGACGGTTTTATTCGGCACCCTTGTGGGGGGTGCGGCTTTCTGGTCTCGCGCAGAGTCGTGGACAATTTCAACAATAAAAATAGAAGGGAATAGTGTTGTGTCTTCTCAGGAGATTGATGATGTAATTTCACGGACTCTTGATGGAACATATTTGTTTTTGTTTCCAAAGAAAAATGCCCCGTTATATCCAAAAGTTTCTATTGAAGAAAATATTTTAAACACTTTTCCTCGAATAGAGTCTGTTGATGTTGTGTTAGGAGATCTCAAAAATATAATTGTTATCGTAGAGGAGCGCGAGGCAGAATCTTTGTGGTGTCGGGATTTTCCCTCGACATCGTCAGCATTTCCCGAGTGCTATTTTATAGACAAACAAGGACTCGTTTTTGAACGCGCACCACATTTTTCCGATGATGTGTATGTGCGGTATTTTGGAACACTGGGTACAAGTTCTAGTCCTATAGGACAGACGTTTCTACCTAATGCATATCGAGCTATGAATGTATTTGTTGCTGAGCTTCGTGATAGCTCTATATTTCGTCCACATTCTGTTGTTGTAAAAAGTGATGGTGATATCGAGGTGGCTGTTGCTGGTGATGGAAAAATTATTTTCAATGAAAATCAAGATTATGCTACGGTGAGGAGAAATTTACAGTCTGTTGTGGATGGTTCGGCGTTTAAATTGCAGGCACTAGGATCTCCTTTGAAATTTAAATATATTGATTTGCGTTTTGATAACAAGATTTTTTATTCGATTGACTAATAAGTAAATTGCCCAACTTGCAATTGTAGCTTCAGTTTTTCCTAGCCAATCCTTCAATGAAGGATTATAATAAAAGTATGAATTTTACATCTTTAGTCCAATTTGCTTCAAGTTCAGGAGTTCATATTAATCTAGATTCTGCACCCTTATCGGCCGGAAGAATTGTGTGGGCGATACTTATCCTTGTTCTTGGTATTTGTGCTCTTTTGTCTTATGCTCTTGTGTATCACTGGAAGTCGTACGGAAATGGAAACAGATTTATGAAGTTTGTTCAGGTCATCTATTTTGTTGGCGTTGGGGTAATTTCTGCAATGTTGATTGTAGTCGCTAGTCTTTATTCACTCATCTAATCCTATGAAATTTCTTTTAGAGGGAGAAGCAATATTAAAAAGCGTTCGCAGACATTGGTTCTTCGTTGCTGGGCAACTTATTTTCTTTTTATTTCTCACCGTAGCGCCTTTTGTTATTTTCCCCATCTTTTTTGTTATTTCTCGTTCGGCGGGTTTATCATTTATTTCATCTGTAGATATAGGACCGCTCATGCTTTTTGCTTACGGAATATGGTTTCTTATTGTGTGGATGATGGCGTTTACCGCATGGACGAATTATTACTTGGACGTATGGTATATCACCAATATGCGGGTGATTGATATCAATCAAAGTGCCTTATTTAACAGAGCTGTTTCAAGTATTCGTCTCGATATGATTCAAGACGCGTCTATTATGACCAGAGGTTTCATTCAGGTATTTTTAGGAGTTGCCGATGTAAGAATAGAAACCGCTGGAGAGTCGGGTACTTTCATAATCAAGGATGCTGTTGGTGCAGAAGATTTAAAACAGTTTATTTCTCAGGAAAGTAGAAAGGCTTTTGAAAAATACCACACATCAAATATTCGTGTGGAATCTAGTGGTCCGGTAAAAATAACTCCCGATTCGAGTCCAGAATAAGAAAAAAGTTCGCTGCTAACAGCGAACTTTTTTCTTATTCGTACTCTTTGTTTGGACATATATTTATGCTATGGTAGTCGCTGTGAAAAAGAACTTCTGGCAGACTATCAAAAAACCAATTATAGCCCTAGCGCCGATGGCGGATGTCACTGACGTTTCTTTTCGATATATGATTGCAAAATATGGTAAACCGGATGTGATGTGGACTGAGTTTGTCTCTGCTGATGGACTTGTATCTGCCGGGTACGACGCGCTTGTGAAAGACTTGCAATTTAATAAAAAAGAGCGCCCGATTATTGCTCAGTTTTTTACTGCCACACCAGAGAATATGAAAAAGGCTGCAGAGATTGCTGTAAAGCTCGGGTTCGATGGTATTGATATCAACATGGGCTGTCCCGATAAAGGTGTTCAGAAACAAGGTGCTGGGGCAATGCTAATAAAGTCTCCCAAGCTCGCCCGTGAAACAATCCGTGCAGCACAAGAGGGTGTTGCAGGAAAAATCCCTGTTTCAGTGAAAACAAGAATAGGGTATACGAAAAATGAACTTGCGACGTGGCTTCCAGAAATACTTGCCGAAGAACCTGCGGCGGTGACTGTACACGCACGAACAAAGAAAGAGCTTTCTCTAGTTCCTGCCCGTTGGGAACATGTTCGAGAAGCAGTTGAGATACGCGATAGTCTTGGATCAAAAACTTTAATCTTAGGAAATGGTGATATAAAAGATTTGGACGAGGCATTTCTGAAAGTGCATGAGACTGGCGCGGATGGCGTGATGATTGGGAGAGGATTTTTTGGTACACCATGGTTGTGCCAAGATTTGGCTGCAAAGAAAAAGAATCCTCGAAAAAAAGTAGGGACAGGGGACGTGACTATTCCAGAGAGACTTAAACGACTTGTGGAACATACGAAATATTTTGAAAAGCATGTTGAACCTCACAAAAACTTCCTGCTTATGAAAAAACATTTCAAAGCATATGTGAGCGGATTTGATGGGGCAAAAGAATTACGAGTGAAACTTATGGAAGCAAAGAATTCAAAAGAAATATCTATAATTATAAAGCAGTATATAAAAAATGGCTTAAAATAGTCATTTTTTGTTTATGTAGTGTGATGATTTCATGAAAGTTATTGACATTATAATTAATCGTGCTATTATTAAATAAGTAGCGTATTAGACGACTGTTTACTAGCAGGTCTTTGCGCAATTGTTTTAGATGTTTTTCCTGAGGGATTGATGTCTAAGACAGAAAGGAGTCGCTATGCGCGGCCCCCCGACGTGTTCCATCATCACCCGTAGCTCGTCCAAATCGCAATTGAGTCACACCATCGGCGCCGCCGGCGGCCGCCTGCTCTAGCACGGCGTATCAGCCTGGCCACTCATCCGAGCGTAGCTGCTCGGCAAGGAAGGAGTGTTTGTCGATACACCCAAGGATTGACGTGTCGGATCTGCCTCAAGGCAGACTGACCTAGGAACTCGAAAGAGTTTACGAGAATCTTGGGCTCGAAGTAAACCTCACGGTATTCATCGAAGCCTCTCCGGGGATTTCTCGGGAGCACATAGTTCAGAGCGTTGCTTTTCCCCCTTCAGGGAAGAGCAACGCTCTTTTTTTGTTTGACTTTTTCCGTGTTTTGGGGTATTTTAATGGAAGATGATGGGATGTTGAGTGCTTCATTGTAAGCAAGAAAGGACGGTGGAAAACAAAAGGGTACTGAGTATGTTCAATCAGCTTGGTGCCTATTTTTTTATTCAATTTTTTTCTGTTATACTTAGTGGGTCTTTCTAAAAATCTAAATTCTCATGTCTGAAATTGCACTCTATCGTAAATATCGGCCGCAGAAGTTTAAAGATGTTATTGGTCAGGATCATGTTATCCAGGTATTAGAAGGAGCAATTAAGCTTGGCAATATTGCACATGCATATCTCTTCGCCGGCTCTCGCGGTATTGGTAAGACTTCTATTGCTCGTATTTTTGCACGAGAGATTGGCACAAGTGACAATGATCTCTATGAAATAGACGCGGCTTCAAATCGTGGTATTGATGATATTCGTGCTATTCGTGATTCTGTTGCAACGCTTCCTTTTGAATCTCCTTTCAAGGTATATATTGTAGATGAGGTGCACATGCTTACAAAAGAAGCTTTTAATGCATTGTTGAAAACTCTGGAAGAGCCTCCGAAGCATGTTATTTTTATTCTTGCGACAACTGAAACAGAAAAGCTTCCTGAAACAGTGGTTTCCCGTTGTCAGACATTTTCGTTTAAAAAACCAAACCAGCAAATTCTTCGTGATGTTGTTCTTTCTGTTGCGAAGAAAGAGGGTTTCACTCTTGAACCATCTGCTGCAGATCTTGTTGCATTTTTGGGAGATGGGTCATTCCGCGATACGCTCGGCATTGTACAGAAGGTGGTCAGTGCCTCCAAAGACAAGAAGATTTCTATTGATGAGGTGGAATTGGTTACTGGTGCGCCTCGTCGAGAAATGGTGAATGCTATTGTGGAGGCAATTGCAGAGAAGAATATAGAGAAGGGGCTTATTGCTGTGCGTAAAGCGTCTGGTGCAAACATTGATCCAAAAACTCTTTTGACTCTGGTGGTCCAAAAAATGCGTTGTGCACTCCACTTGAAACTTGCTTCTGGTTTAGAAAAAGAAATTGCCGAAGAGGTGAGTGAGGAAGATATGGTCTTGTTGAAGAAACTAGCCACAGGCCCTGCCACAGGCATTACATCTCATGCTCTCGCCGAACTATTATCTGCCTACGGTAGTATTGGATATTCTGCCGTGCCTGAATTGCCGCTTGAGCTTGCCTTAGTGAATATTGTGCAGAACGCAAAGTAGGTAAAATCTATTATTGTATATATTCAGAAACATGTTAGCATAGTGTTACTATTTGTTGGAAAGCCGATAGATAGTAAGTTGTTTTGAATATAATAATTGGGGGATCGTCTAAAGGTAGGACAGCGGCCTTTGAAGCCGTGAATTTTGGTTCGATTCCAAATCCCCCAGCAAACTAAAGACAGGTTCGGACTCCGAGGTGCCTCACAATCCTATTATCAACTATGCCACAAAAGACTATCTCGTTAAGTAAACACCTTGGAGTCACAAGAGAAAAACTTGAGCAGCTTGGTGTATTTGATTCGACCTTGGGAATAGACACAAAACTTTTTGTTGATCCAAAATTACTCATTAAATCGCCCGTTAAAGAGTTTAAGGATTCACGGAAAACTATAATTCAATACATCGCCAGACTACTAAAAATACATAAGCAGTCTCACAAGGCTCAACGCTTATTAGACCAAGCCAGAAATATGCTCGCCGTTCCCGAACCTCAAGGTCTTTCAATAGGTTACGGAAACAAAACCGATAGAGGTACGGCGATTTCAAAGACCTTGGCAAACAAAATTCTATTGTCCGCAAGTGAAATTCTGGCAGTCGGCATTGATGACGAAGAGCTGATAGAAATACTCGGATTATTTGTTGAGGGTTTCGGACCAGACAGTATGAGCGATCTCATGGTAAGCATTGTTTATCCAGATTTTTGCTTATACACGGAGAGAGTTTCAATGGAATTAAAAGTCTCGACTAAAGAATATACGATTAGGGGAAGAAGGTATAGATTGCCAAGCCATCCATTCAAAGATTTACCGATTATTTTTATACCCCATTCACTTCTAGTACCTCTACCAATTGCTGTGTCGTGGGATGATATTGTATCCGCAGCACAACACAATAAAAACTTAAGGAATGATATAAATGCAATCGTCCTTCCCGCCTTAAAAGAGGCTCTTGATGATATAAAAAATAAAACCGAAGCAGAAAAAGAAGAATTTCGTAATGGTTTTAATAGTCTTTTGAGGATTTACAGAACTGTGGAGGTTAAAGCGTATGATCTTAAACAAGACCAGAAAGGATATTATGCGCTCCAGCCCTTTGCAGAAAAAGAGTCAAAGTTATTAACGGTTCCCATATCTGCAAAAACACAAATCGAATTAGTCGACTCTGTAAGAGAACTTATAAAACAGTTTCAAAGGTCAATTGAAGATAACGCAGGAAACACTCTCTTATACAGAAAAACGGAGACTGGAAAATTATTAAAAGACAGTCCACACAATGAAGATGTGGCGCAGATACTTTTCTATCTCATAGCCGATTTTTATTGTCAGCGAGCAAATATTTTACTTTCTAGAGAACCCAACGCTGGACTTGGTCCAGTAGATTTTTCTTTAGGCACAGGGTATGAAAGTAAGGTGTTGGTTGAAATAAAGAAATCAAACAACAAAGATTTGGAAAATGGATATAAGAAACAAATTGAATCTTATCAAAAGAGCGAAAAGGCTTTCTATAGTTTTTTTGTTGTTATTATTGTGAGGGAAGGAACAAAAAATCCCAATGATTTGCCACCACAACTTAGTAGTATCAAAAAACTTTTTGAGTACAATAAGTCAAAAAATATCCCAACTCCAGAATTAGTTATTATCGATGGGTTAGTTCATCCATCTCCAAGTAAACTCAAAGCTAAAGCCTGATTAAATCGTTAACAAAAGATTTTATCCAACATTCCCACACAACAAACACCTTCCACCCTAATTTTTCTAACCCTTCCTGCTTCTCCTTATCACGTATTTTATTTTTTCTAAACTTCTCTTCCCAAAAACCCTGATTACTCTTAGGTAAAGTTAATTTGCAATATGGACATCTATGCCAAAAACATCCATTTATAAAAATTGCTAATTTTGCCTTTGAAAATACAATATCAGGTTTACCTGGAAGATTGTTTTTGTTTAATTGATAACCACGTATGCCTGATGCACATAAAATATTTCTGAAAATTAATTCAGGTTTTGTGTTTTTTGACTTATTGGCTCGCATTACCTTAGATACAGAATCATTTTTAGGTAAAGGAGCTCTGCCGTCACGGAGATATTTACTTTTTTTGTTTGGCATCTTTCCCAAAATGTAGTTCGGACAGTGATTTTGCGAGTTTGTCTATTACCCCAACAACCAGCGCATTACCCATAAAGAAAGCTCTTCTAGAGTCACCATGACCTTCCGTGTGATTGTCTGGGAACATACACAGTCTTTCAAGTTCGATTGGAGTAAGTCTGCGCAAGCCTTTTTTTGTCTTTACGACATGCTTGAACCTGGAAGGGGTTTTACCACCCTCACCAGTTATGATTGTTCTAGATGGCTTATCCAATGAATCAGGGAAAACCATACCGCCTTCAGTATATATAAACTCAAATCCACTTGCGGCTGTCCGACTTTCATTTTTTGCTCCTTTAAGGTACTCCCATCGTTCAAGATCTTCCTTTGGTATGTAGAATTCATCTGGAACATCTTTATCATCCAACAATAGTTTGCCTATCGTAGTAATTGGTCCGTTGTATTTTGGTTGTACTTTGATTGTATGTGCTTTGTAGTCGAAAGCAACACCTGCATTTGCAAACGGTGAAAGTGATGGCTTGAACGTATCTAAATCAGTAGAAATCTGTACAGGGTCGGTGTGTATGTTTTCAACACGTAAGGACGATACGCTTTCAACCGGAAAGGTCTTTGCCATCAAACCATCTTTCGTAAGCCATTTCTCCACGGAAGCATGACCCTTGAATTTGTTAAAGATGACAGAACCTTTTTTGTATCCAAGTATGAATATCCTTCTTCTGCGTTGTGGCATTCCGTATTCTGCCGCATTGACAACACGCCACTCAACAACGTACCCAAGCTCATTAAGAGTTGAGAGTATAATTGCAAAATCACGTCCGCGTTGGGATGCAGGAGATTTAAGAAGTCTGTCTACATTCTCAAGCATTAGATAATTTGGTGCGTTTTTACCTTTCTTTTTGAGTATGTTATATATAGACCACCAGAGTACCCCCTTCTTCCCGATGATGCCCTTTGAAGCCGAGAGGTTTCGAGCAACAGAATAATCTTGGCAAGGAAAACCCCCGACAAGTAAATCGTGGTCTGGAACTTTATCAACTACCTGAGCGATATCCTTGTTTGTGAACTCGTCTACATAACCGAAGGTTCTCACATAAGTCTCATGAGCATGTTGTTTTTTGGTCGATGGTTCCCATTGATTGAACCACACTGTTTCAAAATGCTTGTGATGGTTCTTCCTATTACCTTTATACCCCTCAAGTCCAAGTCGAAAGCCGCCGACACCTGCGAACAGTTCTACAACCTTTAGTTTACTTTCATTTCTAGCCATATTTTGTTATTAGTGCTACCATTATACCATTACTAAATTTTGGATCAAGCTATTCTAACAGTTAGACAACTGTTTTGGAACAAGATCAAGTTTTATCATGAAATTCACTACACACCCATATAAACATGCTGATATTGTACTAGCTGACCCGAGACACAAAAAAGACCTTGACGATATTCTTGAGGTGATTTCCAGCATCTCTGACGAGGAATTAAAAACCCGACATCTGTTGCGTAAAAATAACGGCATTAAAAGTAGTTTGGCTCCTACGATAAATTCTCTCCTTAAAGAGAAACTGGTAGCAAAGGGTTGGAATGCTGAGTCATCTATATTCCAAGGAGAAGAGTATGGAACAGATAAAGTATGGAGACTGGATTTTGCTCGTGGCTCTGTGTCTGTTGAAGTAGCTTTCAACCACGGAGAAGCAATTGCGTGGAATCTTTTAAAACCTGTTCTAGCAAGTTCAGTTAATAATGTAGACAAAGCAATAGAAACAGAAGTTGGCATTTTAATCACGACAACGAAAAATTTAAAAATCGCTGGAGCTTTTGATAATGCTGTCGGTGAATACGAAAAGGTTTTAAGATATCTCATTCCTTTAAGTACATTAATGTCTGTACCTCTAATGATCATTGGGCTTGAGGCACCGGAGACATTCAAATTAAAGTCAAAATATCCTAATTGTGATGATTGGGGTTCCATAATTGATTTAAAACCTATTGCTGTTAATTTGCCACAAGAATCTCTTTCTGTTTAAGATATATCCTACTCTTTAAACAACTTAACAATTCTCGTTTATCCACGGTCGGTCCTTCCTGCAAAATATACTTTGCATAATGCCGTATATCGATATCTTTAACCTCGATCTTTTCTTTTGTTCCAAGTATCACTCTTTGAAACTTTCTTATTCTTTCAACTTCAACCTTTATCTTTTCTTTTATTCCAATTTCATTTAAATCAATCGTATCCACTAAGGCTTCTAATTGTCGAATTAACTCTTCCTCTTTTATATACCCGCACTTACAATTCTTGTCTTTTGATTTTGTGCACCCATAATACACATAACGATGAATGTTCCCATTCTTTTGTTTTTTAAATTTTTCATCTGCACAAATACCTGACCCACAAAGACCGCAGGTCATTATTCTTGTAAAAGCAAACTCTTTATCCTCAACCCTAATTATTTGGCTTTTTACTTGCTTTTGAACCTGGTCAAATAATTCTTTTGTAATTAACGGCTCGTGGACACCCTTGTACCACAACCCACTTTTTCTTGGGTACTCGAATGATCCGTAATAGAAATCATTTTGTAAGATAAGATAAATATTACTTAGAGTTAAACCTTTGTTTCCATTTGGAGTTTTAAAATTAAGCTCGAATCTTAACCAATGAAAAAGTTTCTTGCCACTCCATTTTTCAAAAGCTACCTTTTCAAACATTTTCTTAATGATGTGACTGCGTTCTGGATCAACGTATACATACCCCTTTCGATCCGCACGTTTTTCGTTAAGATATCCCATGGGCGCTGGTGCAGGCCACAGCCCCATCTCACAGCGAGTTCGAAGTCCTCGTTTAACATTTATACTTTTATTGTCATTCTCAAGTTTTGCTTGAGAACATAGAATCATAAGTAAAAACTTTTCATTGGGAGAATTTTGAAACGATTGTCCGTATGTTCTAATCTGAACTAATTTTTTCTCATCCATTAGATCAACAAGTGTTCCCAAGTCTCCAGCGTTTCTACTTAGTCTATCCGGCGCCCATGTCAAAATGCCGGTATATCTACCGGCATTAAGATCGTGAATGAGTTCGTTGAATACAGGTCGTTGACCAGAGGCTTTTGCGGAATGTGATTCCCGTCGTATATCGATGATCTCAAGATTTTCACGTTCAGCAATAGCTAGCATCTCCTTTACTTGAGAATCCACCGACAGCGCCTGTTTTTCACTCGAATCCTCACTGGATTTGCGAGCATATAGGCAATACTGGTCTAATACAAATAAATAGTTGCTAATCTTCTCCTCCAAGTATCTCTTCAATCATTTTGTAACGT
>JBAZVT010000006.1:0-38512 GCA_041660745.1 Minisyncoccota bacterium | reverse complement strand
TGGGCAAACGAGGTGATATATGATTAGTGAGACGTTATGTTTCTTGTGGATATGTTCCATTATCTACACATACTAGCATAATGGACCGATGCAGAGCATCGAGGAATTCTTGGGATTAAAGAGCTAATCCAAAAAAATAGATTGAAAGAAGGACATAACAAAAAGCAGCGTCTACAAAAGTCACTGCTTTTTTGTCATCCATTCCTTCTTTTGCCCTACCGCTTTATTATTTAATTAACTCTCGAATCAATTCTTTTAATACTCCAGGATTGGCACTTCCCTTCGACTCTTTCATACCCTGACCAACTAAAAATTGTAATGCCGCCTCCTTTCCCGCTTTAAAATCAGCCACAACCGTCGGATTCGCAACAATAATATTTTCAACAATTTTCTTCAATGCTTCTGGATCATTTTTCTGTATCAATCCTTTCTCATTCGCGATTATTTCCGGATCTCCGCCAGAAAGAGCCAGTATTGCCAAAATATCTTTTGCGCCACGAGAAGAAATAAGGTTTGTTGACGCCATCGTGATAAGTTTCGCAAACATTGCCGGAGGTACTTTCTGAATAAAAACAGTAAGCCCCGCATCTGTATCTGTGGTTTCTTTTTTAATCAAACCAGCTAGGTCTGAAGAAAGATAGTTTGACGCAAGCTTGGTTAACTTTTTCTCACCAGAAAATCCTGCAATAACCTGTTCAAAATAATCACCCCACACACGTGACCGAACATACATTTCTGCATCTTCGGGTTTTAATTCAAAATCTTTTTGATATCTCTCACGTTTCACCCAAGGTAATTCGGGCATCTGCTTGTTTAATGTTTCCTTCGAAAAATCAGGCAACTCTGACAATCTCAATTTTGGTAAATCGGGATCTGGATAATAACGATAGTCGTGAGAATTTTCTTTTGCGCGCTGTGAAAATGTTGTTTCCTTTCCATCATCCCATCCGCGTGTTTCCTGGACAACTTTCCCACCACTCTCAATAACAGAAATCTGACGATCTATTTCATATGCAACGGCTTTTTCCAACGCCTTAAATGAATTCAAGTTTTTTACCTCTACCTTTGCACTCATCTTGGGGATACTCTCACCCTCTGCAAGGTTTCCATTATACTTCCATAGGTACGTACCAGTACCTTTTTCACCCAAGGTCCATAGGCCAGCTTCCTGGACACTCACATTAACCTCAACGCGCATTTCACCTTTCTCCATGTTCGCTTCACCAGCGCCGATATATCTGAGCAGTAACTGCAATTCACGCGCAAAACGAGACGCTGTCGCAGCATCAGTAATAACTGGCTCAGTCACGAGTTCCATAAGAGGAACGCCAGCACGATTAAAATCAACAAGACTATAATCACCCTTGTCATGAGACGAACTTGCAGTATCTTCTTCCAAGTGCACACGCGTTATACTAACCCCAAGAAGTTCCCCACCTTTTATGAATGGGTATTTATACTGAGTTATTTGATAGCCTTTTGGAATATCTGGATAAAAATAATTCTTTCGATCAAATTCTGTGAAGTCATACGCAAGTTCTCCATTAAGAGCTATCCCCACTTTCAGCACATGCTTAACCGCCTCCATATTGATAACAGGCAACGTACCAGGATGCCCCATACAAATCGGACAAATATTTGCATTTGGTCGCGTCTCATCAGGATCATTCTTGCAACGACAAAACATTTTTGTCTCCGTTTTGAGCTCTGCATGAATTTCAAGTCCTATGATTGGTATATATTTTTTATCCATAGAATTTAAATTATTTCCCTGATTCGATATCTCTCAAATACTTTACCAAATCATCAGTCAATTGTTTGAGTGATTGCTCATCAAGAATTGAAACAGTCAGGATATGTTTATTGAGTTTTTTTGCAATAGTGATTTTCTTTTTTAATTCCACGGCCGTCAAAGCATCCGTCTTTGTGAGTAAGAGAATTTCTGGCTTGGCTGCGAGTTCCTTATCAAATTTCTCCAACTCGTTTCTGATGGTTGTGTACACCTCTTCAATATCTTCATTTTCAAGAGAAACACAGTGGACCAGACACTTTGTTCTGCGAATATGGCGGAGGAATTTATGTCCAAGTCCCTTGCCCTCTGACGCACCTTCAATAAGACCAGGGATGTCAGCAATAATAAACCCATACATATCACCAAGATTCGGCTCCAGGGTTGTAAACTGATAGCTTGCCACTTTTGCCTTAGCATTTGTGAGTTCATTCAATAAACTAGACTTCCCAGCATTTGGCAAACCGACAAGTCCAAGATCCGCAACAAGTTCAAGTTCAATATAAAATTCTCCCGTCTCACCAAGCTTTCCGTCGGTTGACTGGTATGGGCTGACGTTTGTAGATGCCTTAAAGTATTCATTGCCAAGACCACCCTTACCACCCTCAAGTAGCAATATTTTTTCACCCTCAGTGTTGAGGTATATCTTTTTACCCGTCTCCAAATTTGTCACAATACTCCCTACAGGCAAATCAATAATTATATCGTCACCATTTGCGCCGTGCTGACTGTTATTCATACCCGCCTGACCCGGCTCTGCAGCAAAAACTTTCACCGTACGATAACGCGCCAAAATACCAAGATCACGAATAGCGTGGAGGTATACATTTCCACCCTTACCACCATTACCACCAGCAGCACCAGCAAACTCCTTTCCCTTTTCGTGACGCCACAGAACAACCCCGTCTCCACCACGCCCTGCCTCTGCACTAATTTTTATTTCATCTATAAAAGCCATTGAATTTTTTAATATTAATGCGGTTAGTTTATTACAAATTTTCCTCCTTAAAATCCGCTGCTAGTAATGCCAATTTTAATGCACTCTCCTGTGATCCAGCTGTCAATAAAAATCTTCCATTGTGACAAAATACTGCGTCTGCAACCCCCGTAACCTGCGCTAATTCCTGATCCCGTTTTCCTGCCCAGATGCTCGGGAAAGGTTTTCTTGATGTATACGAATTTTCTTCGGCTGCAATTGCTTCCACCTTCCATGTTCCACCGGCAACATGGACATTTGGTTTTATTGCATACAACACCTCCGGATACTGGGTCAGCACATGTGAAGGATATGGTTTATCAAAAACACAAATTCTTTTATCAAAGGATGTGGCATACAATTTCTCCACAGCACTCCGAGCCTCTTCAATATCTCTCGCCCAAGCAATCTCTCGTTCAACAATAACCTCTGCTGCCGCTACGGCTTTGAAAAAACCCACATCTCGATCATCTTCCCCTTCTTTCCATGTCGGATTCAGTGACGACACACCGTCATAAATTCCATACGGATACACTTTTTCAAATAGCGGTTTATATACACTGACACCGTTATCATTAGCATCTATCGCTTGCACAAGACGCTCATCTATCACCTGTGCGACCTTTTCCGAACCCGCAAGTTCTACTCCGTATGTTTTCCAGACAAGTCCAAACGATGCGTATGGAATTCCGTTCGCACGCACTCCGGCTCCTCCCTTTTGATGATGGTCAAAACGTCTACTGTCTGCGTCATATACCCCTCCCACATCCATAACATACTCTGCTTCTCTGATAATATTTTCATCTCGTGTTCGAACAATAGTAGGCTGTTCAAGCTCAAAAAGCCCTCTACGCTTGAGTAAAATCTCTATAATAGCCGTCGCAAAAACATCGTCAGTATGAAATCTGCCATTATGAACGACAATTGTTGCCTTTTGGACGTGTGACATAAGCCAATACTAGCATAAAAAATGAATTTTTCGAAACACCATACGTAAAGCAGCGCCTTAGTACAGGCGCGGCTTTACGTATTACAAAACCAAACACTTAGTTTTCCTAAACTAGTGTTTCAGGCACATTCTTTTCTTCTCCCTCTATCCCTTGAACAATCATTGGGTACACGTCCATCAGAGCATAAAACACACTGATAACCACCGGACCAGCAATGAACCCGACCGGACCGAAGAAACTCACACCCCCAAGAATTGAAATCAAAATAATAAATGGATGCACCGCCAACCCACCACGTTTCATCAGGTATGGAGTCAAAAAATTATCCGAAAGTCCTATCACGACAGACGCCCAGATAATCAAGCCAATCATTGAGGCCATCTCTCCGGTGTAGAATAAATAAATAACAGCAGGAATAGTCACCACGGCAGTTCCAATACTTGGGATGATAGACGCGACCACACCCACAGCACCCCACAGCGCAGGATTTGGAACACCAAAGAAGAGAAAACCGAGGTACACCAAGAACCCTTGAACAACAGCTTTTACCAGAGTTCCTCGAACAATAGAATTAATGGATGATTTGATTTTATTAAATATTCGGATATCGTATCGGTCTTCAAGAGGACTGAGTTCTGTAAGCGACCGCATAATAGACTTACCATCTTTAAAGAGAAAAAAGAGACCGAACATTGTAATAAAGAATGTCACAACACTACCGAGAAAGCCCGCGAAGAATGCACTCATATTACTTACCACCCACTCAAGCGCTTGTCGTACATACTGAGTGAGTTCAAGAGAAAATGATGGGAAAAGATTTTCAAGCCGTGTTTTCACGAGCGTCAGTGTATTATCCACAAAACCATTTGAAGAAAAGCTTGCGGGTATTTTTGAATACAAATTTTGTGCTTCTTGGAATATTAATGCTCCGAAAAATACGAGCGGGATAAGAATACCGAGACAGATAATAATTGTTGAAAATAACGCCCCGGCAGTTTTGTTTCCACGAAAAAAACGTACCATTCTCTCATGAAAACCATCAAACGTGATCGCAGCAATCATTGCAAGAAAAATTGCAGACAAAAACGGTTTTAATATAAAGAAAGAGAGCAAAGTGGCCCCCGCAAGAAGCATTAAAAGAAAAGCTATCCGAATTCTATTTTGTCCCAACATAGTGAGTGTATTATTGATAATATTTAAAAACTACTCTATTCCCTAGTAAGCGTTCCGAGCGTTTCTTCAATTTTCTTCAACTCGGTTTTTATTTCCTTAAGACTAACACTTTCTTCTTCCACTTCTTGTTCTGTTTTTTCGGTCACTTTCTTTTCCTTTCGTAAACCTGACAAAATTATAACATCTCCAACGAAGAAGGGTCCAAGTACCCCCGTCGCAAGCGTGATAACTACACCAATAAGAATAAGAATGGGGCCGTTAAGAAATCCCATTTCTGAAAGTGTCCAATCAACCCCGCTCCATAATACAATAATAGAAAAAGTTCCGATGAAGGTGTATTGCAGCGGATGGCGCGATAAATACTGACGGATATGATCCTCAAGTTTGTCGAAAAAATGAAATATTCTTTTAAACATTCTTTTTATTGTATCACGAATTAATTTTTAAACAGACAAACCATTCCAACAATTAAGGTGTGTAAAATAAGTTTTTCTTATAATTTTCTATAATCTTGGCGCTTGGAAAGAAAAGTGGCTTCGGTAAATCATCGATATCAAACCAACGCCATTCAACAATTTCATCAGGCTCCATGACTTTGGGATCTCCATTAAATACATCCGCAATAAGACCAATAGTGACAAAATGAGCATGCTCATTTTTATCATTACCTACACACAAAACACGAATGTTATTTGCGACAATACCTGTTTCCTCTAGCACCTCTCTTCTCCCACCATCTTCAAAAGATTCCCCAAATTCTAACTTACCTCCGGGCATAATCCATGTTCCCTCCCCACGAAGCTCGGAGTCTGCCTTTTCAGGATCAACATGTCTTCTACCGAGAAGAATTTTATTATCTTTCAAAAGCATCACACCGAAACCTGCACCGACTTTTTTCTTCACAATTTCCATGGAATAAAAATTAACTTTTTGAAGTCATTAATCCCTTATGTTCTTCGGTATCTTTCAGACCACAGTTCTTATATTTTTTACCTGAGCCACATGGACACATATCATTACGGCCAATCTTATCTTCTTCCGACACTGCAGATACATTACCTGATCCATCTCCAGAACCGATCTCCACAGCCTGATCGTGTACTTCCTGAAGCTGTTCTTTTTCTTGTGCGAATGCTTGTTCGTTGATTGCTGGAATGATTTTAAGAACTTGTTCAGCAACAGCAGCCTGCATTTCTCTGAACAGTCTCAAACCCTCTCTCTTATATTCAACAAGCGGGTCACGCTGTCCATATGCACGCAGATTCACTGAGCCACGCATATAATCCATCACCTCTAGATGTTCCACCCAGAACATATCAATTGTCTGCAAAAGAATTCCGCGAACCGCATTCCAAAAATTAACCTCGCCAAGCGTTTCCTTCTTTTTCTGTACAATTTCTTTTACAGACTCGTCTGCACTCTCAAGAATTTCATTGAGTTTTTCCTCCACCTCCGCAGGAGTGCCGAGAAGAATTTTCCGACGTCGTTCATATACAGATTTTCTTTGGATGTTAAGCACATCATCATACTCAAGCACATGCTTACGTGCATCAAAATGAAAACCTTCTATTTTTGTTTGTGCAGACTCAATAGCACGATTAAGAATATAATTTTCTATCGGCTCGTCCTCTTTTATCTTAAATGTACCCATCATCTTCTTAACGGTATCAGTAGCAAACACACGCATAAGACTATCTTCCAGAGACACATAGAATTGTGTCTCGCCAGGATCACCCTGACGACCAGATCGCCCACGAAGCTGATTATCAGTGCGTCTCGCTTCGTGACGTTCTGTACCAATCACAAACAAACCTCCAAGACCCTTGATCTCCTCCGCAGCTTCTTCTATTGCAGGAACACCACCCAGTTTAATATCAACACCTCGTCCCGCCATGTTCGTAGCAATAGTCACCGCCCCTTTACGTCCCGCTTGAGCAATGATTTCACCTTCACGTTCGTGGTTCTTTGCATTCAAGACTTCATGCTTTACGCCTTCCCGCACAAGATACTGGGAAAGAACTTCGTTTTTCTCAATCGACGCAGTACCCACAAGCACTGGCTGACCTTTTGTATTAAGCTCCTTAATGATACGAGCAATAGCCTTGAATTTGCCGTGCTCGGTCTGAAACATGAAATCATTCCTATCAACACGCTGACTTACTTTATTTGTTGGAACAGAAATAACATCTAAACCATATACTTTGTAAAATTCTTCTTTACTTGTTGCTGCAGTACCAGTCATACCCGCAAGCTTTTTGTATAATCTAAAATAATTTTGAAATGTAATAGATGCAAATGTTCTCGTCTCTTTCTGGATCGGCTGTCGTTCCTTTGCTTCTATCGCCTGGTGCAATCCTTCTGACCAACGTCGGCCAGGCTGAAGACGCCCCGTAAATTCATCGACAATAATCACCCCGTCTTCGCGAACAACATACTCCTTGTCTTTATGAAATAATGCTTTCGCACGAACAGCAGTCTCCAAGTGATGTACATATTTAATACCTTTCTCTGTATAAATATTATCAACGCCGAGTTTTTTCTCCGCATATTCAATACCAGCATCAGTGAGCGTGATTGCCTTCAGTTTTTCATCAACCTTAAAATGCTCCTCCACATTCATGCCGGTAGCTATATTCGCAAACGTATAATATAAATCTTCTGAGTCAGTGGTCGGTGAAGAAATAATAAGCGGAGTACGAGATTCATCAATTAAAATAGAGTCTATTTCATCAACAACAGCAAAATTATATTCACGCTGACGCAACTGCTCCGCAGAATACTCAATGTTATCTCTCAAATAATCAAAACCGTACTCATTGTTTGTGCCATACGTAATATCTGCTGTATATGCCTCACGACGAGTACAGGGTCGCAAGAATTCATGAACAACTTTAAACGAGCCAAGTTCATCACGCTTCTTGTCCACATCAGAATGTTTCGGATCATACAAGAAAGACGACTCATGGTTGATGACCCCAACAGAAAGTCCGAGTGCGGAATATATTTGTCCCATCCACACAGCGTCACGACGCGAAAGATAATCATTCACAGTCACCACATGCACACCCTTTCCTGTTAATGCATTAAGATATACTGGCAAAGTTGCAACAAGAGTTTTTCCTTCACCTGTTCGCATTTCAGCAATACTTCCTTTATGAAGAGCAATACCGCCAATGAGCTGTACGTCAAAATGTCGCTGTCCGAGAGTGCGTTTGGAAACTTCACGAACTACAGCAAATGCCTCTGGGAGTATTTCATCAAGCGTCTCGCCCGCATCGAGACGAGTTTTAAATTCTTGAGTTTTACCCAACAGAGCCTCATCAGAGTAGCCCGCCAAAGCAGCTTCTAAACTGTTGATTTTTTCAATTATTGGAAGATACGATTTAATCGTACGGCTGTTACTATCGCCGAATAGTTTCTTGATTGTATTAAGCATAGGCACCATTATAACACAATTCGCCTTTTGAGCGTTAGGGCGCCCGATACTAAAAAACGTTGCCCTTTAGGCGTCGTTTTTGTATTTTTTCTAGAACCCTACATACTCTACCTCAGGCTCAATCTCTATTCCTGTCTTTTCCTTCACCTTCATGACAATCAAAGAAGCAAGCTCCCGCACCTCACTCGCGTTTTTCATCGCATAATTAACTAACACCAGCGACTGATTTTCATAAACCCCCACTCCCTCATGTCGATAGCCCTTTAAATTACACACATGATCCAATACCCATGCAAGAGGAACTTTAACTAACCCGTCAGCACCCGTAAACCCGGGAATACCAGGATACTGTTCCTTTAGGGATTCATACTTTTCTTTCGTAATAAAACAATTCTTAAAAAATGATCCTGCAGTTCCCATTATCTTCCAATCGGGTAACTTTTTTGTACGAATTTCAATTATGGCAGCACGTACCTGTACTGGAGTAATATCTGTAATATTTTTTGCGGTGAAATATTCTGTAAGGTCTTTATATTCAATATGCACGTCGGGTTTCAGGGATAACCTAAAGCAAACCTGCGTAATAATTAATTTTTTGTTCTGAGATCTTTTAAATATACTGTCTCTGTATCCAAAACCACACTCTTGTGCTGAGATTTTTTTAATCTCTCCTGTTTCCATGTCAAAAATCTCCACCCATTCAACGAGACTACCTGCCTCTACTCCATACGCACCGACATTCTGAACAGGAGCCGCCCCCACCGTCCCAGGGATATGTGATAAATTTTCTAAACCGAACCAGCCACGAGAGATTGTTTCCCCCACAAACCCGTCCCAATCATTGCCCGAACCAGCGGATACGAGAACTGTACTATTCATGGTCACCTCGCCAGCTTCACAAACAAGCTCTTTTTTAATTTCATTTTTTATAACAAGACCTCGGAATCCTTCGTCAGAAATAAGCACATTTGAACCGCCTCCCAAAACAAAAAAAAGAATATTATTTTTCTGAATAAAATCTCTAACAATCTTTAAATCCTCAACAGTACTGACACGACAAAAAAAATCGGCCGTTCCCCCGGTCCGAAAAGTTGTAAAATCTGAAAGCTGAATATTCTTATCAATTATCATAATCAAAGATGAAAGCACTAGCAGGATTACGTCCACACAACGCTGGCGGGGCAAACTCCAAAACAAATGTCTATGTGAGTGCGAACCACCAGCTGTGTATGAAAACAATCCCTTTTTAATAGTAACAAGTTAAAAATAAAAAGTAAAAAGTATTTAAACTGAAATGTGGGGTACGTAAAACCCCGCCGAGGCAGGGTTTAACGCAGACATTCGTTTGTTTTGTAGCCATTCTTGCGAATAGCACTCACAAGGAGAAGTATATCATATTACTATCACTACGCAATGATAATAAAGATATGTATGGGAAAATAAAAAACGGCGCCTCACAGAGGCGCCGTTTTTTTCCATATTTTTTAAATCCCTGGATTTCTCCCGGCCTGAATTTCTTTGATGTAGCGGTCTAAACCATTTTTTATCTGAGCATCTGTTGTAACACTTTTTGCCAATTCAAACTGAGCAACTGCACCCGACCTATTCCCCATTTTAAAATAAATGATAGCGAGAGAAATATAATTTTGGGGATCCTTTGAATTTGCCGATATTCTATCTTTTACAATAGCGACTGATTTAGCATGAGCACCAAGTTCTACGTACGCCTTCAAAACAGCGTCACTCTTTAATAGAGTAGAGCAAATATTTCCAATAGCCTTACATACTTCTGTTTCCTTACCAACATACACGGACGAAACCGCGTACATCTGTGCGGCCGTATCAAAATTTGGATCAAGCTCGTATGTATGCTTAAACAGATCAAACGCTTTATCATATTGCTTTAATGCAATATATCCGGCACCAACCTGGAACAACATGGTCTGCTTGCGAGGAGATAATTCACGCGCCTTTTCAAGATACGTAATGGCGGTAGCAGATTGACCAAATCGAGAAAGAAGAGAACCCATGAACAATTGGTATCGTGCATCAAGTGGAGTGTCCAGCGTCTGCTTCTGCATTTCATCGACAGCAAGTTTTCCAAACGCTTGTTTCGTTTCCTCTGACAGTGATGCAACAGAAAATGCTTGAGGACCTATTTGCATGAGCTGTTCCCGGATTTCTGGATTTACAAATGTCCCATACCCAACAGCCTCCGTAAACAAAGTAAGTGATTGCTGTGCATACTTTTCTGATGACTGTGGGTTTGTCTGAGAAAGCTGTGATGAAGCACCGAAAGCATTCAGGGCATCGATCAGCTTTGATGCGGCAAGCATCGGCTTCACATTTACAAAATATATCGAAACACAGAGAAGTATGAGAACAATAGGACCCACGGTGGTTACCATCGCCTCAGTATTAAGATCTTTTGTGTACACCACTTCTTTCCCTTCTACCTCTGCGCTATGGATAAACGCCACAATTGTGAAGAAGAAAATGTAACTAATCAAATTATCAAACACAAACATATTGTGGAAAAAGTGCGCCGCAATAAGGCCCGTGAGAATTGTTTTTGATTCTATACTGAATTTGTCCCCACTCTTCCAGAGATACCACAACGTAAAGAAAATAATTGAAAGATAACTGAGGAGCCCAAGTAATCCGCCCGCAATAAGCCAGTCAAAAAATACATTGTGAGTACGATCAAACCATTGCTCCTGCTCATACATACCAGGGTCGTAATATTTGTTGAATACATAATTAAATCCCTCTTGCCCCCACCCGAGAACTGGTTTCTCTTTGAAACCTTGAAATGCCATATTCCAAATCATAAAACGTGATTTGGTCGTGTTGTCATTCATCGAGATAGATGTAAATCTTCCAAGAACAGCGTTATTCTTTACCCACGACACATTACGCACAGCAAAGAATCCTGCAACAAGAACCACAACGGCAATTATTCCGATCGCAGCCCCCTTTCTCATCTTAGGTCTGTCTTTTGCAAAAAGTGCCATAAGCACAGAAGCAACAAAGACACCGCCAATAACACCTAGAATTGCACCTCGAGTGGCAGTGTAAAACAACACGACCATATTCATAATAATCACAACGCCATATATAACACGGAGCCACACATTAGTATCCTTCTTTATTGCTAGATATAACGCAATAAAAATATGGAATATTGTATAGACGGCGAGATACGCAGCATTCCCGAGAAACACATCCAATCTGATTCCCGTACCGGCAGTTAGTGCAGTATGAAGTTGACCGAAAGCGTACAGAGATATGATCACACTCACACCAAGAGAGGTGTTAAACCATGCTCGCCAGAATTTCCCAGAAAGCATAACTGAGGAAAGGACTACAAAATACGCGGCTAGATGCACTATCGTCACCCACCCTTCCATACGTTCACAATTTGACCAGAAACTCTTCACCACGTTCATTCCAGACACATCAGCGATAAGCATGATGCCTGTAAATGCAAGAATAGATCCGAGAATCCAGGAGAAACGGGGGCGATATTTCACATCCAATACAGCGAGCACAACCCAAGCTGCCGCAATAATTTCCACGATAATTCTAAAGGTGAAATTTTTTCCCGTTATAAATGGGAAAAGCATGGTGGGAGTTACTATGAACGGAATAAATGGAACTGCAAATACTCCCGTGTAAATAATATACTTCAGCACTGTGTTTAATGTAGAATTCCTCATAATGATGATTTTATAATATGTTCATTATGATAGCATTTTTACTAATAGAATGTGAAATGAGTGAAAAAGAAAACGGAGGCTAAACCTTCACCACAAGAGTACTTCTTATTTTCTAACTCACAAAGCTTCGTAAGAAAATAAAGTCGAATCTGCAAAAAGGTTTAGCCTCGGTTTTCTTTTCTGATCTTTATTTAAAAAACACCCGGTCTTTTTTCCTCCTTATACTTATACTAGATACTTATACTTCCCCTGACCCCTCCTGACACCATTTGACACTTTTCACAAAAAGTCTACAATTAACCCATGACTGAAGAAATCAAACGTGACGCTGTCTACACCACCTCTGAAACAAAGGAGATACTGAAAATTAGTACCAGTACAATCAAACGCCTTTTAAAGAGCGGCCTTATTCGTGCAAACAAAATTGGCGGACAATACAGAATTCTCGGAAAAGAAATCTTGCGTCTCGTATCCCCTGAAATAGAAAAAAGTGCTGAGCGTTCCTACCTAAAACTGAAAAAGAAAGTCGTAGGGAAAATAAATACGTGGTAAAGTAATCACACTCTATTATATGAGCGAGACAACCATCATTCGTCCCAAGAAGTTACTTAGTTTCGGAGATATCCGAGAACTTTGGATTTATCGAGAACTTATCTATTTCTTCGCATGGAGAGATTTGAAGGTACGATACAAACAAACGATAGTTGGTATTGCGTGGGCAATCTTCCAACCACTAATGACAATGGTAGTCTTCACCATATTCTTCGGTAAATTTGCAAAAATACCCTCCGACAATATTCCCTACCCAATTTTTGTCTATGTTGGATTATTAATCTGGCAATTTTTCTCCAGTGCGATTACCGACACAAGCAACACTCTCCTCACAAACCAATCAATCATTACAAAGGTCTACTTCCCACGTCTTATTCTACCAATAGCAACAACAGCCACGAAATTTGTGGATTTCTTTTTCGCAGCGATCATCTTGATAGGATTAATGATGTATTACCACTTTACCCCCCATCTCAGCGGGCTTCTTATACTTCCCCTTCTTCTCATCATTACCTTCATGATCTCTGTTGGAGGAGGACTTATACTCGCAGCCGTAAATGTAAAATACAGAGATGTACGATACGTATTGCCATTTTTTATACAAATGATTCTCTTCTTAACGCCCGTGATCTACCCTGCAAGCATCGCAGGTTCATATTCATGGTTGCTTGCTCTCAATCCGATGACGGGCGTAATCAAAGCCGCTCAAGCGGCTATCCTTGGCAACGCGCCGATCAATTGGTTTCTTCTATTCATCTCCGCAATAGTCTCAGCACTTATTATGATTGTTGGAGTTGTGTATTTCAAAAAAACCGAAAGATATTTTGCAGATATAATTTAATATTCATATGAATACTACAGATACTGTCATAACAGTTAAAAACGTCGGCAAAAAATACAAAATAACTCACAGCAAAGGAGGCTATATTACCCTACGGGACGTTATTACAACCGTTTTTCAAAATCCTTTTAAATTTCTAAAAAGTAAAACAAAAGCCGCTCTTGGAATTGGCACTGAAGATTTTTGGGCACTAAAAGATGTTAATTTTGAAGTTAAAAAAGGAGAAGTTGTTGGCATCATCGGAAGAAACGGTGCAGGCAAATCAACACTTCTGAAAATCCTTTCGCAAATTACACCGCCAACAGAAGGTGAAATCAAAATCCACGGACGAGTCGGTTCCCTACTTGAAGTGGGCACGGGATTCCATCCGGAACTTACTGGGCGTGAAAATATTTTTCTCAACGGAGCAATTCTCGGCATGAAGCGCAAAGAAATTGCAAAAAAGTTTGATGCGATTGTCGAATTCGCTGGGATAGAAAAATTCTTGGATACACCGGTGAAATATTACTCCAGTGGAATGTACGTCCGCCTCGCCTTTTCTGTTGCAGCTCATATGGAGCCAGACATTCTCATTATCGATGAAGTCCTCGCCGTCGGCGACTCCGACTTCCAGAAAAAATGTCTCGGCAAAATGGATGAGATTACAAAAAAAGAAGGCCGCACAATTTTGTTTGTAAGTCACAATATGGAAGCAATCCGCCAACTATGCCCCAAAACTATTCTCATCAATGCTGGAAAAATAGAATATTTTGGGGATACAAACGACACGATGAAAAAATATACCTCCCAAGGAAACACAAGAACACACAAAAATGTTGAGATTAATGCAATCCCCCTAGAAAAAGAGTGGGCAAGAGGAACTCAAATGGCTGTTAATATACACTGGAAAAATATGCAATTATCACAACAATGGGATTGTGATTTGATATTTTACTCAATAGACGGAACAAGACTTTTTGCATTGCAAGGAAGTAAAGTGCCTGGTTTTTTAAGAAATCCTAATTCTAAAGGTGTCCAATTTCTAATTGAAAACCCCGGCTTCACAGAAAAAGAAATTCGAATGGATTTTGGCCTCAAGAAAACATCTACCACCTGTGATTATGAGCTGGTTATTGAAAATTGTCTCACTCTCAAACCATCAATAAAAAATACACCTTTATACACTTATCAAACTGCGGCAGAAGGAATAATATCACCTCTGACAACTTGTAACTTGCTACAATAATGGACTCTAAAAATAAAAACTTAACCACAACCACATACTGGGAACAAGGATATAAGAACTTACCTCTTTCGCAGACAGCCCCAAACGACCCGATACATAAACTAATCAGCAATTTTTTCTCTAATAAACACGGAGAATGTTTCGAGGTTGGTTGTTATCCAGGAAAGCATCTTGCTGTTTTTGGCGAGTTGGGTTTTACATTGAATGGTATTGATATGTACCCGGAAACAAAAGACAAACTGCCCCAATGGCTAAAAAGTTTTAACTACAGTACCGGGATATTTTTATGCGATGATTTTCTGAAATACCAATCAGACAAACAATATGATGTCGTATGTTCATTTGGTTTTATAGAACATTTTACTGACTGGAAAAACATCCTTCAAAAACACGCTTCCCTAGTAAAGGAAGGCGGGTATATTGTGGTGACAGCTCCCAATTTTAATAATTTTTTTCAACGCACCCTCCGCCATTTTCTAGACAAACAAACAGCGGAAACACACAATATATCATCAATACAACCAAAACAGTGGGAATCTTTTCTTTTAAAAAATGGTTTCGAAAAAATATACCAAGGATATTTTGGAAAATTCAGCTTTTGGACTGATCCAGATCCAAACAGAAATTATTTCCAAACTATAAGCCTAAAAATAATCAATAAGTTAAGCCCGATATTTCATAAAATCAACATTCCAATTTTTGCATCTTGTTGCGGAATTATTCTTAAAAAAAAATGAAATGAAAATCGGCATATTATACATCTGCACAGGTAAATACACAGTCTTTTGGAAAGACTTTTATTCGAGCTGTGAAAAATATTTTATACCAGAAGCAGAAAAACACTATTTTGTTTTTACAGATAGTGAAATAATTGATTTTGAAAACACCAATAAAAATATACACCGCACATACCAGGAAAATCTCGGTTGGCCAAATAATACCCTTATGCGGTTTGACATATTTCTCAAGGCAAAGGAGCATCTACTAAAGATGGATTATATTTTTTTCTGTAACGCAAACCTACTTTTTTTAGAACAAATATCAGCCGCTGAATTTTTACCCACCGGGAATGAAAACCTTGTGGCCTGTATCCACCCTGGTTTTTACAACAAGATCCCTTCTGAATTTACATATGACCGCAATGAAAATTCTACCGCACATATTCCTTTTAATAGTGGAACGCACTATTATGCGGGGGGGATTAATGGCGGAAAATGTAAACAATTTATTGATGCAATGACTGAAATGAATAAAAATATATCAATAGACTCCCAGAATGGGGTGGTGGCCCTTTGGCACGATGAATCACATTGGAATAAGTACATTCTAAAAGAAAAACCAAATCTCAAAGAATTGTCTACGGCGTATCTATACCCCGAAGGCTCTGAATTACCTTTTTCACCTAAAATCTTGGTTCGCGGCAAAGAAAGACTTGGAAACGTAGAGAAACTTCGTGGAACAAAAAACAATCATTCCGCAAAAATAAAGATAAAAAAAATAATTCGCCGAGGGTTAAATAACATTTTAAATAAATTATTTTCTTTTTATGACAATATCGTTTATTCACAAATAGCAACAAGGTATTATAAAAAAAGAAACCCTATTAAACAAACTACTCGCAAGATATCAGTTGCGATTACGAGTTTTAACCGAGAAAAAATAATCCACAAATCCTTAGCGAATATTCTTAATGACGATAGGGTTGACGAAATAGTTATCCTCGATGACGGGTCGGGCGAAGAATCTTTTACACGTACAAAAAAAGCATTATCTTCTTTTCATAATAAAAAAATAAAATTATTCCGCAGACAAAAAAACTTTGGAATATTAGCGACCAAAATTGAAGTGGCTTCGCTCTGCACCAATGATTGGCTCATATTACTTGATTCTGACAATTCAATTCTTCCATCCTACCTTGATTCCCTCTTCAATATCTCTGCGTGGGATGAATATACAATATACTGTCCATCTTTTGCTTACCCCTTTTTAGATTTTCGAATTTTTTCGAACCAAATATTTGATTTTCAAAAAATAAAACAAGGCTTAATTACAAAAACAGAAAAATTATCTCTCTTTCTCAACGACGGAAATTTTTTCTTACACCGAAAAAAATTTTGCGATATTATGAATATATATAAATCGTTTAACGTATATGCATCTGACATTATTTTCATAAATTACATCTGGCTGTCAAATCAAGGAAAACTATCAGTCCTTCCAGATTGCGCATATATTCATAGAATACATAAAAAAAGTACCTGGAAAGAACTGGCGAACCCCTCAGTCTTCTTGTTTGAAACAATAAAAAATAAAATTTTGATGGCGGAAAGATGTAAGTTTGATAAACTCAAACAGGACATATCACTATCGAACGATACCACAAAAACACCATGCCAAAAATTTCTATAATACTTCCTACATATAATGGGAAAAACTATATATCCAAAGCAATAGTGAGTGTATTAAACCAAACCTATACAAATTGGGAACTTCTTATAATTGACGACGGCTCAACAGATAATGTCCGAGAAATAATTGAAAAATTTTCTCAAAAAGATCCTCGTATACAATATATTAGAAATCATAAAAACCTTAAATTACAAAAAACTCTCAACAAAGGAATTTTGCAAGCACGTGGTATGTATATCGCTAGAATCGACGATGATGATGTGTGGATAGACACAGCAAAACTTGCACAACAAGTTTGCTTTCTTAACACAAACAAAGATACTGTATTGATTGGAACACTTTTTAATACTGTGGACGAAAATGGGCACACCACTATGACTTTACCGCTTCCTTTAACTGATAAAGATATTCGTAGTGAAATGTTATATCGAAACCCATTTGGACATTCTACAGTAATGTTTAGAAAAGAGGCTGTCATATCTTTAGGCGGGTATAGCGAACATAAAGAAACGCTTCACATGGAAGATTATGACTTGTGGTTGCGCATGGGCACTATCGGTAAACTAGCAAATAGTAATATAATAAGCACCAATTATCTTCTTCGTAATGGATTGGCAAGCCAAGCCCAACCATTCCACATCATCAAGTTTAGGTTAAGAGTACTTTACCTTTATTCAAAATTTTATTCACACAAAACAACAGCAATTTATCATCTTTTTAAAAATATAACTTCAGCATCTTTCAAAAAAATCTATGGGTCACTAAAAAGAATCCTTCAAAAAATACAGGTACTCATATTCATGCACAGACCAGTAAAAATACCTCTGAAAATTAAATCCCTAAAAAACACCTCTAAAGAAACCCTTTATTTAATAACAGTTGCATTTAATAGTGCCGATATTATTTCTATTCAACACACCTATTTACAAAATTTTCTTGCAGATAATTTTGTTTATATCATAATCGATAATTCAAATGATAAAGCTGAATCAAAAAAAATTAAAATACTGTGTGAGAAAAATAAAATCCTGAATATAAAAATACCAAGAAACCCTTTTTCTGGAAAAGATTCGAGTAAATCTCATGGACTGACACTTAATTGGATTTACCATAACATAGTACAATCTTTACACCTTAAATTTTTTGGCTTTATTGATCACGATATTTTTCCAATCAAGAAAACGGAAATTTTATCAAAATTAAAAAATGCACCATTCTATGGGCACATTCAGGAGCGCTCAGAAAAATGGTACCTATGGCCTGGATTTTGTTTCTACAATAACGACTACCTGCAAAAGCTTCGAATCAATTTCTTGCCAGAAAATGGAATGGACACTGGTGGTGGAAATTATACCCCCCTATACAAATCTTTTGATAAAAATAAAATTGAAAAACTTATTACAAAATATATAAAAATTTCTGATTTTAAGGAAAACTCCAACATCCAGCTGAACCATGTAGAACAAATTGGCGATTGGATCCACGTGATGAACGCCTCAAATTGGCAAGAAAATAAAAATTCTAAAATGGAAGATCTAAAAAAATACCTTAACTATGAAAATAATTAAACTTCAGGGGGGTCTAGGAAACCAAATGTTCCAATATGCCCATGGGAGAATGTTGGAACTTTCTGGTAAAAAAGTTATTTTTGACATTTCATTTTTCAATGGGAGTAAAGCAAAAATAGATACTGCTCGTAATTTTAAATTAGATAATTTTAACATAGAAACAAAAGCAGTCTTTGTGAGCAAAAAAACGCCGTTGTTAGATATTCTTAAAAAAATACAAAGGAAATTGGGTTTTAAGCAAGAATGTTTTTTTCAAAATGAAAAATATTTTAAAAATGAAGAAGAACAAGTCCGCAGAGAATTTACCCTTAAAAATCCCCCGACCGACGCGGCAGAAAAAGTCTTACAACAAATCTCCACCGCAAAAAATTCTGTTTCTCTACACATCCGCCGAGGTGACTATGTAAACAATAAAGAAACAAACGCGTATCATGGAGTATGTTCACCAGAATACTACAACCGAGCCATTTCCGTACTTAAAGAAAAATTAGGCCATCTTTCACTTTTTGTTTTCTCTGATGATATTGAATGGGTAAAAAATAACCTCACTTTTCCCTTTCCAACCGAATACGTATCAAAACACGAAATAATAGACTGTGAAGAACTCATCCTTATGAGTCATTGTAAACATAATATTATCGCAAATAGTACATTTAGTTGGTGGGGTGCATGGCTTAACAAAAATCCAGAAAAAATAGTCATGGCGCCAAAACAATGGGCTCTAAAATACCAAGAGAACTTTAAAGATATAATTCCTGAGACCTGGATAAAACTTTAAAAAGCAGCGGTCTAACCGCTGCTTTTTAATTAATTTATAAATCAAGTATTACACACTATAATACGAATGAATATTGGAATGACTTTTCTCTGTGAATGCATCGCCATAAACACCCTCTAGCAAATCCAGATCTTTACGCGTGGAAACCAATAAGTCGATGTTTTTTCTTTCCAGTGCATCCAACACCGCGTTCCCAATTTCATCCCCCACTTTTGCCTCATACAATTTCTTGAACGCGGCAAAATCTTTTATGAAACAATGCCCACCCGCCCCACGACCAGTCTTGTGAATTGGGTTCATATATGTCGGTCCATTATCAGGATCCGCAATCATAGCATCACGTACAGTCTGCCAGTTTCCCCCACTCTCTTTCACCGCATCATACAAAAGGTTTGTTAATACAACACGAACAAAACCCGATACGTTTCTACCATACTTTATAAACTCAGCCTCAAGAGATCCACAGATTTTCTCGTACGGTGCACGAGGCAGAATATCCAAAACTAACTGCGCTTTCTCCATATACTCTGACGTATCATAGGGAATGCCCACAATATTTCTCTTTGGATTCTCTGCGTCATACATTGCTGTCGCCTCTGTAAGAAATTCGGGCGAATGCATTACGTATACATCTGGAAACTGCCTCTGCAATGAGAGCGTTACCCCAGGGAGTACTGTTGATTTTATCACCGCGATATTCCCCTTTCCCACAAGAGAAATAGCCTCGGCGACAATACTTGAATCAAATCCTTCTGGTGTCGTGGGTGTTGGAACTGCAATAAAAACCACGTGACACCCACGAACGTCTTCCTTATTATCAATATACTCAGGTTCTTTAGAATAGCGGGTAACGGTGAATCCGCGATTTTCAAAATCCCTTGCATAGTTTTTCCCAATCCAACCTTGTCCAATAAATCCTATAACCATGATAAGTAAATTTAATTGTTAATCTTCAAACTGCCCTTGTATAGATAGCGTAATTCACCCCTCTTAATTTTGCATGAAAAAATATAACAGCCCTTCACATAACCATCACCAGAAAATTCGCTCACCCAACAAAAACAATTTGTACAGTGTACTGTACAAATCTATAGCGTCAATAACTCGTGACCGATTATTATTTATTATTAGGGGTAATAATTTTCTTAAAACAATCCCACCACTTCAGTATACTGAAGTGGTGGGATTGGAACTCTTGATTAACCGAGAAGCTTAAATAGTTTTTGATACTCACCCACCACATCCTCCCAGGAGTACGAAAATTCTAATGCACGCAAACTAGACAAATGTTTTTCATACTCAAACGGATCGGAAAGCAGCTGCATTTTTTCTACAATATCCTCTAAAGACCGCGGATCAATTTTGAGAAAATCTTTTGAATTAATGCTCAGATAATTTTCTTTTGTTAATAAAAATGGAATACCAAGAGACATGCATTCATATATCTGATGCGGTGACATATCGGTCCAACTTGGAAGAATCACGTAGTAACAATTGATAATTCTCTGGTATAAATCGCTTTTTTTCATTGGCGGAACAAACTCTACCCTATCGGAAATACCAAGATCACGAACCAATTCTTGTATTGCATGTTTTTCAGGCCCTTCACCGATAAGCGTAAAACGAAATTGATGGTTGTTCCACAAAGCAAAAGCCCTAATTGCAGACTCTATATTTTTCATTTTTATAAACTTTCCAACAAAAACAATTTCTTTTTCACGAGATGGAGACAATGCACTCACATCAAATTTTTTCTCTTCGACCGGATTAAGGATAACCTGCGTTTTCTTAGGATTCAGCCCGTAGTATTTTATGTACAACAACCGTTGCTGATCAGAACTGAAAACAACAGAACCAGCACCAAGAAGGACGCTCTTAATACGCGAAAGAATAATTCCATATTTTTTATGCAGTCCACGTTCGTAAAAATCTGAAAGCGGCAAAGGCTGTCTTTCCTGACCGAGGTACTTCTCCCAGATATATTCTGCGCCAACACTCACAATGTATGGTTTTTTTCGTAACACACAGGCATAAAAACCTAGAGTGTCAGCGGATGGCCAATCCAAAAAATAAATGATATCCGCATTATGAGCACGACGCCATAAAGCAAAGAAAAATCGAATATGGTTTGAAAATGTACCACTACGTACAATGCGTTTTAGAGAAAATGGAAACGTGAAGTCTGTAGAAAAATGTCTTTCGGAAGAATATGTGACAATCTGTACAGAATGGCCCTGCTCCACAAGGAGTCGTGAGAGTTTCGGTGTATATGTCGCCATTCCACTTACTTCTGGTTCAAATGTTCCACATGCAATGAGAATTCTCATAGACTATTTTTTACCATTACAGCATCAAAGACCTTTTTCTCCATATGACGAGCGATGATATTCCAGTCATATTTTTCTACCGCCAAATCATGGCCATTGTTCACAAGTTGAGTTTTTAATTCTGCATTTTCGGTAATGCGAACCACGGCATCTGCAATCGTTTTTGGTTTATGCGGCCCACAAAATAATCCTGTTGGTTTCTGATATATATTCTGTTCCTTATCATTATGTGGGGCATACAGGAAATCAACGATTCCACCCACAGCTGTCGCCACAACCGGAGTTCCTGCAGCCATTGATTCTATAAACGCATTACCAAATCCTTCCGATCGAGACGGCCTCACAAACACATCAGAAATTTTTAAATATGTTGGTACTTCATGGTATGGAACAGCGCCAACATATATAACTCTATCAGCCACCTTCTTTTCATTCGCAAGAATATGAAGTGCATCAAACTCCTCACCCTCTCCCACTACAAGCAGTTTAAAACGCTCTGGCAAAAACACAAGCGCACGAATAATATCATCAATACCGTTTTTCACTACTAAACGAGAAACGGTAATAATATATATATCACTTCCATGTTTTCCAATTTTTTGCTTTAACTCATTAAGTTCCTGAACAGAATGTTCCCTTGTAAACGTTTTAACATCAACACCATTTGGAATAACAATGACATTACCTTTGAAATCAAAGGCTCGTGCAAGACCGACAAGATACTGCGAAACAGCTTGAACACAGTCCGCATGAGAAAAAATCCTCCGATACAAAGGGCGAATAAAACGCATATGTCTTTTTATAGCTCCTATAGAATCGTCCTCATGTAAGGATAAAATAAACGGCGTTTTTGGATGAGAATATTTGAACAAAAGTGCTGCAAACCCAGCGTAGGAAGCTTCGACGGACCAGACCGCGTCATACACATGTTCCTTTTCGAGAGTGTGCGCTCGAAAACATGCACGCAAAGGGAAAAGCAACGTATTGATTTTAAAGAGAAATGAACCTAGCCCACGATCGTGGTTTTTAGTCAAAACGAAACCAACACGATGAATATTTACATTTCCAACACGCTCATGCGCTGGCGACGTTTGATCACAACGTAATGTCACCATATCAAAACGTGTGTGCTGAATACGATCAGTTATTTCCTTAATAGCAACCGCTGTTCCAGTAATAATAGGACCATATGTCGTTGAAAAAATCAGTATTTTTCTCATGATATTAAAAGTCTTCTGAAGCTTTACTCTACAAATGTAATCTCATCTACGATAGTACCCTTCTTCTCTGTCAGAGGAAATGACCGTGCCCCCACGAAGAATGCTCCCAACGCCACAATTATAACACCGATAAGCCCCAGCACCCATCCATAGGAGCCCCAGAATTCGTCTGGAACATCTTCGAGACGATCTTGTACAGAAGCAGTCATTTGAGGAGTATTTGTTGCCGTAGAGGCTTCTTTCGGAACTTTCCCCTCACCAGTATCCATATCTATGCCTATATAATTTTCCTCTGGGATACCTTCATCTAAGGAAGGTGTGTATGTAAAATTTTGGACCACAGGAGCCGACATACGAGTTGCCAGAGAATAATCTTCTGTTACACCTGCACCGTTCGGGTACATGAGTGCAACGTCTGCAGTAGGAAGTTTCGTAACTGAATTAGCGAAAGCAATTTTTGTGTTAGCAACAATAAAGGTATTATTGGGTATCGTAAAGAAATAACTTCCCCCACGCAAATGCCATCCAGAAAGATTCAATTCATATGGTGTACGATTTGCAATTTCAATTCCCCCACGAGTGAGCGCTGCTATACCAATATCTGGTGGAATAATTTTTATCTTCTGACGAAGTGTCAATTGTTTTTCCTTACACGATGCATCCAGCACAATAATATAATCACCGGTAAAAGTATATTCTCTATACACCTCCTTTCCTTTCTGAACATCTCCATCACCAAAATTCCAAGAGAAAGAACACCGAGAGATTGCAGTTTTACTACCATTTGCTACGACAGAAAATTGTGTATGTGCACCAGCAACTGCAATCTGAGGAACACTCATTTTTATAGAAAGAGGCACTTCTTTTGGCGCCAGCGTTGTCACAGAAGACGCAGAGCCTGACGAAGATGAACCTGAGGAGCTAGCATTTCCAGAGCTTGAATCAGTCTCTTCAATAGAAGTGTCAGCGGCTACCCTTCCAGGTGTTGGTGTCGCTGGTTTCCATGACCCATCGACCCAGTTTAAACTATTACCATCGCCCACTGCACCAGAATCTGAAGAATAACTCGTACTACTTTCGGCAGTATCCCCGTTTTTCAAAGACAGAATTGTACCTGTATTATTTAAAGAAAAAGAGCTATCAAAAATAATTCCAGAAAAAGCAGAATAATCTGACAAAAATACTTCGGGCTTACTTACAATGACTGCATGCCCACCGGCGGGGATACTTTCCCCGCCCTGAGAAGAGACGAGTGTGTGATTATCTCCACCAACCACAAACCTCCAGTCTTTTGTAATTTCTACAGTATCAGAACCAGAATTATAAATCTCCACCCATTCATGGTCCGCATCAATCCCCTGCGGATCATACATAACTTCACTCACAATAACTCCCGCTTGTGTGTGACGAGGTAAAAACCCGACAACCACAACCAACAAAATAATTAGGAGAAAGTGCGTCCAACGATGCATTCTAGTAATATATTATTCCTCGTTATTAATATCTAAAATTTTACGCAATACATCTTCCGGAACTTCTGGAGTCTTCTTCTCAGATACATTTCCCTGAGATGTTTGTTTGGCACCCGCAGCGTCACCAACAGGAGGATTTTGTTTAGAAGGGATCGCAGATACGGGTTTTTCTTCTTTTTTAAGAGACTCCTCTTTTTTTGTTCCAGCGACTTCATCTTTTTTAACGAGACCAGCAAGCGCCTCTCTCAAGGCATTCACACTTTCCTTCGTAGGACCTTTTGATTTCTTCTGCTCCTGTGGTCTCTGAAGCTGGGTCAAAGAAACAGCACTCATAATTTCCCGCTCACTCTCTCGGGAACCTGGTGCACCATGAATATGCTGCTCTGGAATAGATTCTGCTACAGGAGTAATCTTTACTTCCTTAAAAACTTTTTCAAATGGTTTGTGTTCCGGAACTGCAGCTGGGGATGAATTTGATTTAACATGAGGAGTTTCTTGATTTCGAGATTCCTGATGTGAAGCTTGTGATTTTTGAGGACCTTGTTGCTGAGGAATGTCTCGACGAACTTCTTGAGACAAGCTCGCAGAAGCTTGTTTTTCTACATCCCTAGAAACAGACTGATGTGACTCACCCTCGTATGACTGAAAAGTCTCTCGGGGAATTTTTCCAGTTCCGCCACGGGCACCACGATCTTCTCGTCCCTTTCCGCCACTATTCTCCCCTTTACCATTTCCATTACCACCACTTGATTGGATGGGTTTATGCCAAAGCATAATTTCTTCCTCCACAACACGACGCGGCCGAGCAAACTGAGAACGGGACGCTTCTATAATCTGATCTTTAAACATTATATCGGGTCGTGCGATAGGACCGATAGTTGTCGCAGAAAACGGCGTAGACGAAACTCCATCAATCATCAATTTCATATATACCTGCGCAAAACCGAGGTTCACCAAATCTTCGCCGGTAAACACAGGGGCAAATTCTTTTTCAAACACTTCTGCATCAGTAGCCCCCACACGAAATGAAATCATAGTACCGACGTTACCAAACACAGCCGCACGAACCTCGTCAGACATTTGTTCAATATATTGATGGGCAATCGTTAGATTCAATTTATACTTACGAGCCTCAGACAAAATGTCCGCGAAGGACTCGTTTGCAAATGATTGAAATTCATCAACATACAAATAAAAATTCGGTAATTTATGCAATGTAGCTTCGGAAACATCTGCACGCGACATGGCGGCAAGGTATATTTTTGTGATGAGCATACTTCCTAGCAAACTTGCATTGGCTTCACCCACACGCCCCTTGGAAAGGTTCACGAGAATTATTTTGCGTTCGTCCATCATCTTACGCAAATCAAACGTGGACTTCGGCTGTCCAATAAGGTTGCGCACCAATGGGTTGGAAATAAATTGACCGATTTTGTTCTGAATAGCAGCACCGGCTTCTTGCATATATCGCTCTCCGTATTTTTCAAACTCATCAACCCAAAACGCTTTTACTGAAACATCAGAAACATTAGAGACAACTCTCTTGCGATAATCTTTGTCTGACAACATACGATTAACACCAAGAAGCGTAGAATCTGGATACTCTAAAAGAGCAAGAATAATATTGTTCAAAATATATTCCATACGCGCCGACCAGGCATCAACCCAAATTTTCTTAAAAGCAGACATGAGACCGTTAGCAACCAGGTGACGTTTGTCTGGACCCACATCCTCCATCACGTTAAATGATATTGGATAATCCATATCAAACGGGGCAAAATACAACACGTCTTTTATACGATTTTCCGGCACATAGTCCAACAGAAGTTCTGCGGTTTTACCGTGTGGATCAATAAATGCAATACCCTCACCGCGAACAAGGTCTTGTATTGCCATATTTTCAAGAAGGGTAGATTTTCCCATACCCGTCTTACCGATCGTATAGACATGACGAGGACGGTCCTTGGCTCTAATACCAAATGGCGTACGTTTATTGCGAGAATCTGTTTCCGCAAAGTAGGTAATGCGGTTTGGATCTTCCAAATTATATGGGATATTTTTAAGGTCTTCGAGATTCATAGGTACAGAACGAAATTGAAATCAATGTCGTAATTATATCCCCTCAATCAGGAAAGGAAAAGGGATAAAGGGTATTCACCCTTTGATGCCTTCCTCGGCTTGGAAGTGAGAAAGTCCTCTTTCTCACTTCGCTCGCTCTACGTCGGCAATAAAAAAACAATTTACTGATATCGCTATTGATTACCCGAACCAACGAGAGAAGAATTTGCAGGAAGAAATGCTCCTGCAGTATACGTATTTGAAGGATCCCACATCATCCATGAGGTTAATCCTGAATCATAAGTAGCTTGAATCTGTGCACGCACCATATCTGCAGTATACGTTGCACCCATATTGAAATCCTGAAGCCATGGACGCAATTTCAAGGGTGTTGTGGTAGCGACGCGAGCACGTTCTGCAGCACGTGTCATTGAAATTTTTATAACTTCATACGGATTTTGCGCTGGATTCTTCAAACCATTCCATGTTGCTGGAAAGTGCGATGGATATACCATAGGAGCCACGTAATCAAAATTTGCAAGTGCATATTCCAAATTTTGCCCAATACCGAGGTCATCAGTGTTTGTTGTCACCATGCCAAACAAATCAGCGGATGTCACAATGCTCGTTGATGCAAATCTGTTATGTAAAAATTCAAAGAAAGATTTCATCACTTCCACCTTAAGCTTCCCTTCGGAATAAGGATAATAAATATCTTTCATATTTCCATCTGATGGAAAACGAATATAGTCAAAGTTTATTTCATCAAAGCCAATCGCGTATGATTCTTCCGAAAGCTGGGCCGTATGCTCCCACGCCTGACGTGATCCAGGATCAATATAATTAATCCCCTTACGATCTTTCCATAATACACTCTTGTCACTTGCAAGCTTCACGGCAGCAGCAGGATTTTTCTTCGCATAAAATGGATCCTGGAATACAGTAATGCGGGCAATGACATATATACCCTTATCATGAAGAACCTTTATAAACGCTTTCATATCCCTAGCGTGACAGCGAGTAGAAAGATAGTCAGCCCACGCAGGATTTTCAGGCAAGAAAGAAATCATGCCCGTATAATCTTTTACATCAATGATGATAGAGTTCAATTCTGTTGTATCTATAAGCGAAACAATTCCTGCGCGCAAATCTTTACTCCCCGCATAACACGATGTCATATATACAGCCTTAACTGCTGACGGAGTTTTTACGTGAGTCACAATAATAGGTGTCGTGGTGGAGGTGGGAGTTGTGGTTGTGGTGGTGGCGACTACAGCCGCGACAGTAGAAGTTGCATTTGTCTCCCCGGGATTAACATACGTTACGAGCAGAAAACCTGATGCAAAAAAATAAACCGCAAAAAATAATATAAGAATAGACAATGCCAAAGCACTGCCCTTATTTTTTCTTATTAACTGTTTAAATTTTAAAAATCTCGCCACTCGTTTTATTCTTTAGGTGTTTCGTTTGTAATGGCACCCGCTCTTTGTGCAAATGTTTCAGTGATTGTATTCTTCGGAGTCTTTATTACTCCCCTCCTTTCCCAGTAAGATAATAATGTAATTATTGATACAGCCAAACCCATAATCACTATGAAAGTGTATGTCCATGAATTAGGGAAGCCGAGAGCAGGCATGATAGCGATAAGCAAACCGAGAATAAATTGTGCTTTATTTTTTGTCATAGTCTATAGTATACAAGCAAACGTTTCTAAAACAAAATTATGAGTCCTGTGAAAAAGATTACGGTCAGTTTAGGCTTTTACATAACCAATTTTTCTGCCACTTTATAAATATCTCCTGCACCAGAAATAAGCACAACATCATTCTCCCCCACCTGTGCACGTACATAGTCTGTTATCTCATCAAAAGAATGAAATGAACATGCTTTTTTCCCCGTAAAAAGAATCGCATCGGCAAGCATTTTTGAACTGATTGATCCGTCATCCTCTTCTCGAGCTGCGTAGATCGGCGCAAGCACAACTTCGTCAGCATCAACGAAACATTGCGTGAATTGTTCAAACAAGTCTCGAGTACGACTGTACAGATGTGGCTGGAAAACAGAAATAATCTTTTTTGTGCCAAACTTTTCGCGCGCACCCTGTAATGTCGCAGCTACTTCCGTTGGATGATGTCCATAATCATCATACACAAGAGCTCCGGTTGCTGTTTTCCCCTTATATTCAAACCGTCTCCACGTTCCCGGAAACTCTTCGAGAGAATGCTGAGCCAACGCTTTTGGAATACCGAGAATATCTGCGACTGCCATCACTGCCTGTGCATTTTTGCGATTATGTGCGCCGGTAATATGCAAGGAAAATTTTTGCGTATCATACAAAGACCAATTTTGTACTTGCCCTTTTATACCATGCAAAATTTGTTCAATATGTGAATCGTCGGGGTTACAGACAAGAAAACCGTCCGCAGGAAGTCGTCGCGCCATTTCATTGAACGCACTCTGAATATCAGCAATATCTTTATAATAATCCAAATGATCATTATCAATATTTGTCACCACAAGCACCGTTGGTTGAATATTAAGAAACGAACGACGGTATTCACATGCTTCCATAACAAAATATTTTCCAGTGCCAGGAATGAAATTTGTTCGTTCTTCGGGATTTTTCGGATGTCGCATCATACTTCCCACCACCACAGTTGGTTCTAGCCCGGCGTCTATCATAACTTTTGCAATCATGGCGGTCGTCGTTGTCTTGCCATGTGTTCCCGAAACAGCAATTGTGTATTTCCCCGCAGAAACATGTCCGAGCAATTCTGGATATGTAACCACCGGCACACCACGGCGTTGTGCTTCTACCAATTCGGGGTTTTCAGATGGGATGGCAATGGTATAAACAACCAAATCAGTATTTTCTGGAATATATCGAGCCTCATGGCCAATAAAAACCTGTATTCCAGCCCTTAGGAGCTCTCTAGTGACCTCTGACTCGCCTCTATCAGACCCAGTTACTTCCTTTCCTTCTAAAAGCATCATACGGGCAAGCGCAGAAATACCGATGCCGCCAATGCCAATGAAATGAATTCTTTTAATTGCTTTCAAATCAATATCCATGGATAAAGTATACCCTTAAAATGCTCTTGTGCAAAAATTCACCTTTTTATCATCATGAAGATGTATTTTATTCATGGCGTTACGGTTCTTATGGTCTTTATCATGGAGGATCCATGTCACTGAACGCACTCATCTTCACTGGTGAAACCGACTGTGCAATTGTGCCCCTTGCTCAAATACCTGGAGAGCTTATCACCGTCGACAAGCAAAGGGGTATATGGAATGCCCCCGTTGGCGGAGACAACCATCTCGGAGAATTCCGAATCGGACATGATGTGCGTGTCCCCTCCTATGTGGATTCGAAATCCGGAGTCGCATTCGTGTACGACTCCGACGACATGTCTCAGGTTCGAGAAATGACACATGTGGCAGAAGAAATCCGAACTGGACAACTAAGTCACTAAGGAAATTTTCTGTCACACAAGTCACAAGCGCCCTCCCCCGAGAGCGCTTCTTTTTTAATTAAGACTTTTTACTATTGCATTGAACTGATCCCCTCTGTCATATTCATTTTTAAATAAACCAAATGATGCAAAACCAGGACTAAAAAGAAGCATGTCTCCTTGTCCACACAAAGTGAGGGCTTTTTCTAGCGCCTCCTTTAACGAACTAGTTTCTTCCATATGCACATTTTTAATCTGATTTTTGATTGTATCTGTTCCCGTCCCAGGCAATAGAATTATGTTCTCAACATATACAGGTATACTATCTACCAATTTTGTCATATCAAGCTTCTTATCCGCACCACCCATGATCAATACTTTCACTTTTTTCAAAGCAAGCAGACCAGCGATTGTTGAGTCGGGAGTTGTAGAATTTGTATCGTTGTATATTTTTACTCCATTCCATTCCCGCACTAATTCAAGTCGTCCTGGTGCACCAGCAAAGGACGCCACTGCAGATCTAATCATCTTTGGTTCAATGCCCAACATTTCCGCGACAGCAATGGCACACGCAATATTTGCCTGATTATGCTGCCCCAATAAATTACTCTTCCAAGATTTTGGAATTTTCTCAGTTTGGGCAATAATTGCTCTTCCTGAAAATTGCAAATACTTCTCTTCCAGCATGGGTGTCAGACTTTCCCCGACCACTAACACGTCTTCGTCGGTCTGGTATTTAAAAATATTTGCTTTGTCCTCAAAGTACATTTTCATTGCCTCATCTTCGGGAATGCCTCCTTTCATATAATAATTCAAATGATCTTTCAGAAGATTAGTGAAAACAGCGATGTGAGGTGAAATGTGAGCGCTGCCAAAACCTTGCAGTTGCCACGAATCAAGCTCGAGCACAGCAATGTCATCCGCATTTGCTTCTGCAAGAAAAGGCAAGGTTGCTACTCCCCGAATATTTCCTCCCAAAAAAATCTTTGTATCGGAACCAGCGTATGCTGTTGTAAGAATATGGTGTATTAAAAACGCAACGGTAGACTTACCTCTCGTACCCGTAACACCAACGATTGTTGCGGGAGAAAGGCGCGCAAAGAGTGAGCTACTCATTTCCACCGGAACATTATTTTTCTGCGCTTCGGCAATATAGGGAGAATCAAGTGGGACACCTGCTGATTTCAAAATCATATCTCTCCCCTTGAAATCTTCTAATCGATGTTCTCCTAACACAAACGTAATATTGGAAAACCCGGTAAGTTGGTCGAGTGATTCTTTCAACTCCTCCGCCTTTTTCAGATCCGTCACAATTAAATCTGCTCCGCATTCTGCCAAGAATTTTGTATCACCAACACCCCGTCCGAGAACACCCAAGCCAAGGATGGTTATTTTTTTATTTTTAAAATATTCTTTGTAGTTCATATATATTATTCCTCGCCCCATCTATCCAAGCACCACAAAAAGTACTATAGCACTAAGAACAAAAATGGAGAACTCAATGATGGCAACTTTACTAGGTCGTAAATATAAATTTTTAATCCAGTCAGGATCACCAAGTTCAGCAATAACTTTCTTTAACTCTTCTTCTGCCCGCGAAACAACTGTATATTTCCCATTCACCTTCTCTAATTTATGTGCATGTTTTATAAAAGGATACCCCCATTTAATCCCCCAACCTATTCCAAAGCTATCATGAATAAAATGCGACAATACACAAAGGGCAAAGAGCGTCCCGACTGGAATACTAACAAAAAACATGACAACAATGAGAGGAATAAATAATAGAGGGAAATGAAAAAGATTTCGATGTTCTTTCTCTTCCTTCCCCCCAACACGACCATGCTTCACCAATTCAACAATAAAATCCAAATCTGGAAGAAGTGCAAAAAACACCCCTAATACAACAAATAGCCATAGGTTTGGTTCATTAAATAATTTACCAACCCCCAGTCCCAAAAGCGCTCCAATTCCAATATCTGCGAACATAGTACTATTATACACGATCACGCCGAGAATCGAATATATGCCCACCGACCCGTTTCGCTGCAACAGGACGATAAAAATGTAAAAATTTTTCTAATGACCACAAACAACTCGAGCCCTCAATAAAAGTGCCGTGCCAAATCTCTTTATCTTTCTCTCCTGTATAGACAGCAGTATGAAGGTGAATTAAATATTCTTCAAACGAAGGAAATGTGCAGATACTTTTATCTACCATCTTTCCATCCTTATTACGAATTTTTTCAGCATAAATAATATCCCCATCAACAAGCAGCTCGAAAGAAAATTTATCCGCACCACTAACAACAAAAGCGCCAGTTCTATTATAAGACTCTGGACAAAGCACCTCTTCAGGTTTCAAAAATACATTCTTTTTTTCGAAAAGATATAACTGAACGGCTCTACGACAATTTCCAACATTCCAATCACCCAAAAGCTCTTCTCTGGAAGACAATGGACCCTGGTTAAGCTCATAAGTAAAATGTCTAAGCATTGTGAATAATTTGTGTGCCGAGGAAGGGACTTGAGTCTTACAGACTCAGTACCCCAATTGGATTTTCTTTTCGTTCAGAAACTTAAGAAAATCTCAATCGGGCTTCAAGTCCTTCACGTTCGTCCCCCGGACGAACTCTCAACACAAAATTTCCTAAAGAGGAAATTTTGTGCCGAGGAAGGGACTTGAACCCTTAAGAGATTGCTCTCACTGCGACCTGAACGCAGCGCGTCTGCCAATTTCGCCACCTCGGCATGGTGCACCTTAGAGGATTCGAACCTCTGACCTCTCGAATGTGAATCGAACGCTCTAACCAACTGAGCTAAAGATGCAATTGGATATACCAGCTTAATGCTTTTTTGGTATTTATTCAAGAAGCCGCGCCCAAAGGGCGCGGCTTCTTTACTTTATAAAGTTTAAAAACTATTTTTTAAATCTTTTCCACTACCATCATGTTTGTCTCCACGCCTTTTGTACCAAATGGAGCACCCGCAACAATCACAACCTTATCACCTTTGTCGGCAAGCTTATTTTTCAGACAATATGCACGAACTACCTTAAACACATCGTTGAGAGATTTAAACTTCTCAATCTTCATTGGTAAACAACCCCATGACAATGAAAGCTGTGCGATCGTCTTTTCATTTGGACTGAGTGCAAGAACAATTGGCTCTGGCTTGTAACGAGAAATCATGCGAGCAGTGAAACCAGTCTCAGTAAGAGCAATAATAACCTTTGCGCCAATATCATGAGCAGTATCCACAACTGAACCTGTTATAGAGTCTGAAATTGTCATACACCCAGGATTTGTGCAACCAATATATCTTTCTGGGTAACTCTCCTCAATCTCGTGAGCAACTCGAGCCATTACCTTTACTGATTCAACTGGATATGAACCAAGTGTGGTTTCCTCAGAAAGCATAATGCCATCTGTTCCATCGAGAATCGCATTGGCAACATCCGAAACTTCAGCGCGTGTAGGAACAGGAAGCTTGATCATAGACTCCAACATCTGTGTTGCAGTGATGACAGGCTTTCCAACTTCGTTACACTTTTCAATCATCATCTTCTGGAGCATTGGAACTTTTTCTGCAGGGATCTCAATCGCCAAGTCACCACGAGCAACCATGATTCCATCTGTAACTTCAAGAATTTTATCAAAATTCTCAATAGCCTCTTCTGTCTCAATCTTTGAGATAATCATCGCCTTACTCTTTGCTTTATCAAGCATTCCACGGAGCTCAATAACATCCTCAGCTCTGCGAACAAAAGAAAGAGCAATAAAATCAACTTTATTTTTTACACCAAATTCAAAATCTTTTCGATCTTTGTCTGTGATTGAACTGATCTTCAAGTATGCACCTGGCAAATTCACACCGCGACGGCCTTTGGTTTCTCCACCAACAATAATCTTGCAGTGGATTTCGTTACCCTTTATATCAATGACTTCCAATTTCTTCTTACCATCATCAAGTAATACAAATCCTCCCACCTTGAGTTCCTCGTGGAGAGTTGGATAGTTTACCCATGCCTTATGCTCGTCGCCAATTATTTTATCCCCAGTAGTCAGCATGAAATCTTCTCCGGCAACAAGGTTAACACGGTCCTGATAGAACTCACCAATTCGGATTTTTGGACCAGAAAGATCTTGAAGAATAGCAACTGTTTTACCAGTTTTCTTCATTACCTTTTTAATATTGTCTACACGCTTCTGATGTTCAACAAAATCTCCGTGGGAGAAATTAAGACGCATAACATTCAAGCCGGCATCTACGAGCTTTTCAAGCATTTCTGCACTTTCTGTAGCTGGACCTATCGTTGCAACAATTTTTGTCTTTTTTATTGAAATCATGTGGATTAATGAATTTTCTATTAACTATTATACGAGGTTACATCATACAGGATTTTGGGAAAAAATCAAAAAAATTGGGCCGCGACGAGATGTCGCGGCCCCGTGACTCTTCTTTACTTCCGAGAAAGCATGTTGATTTCAGACTACCCACGAGCTTTTCTCGTCGAAGGTTTTTGCGCGCAGGTCTTAGCCTTCGGTTTGGAAACCTGGACCCTAACAGGAGCAGGCTCCTCATCAACAGGAAGTCCCAACCTTGCGAGTTCTTCCTCATATCTCGCAAGTTCTGCCGCGGGGTCAACCTCGGGATCCCGGATCTTCTTTCCCGGACCCTTCCAGTAACGAATACACCTTTTCAACTCTGTAGCCCGTTCTTTCGGAGACTTACTTTGAGCGCTCCTCAGAACCCTCGCTTTTGCCGCCGCTTCCACAACATCCGGATGGTCTGTGGATATGTCCCCAAACCCCTCGCCAGATCCAATCATGGCACGACCCTTTCCGATTCCAAAAACAATACTACTCTGGGCGGATGCAAATCCATTACATCCTAGAAACCCATCTTTACTAATAATACCATATTTATACAAAAAAGCAACCCGCGCGATGCCCAATCGCGCGGGGAAAAATTTAACTGAAAAAGCTACTCGCGTGCCGAACTATCGTCCGCCGTTGACCGATCTTCCGAATTGGAAAGAGTCGATTGCTCGACAGCCAACGAAGAGGTTCGACCCCGCGACCCAACCTGACCCTTGAGATCGGGACACCCTCCGGATGTAAAACACCCGAAAGCCCCGTTTGCTGGTCTGATTTGTCTATAGCCCGGAATCGCAGTCTGCGCTTGCCTCATTTGCCCTTCTCCTAAAAGATGTGTGAACTTGAAGAGACCATATCCATACAGACCCTTCTTATCCAAAGAAAATCTTACACTTCATGTGAAATTAATCAAGTCTTTGTGTGAATAACTTTGTATACAGCGTCCTGTGGATGCAAGATGTCCCACACCTTGCTCACACGCACAAAAAGAAAAACCAGGATTCTCCGCTTACAGCAGCAGTATCCCTGTTCTGTTTTTGTATCGCGAAAGACGCTCACAAAAATCCATCACAGGGTTTCGAATCCTGGACGCAAGGTGCACTGCACCTTGCTCACGCGCACAAAAATAAAATCCCCGAGGACCGTCCTCGGGGATTTTATTTTTGTGCGCGTGCCAGGATTCGAACCTGGGACCTAACGAGTATCAGTCGTTTGCTCTACCAACTGAGCTACACGCGCAATATATCATTTCTCAACTAAATGTTCGTATGGATGCTTAACCCCGTTTCAGAGCCACCAAGACAAGTACACGTGCATATCACAAACACTTCTTGTGTGAGTAGAAATGTACCAGAAAATCAAACAAAAAACAAGACAAAAGCCGGAGGTGCGCGTTGCGCCCCTCCAGCCACTTTTTTGAACCCCTTTGCGTCACCAGGGCAACCACTGTCCTGGTGCATGCGGAGTATTATTCCGTATCACCAAATACCCCAGGATAAAGACCGCTATCAGAACGGTTAGTATGCCGCGAATCAATCGCCAATTTCGACGACGAAGCTCGGCATAAAATACTCGTTTCCGTTGCCGCATTTCCTGAGTACGAACACGCTTCCATGCCAGTATTTCCTCAAGAGAATCCATTCCCTTCTCCTTCCCTAGACCAAGCCAGACCACACAGCAACAATGAATCCGAGAACGATAAACCCGAATACAACTCCCGCTCCAACCGGGGTGTCAAAAAACCTCGGATAGTATGCAGCAGGAATTTGAAACGGGTCATCAAGCGAGTCATGCTCGCCAGCTCCTTTTTCGGTCTCGATTTCACTAGAAACACGACTCATGACGGACTCCTTTCCTTCTAAAGTTTGCACTCCATTACAAAAAGATCACAAACGACACTATTAATATAATAGCACATAATTAGTGAATTGTACAGCTACTTTTTAACTACACTAGCGCCTTTCTGGTAACACGGGGCTTAACATAAACTTAAATTTTTGTATACATTAGTAAGAAAGGTCGCACTTTTTTGCTGCAAAAAAGTGCGACCTTTCTATACCACTTCTTCTTTTTCCAGACAACAAAAAACCGCCTTTCGGCGATCTTTCTATTACCCTTTATTTTGTTCCGTTCACTTTTACCTTTAACTCACCAGTCAAAGGATTTAACTGTCGTGCCCCGACAGCTAGGTGTTCATGCTTAAGGGTGTCATGAGAACAATTCCCTGTTTGTAAACAAACATCGACTCGGTCAGTGACGCATCCATTCCGAAGAACGAACACTCACGAGATTCAATTTGAAATAATCCACGAGCAGCTTCCGCTACCCGTGCCTTGTTACGACTTACTCCCTGTCATTGAGCTTACCGTAGGCCACGACGAGCGTGAACTTCGGGTATTCCCAACTCCCTTGAGTTGACGGGCGGTGAGTACAAGACTTGAGAACGTATTCACCGCGGTATAGCTGACCCGCGATTACTAGCAAATCCAACTTCATGGGGTCGAGTTTCAGCCCCCAATCTGAACTGGCGCCGACTTTATTACGATTAGCTCAGGGTTACCCCGTCGCGACGCGTTGTATCGGCGATTGTATTATGTGTGTGGCCCAAGGTATCAAAGGGCCATGCTGACCTGGCGTCATCCTCGCCTTCCTCCCAGCCTTCTATCCGCAAGCATATGCTTGTGAACAAAAGGCTGGGCAGTCTCGGTTGACACTTGTAACAACCAACGAGGGTTGCGTTCGTTACCCCACTTAAGGGAACAATTCAAACCACGAACTGACGACGGCCATGCAGCACCTGTCTAGGAGTCCTTGTGGGACGCTTCAAGTTTCTTCGAAGCTTCACCTAGATTTCTAACCTTGGTAAGGTTTTTCGTTTGTCATCGAATTAAACCACATAATCCTCTGCTTGTGCAAGTCCCCGTCTATTCCTTTGAGTTTTAGCCTTGCGGCCGTAATACCCAGGCGGATCACTTAACGCGTTAGCTTCGCCTCTCAGAGGGTCGATACTCCAAAAAGCTAGTGATCATCGTTTAGGGCGTGGACTACTGGGGTATCTAATCCCATTCGCTACCCACGCTTTCGTGTCTCAGCGTCAGGAGTTGGCCAGTGAATTGCCTTCGCTTTTGGTGTTCCCCATAATATCAACGGATTTCACCCCTACACTATGAGTTCCATTCACCTCTCCAATCCTCTAGTCATGCCGTTTCTCCCGCAGGTCCCCGGTTAAGCCGAAGAATTTAACAAAAGACTAACATGACCGCCTACACACCCTTTACGCCCAATGATTCCGGATAACGCTTGAGGCACTCGTATTACCGCTGCTGCTGGCACGAGTTTAGCAACCTCTTATTCGTAGGGTACTATCAATAACTTTCTCCCCTATAAAAGGAGTTTACATCCCGAAGGATTTCATCCTCCACGCGGCGTCGCTCCGTCAGACTTGCGTCCATTGCGGAAGATTCTCGACTGCAGCCACCCGTAGGTGTATGGTCCGTGTCTCAGTACCATCGGTGGGGGTCAGCCTCTCAGCTCCCCTAGACGTCATTGCCTTGGTAGGCCATTACCCTACCAACTAGCTGATATCCCGCAGGCCGCTCCCAAAGCGATAAATCTTTACTCCTAAGAGACTATCAGGTATTAGCTAATCTTTCGACTAGTTATTCCTGACTTTGGGGTGCGTACCTACGTGTTACTACCTCGTTCGCCGGTGACCCTTGCGGGCCCCCTCGACTTGCATGCCTTATCCACGCCGCCAGCGTTCATCCTGAGCTAGGATCAAACTCTTAATGAAAAATGAACGGAACAAAATAAAAGATAATATAGTGCGTGGCTTCTTTTGACGGAAGCGGTAGCGCTACAACTTAAACTCTGATCCAGCTATTCTTTTCCACAATCATTTTCCTAACTCATTGCACTTGAATATAAGTGCGTTGGAATCATTCTAAAATAAACAGAAACGTTTGCACAAAAATATTTGACAAATACGTTCTTTCTTTAATTAACAATTTCAATGTACACCCTACTTCCTTGTAGGGTATGCACTATTATACACATCCGCGGATTGCGGTCAAGCCCTTGTACTCGTCCACCACATATGAGACTCTGACGCTGGTAATGTAGACACAATATACCTCAAAGGAGATACAAGACCAAGCGACCAATGAGGACGCCTAGTGTTGTACC